>JAILQN010000098.1 GCA_024699005.1 Clostridia bacterium
GAACGCCAGGACGCGCTCGTAGGGCGCGCGGTCCTCCAGCACCACGCTCATGAACAGCATGGAGTAGAACCAGAGCCTGACCTGTTCGCGCATCTCGGTTATCCACTCCGCCGGGAAGTTTTTGCGCCATTCCTCTTTATCTGTGAAATAACCCGTGGTGGAGAACGGCACTATGCCGGCGTCAAGCCAGACGTCGCCGATATCCCTGATGCGCCCGACCTCTTTGCCGCAGCGCGGGCATTTTATCTTTATTTCGTCTATCCACGGACGGTGCATCTGAGGCAGCTCGTCCACAAGGCCTTTGTCAACGGCGAGCTCCCTCAGCTCCGCCTTGGAGCCCACGACCGTCAGTTCACCGCAGTCGCAGGGATAAAAGGGCAGGGGCATACCGTAATAGCGCTTGCGCGAAATATTCCAGTCTCCCATGTTGTTGAGCCAGTCCGCCATACGCTTGCCGTTGCTGGCAGGCTCCCACTTCACGGACTCCGCCGCTCTTAAAAGACGCGGCTTAAGTTCCGCAGTCCTTATGTACCACGCGGGGACAAGGCGGAAAATGACCTCGTGCTTGCAGCGCCAGCAGACGGGATAGCTGTGTTCTATCGGCATTATTTTATAGAGTTTGCCGCGCTTTTCGAGTTCCTCAAAGCACTCGTCGGCTATGTCGTGACTGTCCTTGCCCGTCATGAAGCCGAAGCCCTGCATGAATATGCCCGTGTCGTCCACCGGCATGATCTGAGAGATGCCCTCGCGTCTGCCCAGCTCGAAGTCTTCGATACCGCAGCCGGGAGCGATATGCACGACGCCGGAACCCTCGTCCGCGCCGACGTCCTCCCACGCAACGATACGGTGATCGACGTTCTGCTGCTTTTCGAACTCGGGGAAGCAGGTCTCGTATTTAAGCCCTACAAGCTCGGAGCCCTTGAACATGCGCACGACCTCAAGCTTGTCGTCGCCCAGATACTTGATTGCGTTCTTGGCCAGATACAGCGGACGCGGGTCGCTCTTTATCTTTACCTCGGCGTAATCAATCTCGGGGTTGACCGCCAGAGCGGCGTTGGAGGATAGAGTCCAGGGCGTGGTGGTCCAGACAAGTATGGCTGCGTCTCTGCCGACTATCGGAAGCTTGAAAAACACGGAATTGTGGGTGATAAGCTTATAGGAGCCCGTCATCTCGTGCTCGGAGAGGGACGTGCCGCAGCGCGGGCACCAGGGCATGGGCTTGTACTCCTGCTCTATCCAGCCGTTCTCGTGGCACTTTTTCAGAAAATGCCAGATGCCGCCGATATTCTCGTCGGTGTTGGTGTAATAGGAATTGTCCCAGTCCATCCACTGCCCGAGGCGTTTGGACTGCTCGGTGATGACTCCGGAGTAAGTCTTTACGCGGTCGATGCACTTTTCGGTGAATTTGTCTATGCCGTATCTCTCGATATCCTTTTTGTTCTCGAACCCGAGATCACGCTCAACGCCCACTTCGACCCAGAGCCCCTGACTGTCGAAGCCGTTCTGATAACGGCAGTCGCAGCCCTTTGCCGAGTGATAGCGGATGAAGATATCCTTGAGCGATCTGCCCCAGGCGTGGTGGATACCCATGGGGTTGTTGGCGGTTATCGGCCCGTCGATAAAACGGAAACGCGTATTGCCGCTGTTTTTCGCCCTTAATTTGTTGAAGCTGTCGTTGTCGTCCCAGAATTTAAGGATCTGATGCTCCATGTCTATGAAGCTGAATGCCATATCTGTATCCTCCGTGTTCAGATGAGTGAATCAATATTGGTATATTTTATAAGGTACTGCGGCCTGTCTTTCGACTCGGCGTAGATACGGGCGATATACTCGCCGACTATGCCGACGGAAAGCAGCAGCAGTCCGCCTATGAACATGATAAGAAATATGATGAAGCAGTTTGTAAAGCCGAAATTCGCCTTTACCGCGTCGATTATCACGGTTATTATAAGGTAGATCACAGACAGCGCGGTGAGCCCTGCGCCGAGGAACAGCGGCACTTTCAGCGGCGCGTCCGTGTAGCCCAGGATGCCGTCAAACGCATATCTGACAAGCTTGAAAAGAGACCACTTGGATGTGCCCGCGGCTCGTTCGCGGTTTTCGTGAGGGAACCACTTTGTGCTGAATCCCACCCACGGGAATATGCCCTTCGTGAAACGGTTATGCTCGGGCATGGCGAGTATCGCGTCCGCAACCTTGCGGTTGAATATCCGGTAATCCTGCGCGCCGTCGTCTATATAGGTATCGGATATTTTATTCACGATCTTATAAAACCCGGCGGAAAGCGCGCTTTTCAGACCGTTTTCGCCCGCCCTGTCCACACGGCGGCAGGCGGCTACGTCAAAGCCTTCCACGGCCACCGCGTTGAGCATACCGGGTATCATATCCGGCGAATGCTGGAGATCGGCGTCTATAAAACCGACGTAATCGCCGGTCGCGCCCCTGAGCCCTGCGAGCATGGCGGATTCCTTGCCGAAATTGCGGGAGAAGGAAACGTACTTTACATGCGCGTCGGTCCGGGCAAGTGAGGCGATGATGCGTATGGTGTCGTCCGAAGAGCCGTCATCCGCGAAGATCAGTTCCCATTCAAAACCGTCGAGATTGTTCAGCACCCCGGTCGTTTCGGAGTAAAAAGCCCGAAGGACCGCGCTCTCGTTGTAACACGGGACGATCATAGATAGTTTTTTCATTCTGTTCTGCCTCAGCCGTAGTATTCGTTATACTTCGTTATCATGAATTTATAGATCTTGAATTCTTTATTCTGGCTTTTTTTCTGATACGCGCTGTCATAATCCGCCTTGACGGCGATGGTCTTGTCCGGCAGTCTGACTTTTATATCCACGTCGGAGAAATGCAGAGCTTCCACTATCTCGGGCGCGGCGATCTCGATATAACTCTTGCCCGACTTTTTATCGTGGTACAGGTAGAATGCGGTAACGGTGACTTTCTGTCCGTTCACTTCCACGCTCTCAAACACTCCCTGCGCGGTCTTTTTGTTTTTCTTTTTTTTAAAAAGTTTCATATAATAAAATAATCAAAACCGAACCGTAATTATTCATTCAGAAAAAACCGTCAGGATTTTCACTGAAACACCGCTTCTCCCAGGTAATCGTAGTCGTTCACTTCAAACAGCTTTACCTTGACAAATTCGCCGTCTGTCAGCTCCTGTTCGGACGTGAATACCACGCCGGAGTCTATCTCCGGAGCGTCCATCCACGTTCTGCCGTAATAGGAATCGGTGTAGGCGTCGTAGCCCTCGACCACGCATTCCACGGTCTGCCCCAGCCGCGCTTTCTGTTTCTCAAGATGGATGCCGTACTGCTGGGTCATGAGCGCGTCTACCCTCTCGCGTTTTATCTCGGGATCGACCTGATCCGGCATGGCGGCGGCGGGAGTCCCCTCCTCCTGCGAATAGGCGAAGCATCCCATGCGGTCAAACCCGCCCCTGTGCACGAATTCGGCGAGGGCGTCGTAGTCGTCGTCGGTCTCTCCCGGGAAGCCGGCTATAAATGTGGTGCGGATCACGCAGTCGGGCATTTTTTCACGGATACGGGACAGCAGTTCAAGATAACTGTTCATATTCCCCGGACGGCGCATGGCCCGCAGTATCCTGCCGCTCGCGTGCTGAAGGGGAATGTCGATATAGTGCAGCAGCTTCGGCTCGGAAGCCATGACGTCGAGCAGATCGTCTGTCACAGCGTCGGGATAGCAGTAGAGCATCCTTATCCAGTGTATGCCCTCTATGGCGCACAGCTTTTTCAGAAGCCCGGGCAGCCGCAGACTGCCGTAAAGATCAAGCCCGTAGCGGGTGGTGTCCTGGGCGATAAGTATCAGTTCTCTGACTCCCCCGTCCGCAAGCTTCCGTGCCTCATCTATGATATCCTCCTCGCTCCTTGAGCGGTAAGGTCCTCTGACGGCGGGTATCGCGCAGTATGAACAGGCGGCGCTGCAGCCGTCTGCTATGCGCAGATAAGCAAGGTAATCCGGAGTAGTCAGCGTTCTTTCTCCGGACAAAGGAAGCAAAGTATTGTCAGGGAAACTGTCCTTCGCCTCGCCCCTTGCGGCAGCTTTGACGGCTTCGGCTATATCCCCGTTCGCGCCGAGACCCAGTACGCAGTCCACCTCGGGCAGCTCGCGTTTGATCTCGTCGCGGTAACGCTCCGCAAGGCAGCCGGTCACGACGATCCTTTTTACGAATCCGTCGCGCTTGAAGTCCGCGATCTCCAGGATGGAGTCTATGCTCTCTTTTTTCGCGTCCTCAATAAAGGAACAGGTATTGATAACGATAACGTCTGCGTAATGAGTATCGTTCGTTATTTCAATTTCTCCGTCCGCAGAGAGTTTTGCCAGCATCATTTCGGCGTCGACCTGATTTTTCGGACAGCCGAGAGACACAAATCCGACTCTTATGCTCATACGCTTTTACACCTCTTCCTCACCGAGATCCGAAAGGACCTCTTTTATTTCGTCATAACCGTAACCCGACCGGCTCAGCGCGGCGAACAGTTTCCGCCTGCCCTTTTCCGAGTCGAGACAATCATAATATCTGGTTTCTATTATGTATCTGATATTTTCGGAAAAATCCACATCCGGCATATCAAGAGCTTCCTCGACGTACTCTCTTTCCACACCCCTCGCGGCAAGTTCCTGACGTATCCGCATTATACCGTAACGCTTTTTTTCGGCAAGCTCACGTGCGAACAGCGCCGCGAATTCCCGGTCGTTTATAAATCCCGCGTCGCGGCAGCGGTCTATCGCCGCATCTACGGCGCCGGGAGGATATTTCCTGCCGAGTTTCACACGCAGTTCCCTTTCGGAGTGCGCGCGGACGGTCACTATCCTGAGTGCGGAGGAATAGGCCTTTCTGGCTGCGATCTCGTTTTTGAGTTCGGTTATTTCCTCTTCGCCGGGATCTTCACGCAGCCTGTCCGGCAGGGTGTACCATACCTCGGGTGAAACAGAGGCTATAAACTCGCCGTCGGCGTATATGTGATATCTGCCGCCTTTGCCGTCCCTTAATTCCAGTTCCACAAGTTAAAACTCGTCGTCCTCTACGGCGATATCAAGACTGACGTCCGTTTCCGACAGACTGTCTGTCGCGGAAGCGGCGGGAGACGCGTCTTTCTCCTCAATCACGTCCGATCCTTTGACCGCGGCGAAGATCCTGCGTTCCAGCTCCGCGGCGTAATCCGGGTGCGAGTCGATATATTCCTTTGCCGCCTCCCTGCCCTGGCCCAGGCGCATTTCACCGTCATAGAACCAGGCGCCGCTCTTCTTGAGAACGTCCGTATCAACGCCGGTATCCAGGAGCTCGCCGGTCTTGGAGATGCCTTTGCCGTAAATAATGTCGAACTCGGTCTCCTTGAAAGGAGGCGCGACCTTGTTCTTTACTATCTTGACCTTGGTACGGCTGCCGTACAGTTCCTTGTCGGCGCCGGATCCGGATTTTAGAATCTCGCCCTTCCTCACGTCTATACGGATCGTCGAATAGAACTTGAGCGCCCTGCCGCCCGTAGTGACCTCGGGGTTGCCGTAGATGACGCCGACTTTTTCGCGCAGCTGGTTGATAAAGATAACGACAGCGTTCGACTTTGCCACGACGCCCGCCAGTTTGCGCAGCGCCTGACTCATAAGCCTTGCGTGAAGACCGACGTGGGACTCGCCCATATCGCCGTCGATCTCCGCCTTCGGCACGAGCGCCGCGACCGAGTCCACTACTATAAGATCGATGGCGCCGGAGCGGGCAAGAGCCTCCGCGATCTCCAGGGCCTGCTCGCCGCTGTCCGGCTGAGACACCAGCAGGGAATCGATGTCCACGCCTAAATTGCCGGCGTAGATCGGGTCGAGAGCATGCTCCGCGTCCACGAAAGCGGCTATGCCGCCCGCCTTCTGGGCCTCCGCCGCGCAGTGCAGCGCGAGGGTCGTTTTACCGGAGGATTCAGGCCCGAATATCTCGATTATCCTGCCGCGGGGCAGACCGCCCACGCCGGTGGCGAGGTCCAGTCCCAGAGAACCGGTGGATATGACTTCTATATTCTTGAGCCCCGACTCACCCAGACGCATGACCGCGCCTTCGCCGTACTTCTTTCTGATCTGTTCTATGGCTGTTTTTAAAGCCTGCGCCTTTTCTTCGCCGCCTTCGATCTTCGCAGCCGGAGCTTTGCCTGTTTTGTCTTTTTTCGGTGCCATGATTCCTGTCCTTTCACTCTGTTCATACTATAACCATTTTATTATACACAACTTATCGCAAAATGCAAGCGTTTGTTTTCCGGCTGCGCCGAACCGAACGGAACCGGGGGCATACCATAGCCCCCGGCTCGTTTATTATATCCGGATATTCCCGGAGCGTTCTCCGGATCTGTCAGTTAAAGAGATTTTTGAAGAAGTAAGCGATACGGTGGAAGAATCCGATGATATTGCCGATAAAGCCCGTGTGAGGCTGATGGCAGTACGGGCAGAGTTTCTGCTGCACTTCGGCGCCGCAGCGGTCGCATTTGCCGTCGTTGTTGCCGTCGGTATGCCCCTTGGCGGCGACCGCAGAGCCGGGCTGCACGATCTTTTCGCAGTCGTTGCAGTAAAGATCGCCCGAATATCCCGCCGCGGTACAGGTGGCGTCCTGCCTGTTGATGATCTCGGTATTCACGTGGTTGGAGGCGTTGATCGGTTCCTCCCTGCCTTCCGTGATCACATTTTCGCACGCAGAGCATATGATATCGCCCGTATAGCCTGTTTCCGTACAGGTCGCTGCCCGGACGTCGACGAGCGTTTCCTCGCCTACATGGTTTTCGTTTTTGGCGATATACGTAGTTGCCATCTGATTATCATTCGCATCAAAGTATTTGCTGCAGACCGTGCATTGTTTATGAGCCCTGATACCCGTCTCCATACAGGTGGCGACCTTGCCTTCAGCCCATTCACCGAAAATATGTCCCGTCGGCGCAACGGTTCCGGCAGGCGTCAGCACCATTCCGCAGTCCGCGCAGACGACCTCATCGGTCCTGCCGAAGAGATTGCAGGTCGGCTCTGCGCCTTCCACGGTTTTGGCATTATGGCTCCCGGTTTTTGTGTCCCCGCAGGCGACGCAGACCAGATCATGCGAATCGGGATCGTCGGCGCATACAGTCTCGTAAATATGCTTTCCTTCCGCACAGAGGGCAGTCTTTCTGCTCTCCTCGGCGCCGCAGCGTGAGCAGGTGCGTACGTCAAGACCGTTGTGAGTATCGTCGGGCTCCACGACCGTGGACCATTCTCCGTATGTATGCTCCACACCGCCGGCGGCGCTGAGAGCCTCGCCGAGGATCCTGCGTGCCTCTTCGAATCTTGAATAATCATGTCCGACAAACTCATAGGGGCCGCCGTCGGACCATTTGGAAGATTCACAGGAATAAACGTATTTTGAGCCTTTGGAAGTATAATACTGGAAGACCTTGTTCATAGCCTGCGTGTAGGGCGAATCGGCGCCGGTCCCGAAGGCTTCTTTCGCAAGCTGGAGATAATCGTAATCCTCCATACCGTTGGAGATATGTTTCAGACGTATGGACGCGATCGGGGTCGCGGGATCGTAACCGAGAGATTTGCTCTCATAGACAAAAATGCTTTCGCCGTTGAGGTTCGCAGGCCAGCTTGCCGGGAAAACGGCTTCGGTCCCCCATATATCCCAGGGCTTTCCGTCCTTATAGGGCAGGAAGCCGCAGTTCCAGTTAAGCAGACCGTCTGTATGGGACGCCTCCGTCTGCCAGTAAACTGCTTTAGCGTGAACGCCCATCGGCGTCTTGCCCCAGCGCGTTACCGCTATGCAGCCGGTGGTCGCCATCGGAAGGTAGCACCACTGGCGATACCATCTGTTGCTTATATAATCCTGATACACGGAGTCTTTGCCTACAAACGCCGCGTGATTAAAACATGCGATATCGGTCGTTGCCCTGAGCTTGGGACCGACGTATCCGTAGTATTTCGAACTGTCGAGACCGACGACAGAATGATAACCCGGCCATTCCTCCGCGATCCGGGCGCAGCGCGCGTCATATTCCGCCGCATCCGCGTCGGAAGTCCATTTCGGCTCATCCCAGGTATAGAAGAACGCCTTGTCGCTGAGATAGGGAACGTCATACATGATATCCTTATACTGTTGGATTTTCTCGCTGCTGTTATACGGAATGCTCACGGCTTTGCGCCTGGTGTCCGCCATGGCGAGCGCGGCGGCTTTGGGATCCTCGTCTATCAGGAAGCGCGGGATCTCGTAAGTCGTTACGCCGTGGTCAAGCAGAAATTCCTGCCAGCCCTCAAGTATGCGCTCCGCCTCTTCACGGTCTTCTTCTATGACCTCGCCGTCGTTGAAGCGTATGCCGCTCTGCTCCAGGAAGCCGCGTGTGGTGCTGTATCCGGAAACGGAATTATAAAGCCCCATGATCGTAGTTGCGTAATGCGACTCGGGAAGCGCGAAATTCCATACGGTGGCGGTCACTTCATGGGTCCTGAGCACCTCGTCGCCCTCATAAAGAGTAAATGAAGACGTGTATTCGCCCGCCGGCTGATCGGGAGCCGTGCGCAGTTCAACGTAGAAGACCGCGCAGCTCTGCTTGTTGACGTGTATATCTTCGCCGGCATAAGGGATAAGACCCTCTGCAAAATATCTTGAATCCACATTGCGTACCGTCAGGAAATGCTCCTTGTATATCTCAAAGGGGATCTCGTGTCCTTCGCCGTCAACGTAAGGCGCGACCTCAAGACGAACGTCGCGTCCGTCGCCTTTTTCAAAGAAGTAGACCTGATAGGCCTCCTTCTCGTTCTTCGCCATACTGACGCCGAGCTGGTTCGCGTAACCGTTCAGATTGGTGGAACCTTCCCAGGAAAGTCTTTCGTTGTACTGATGCGCCTGCATGTTGTTGTTCATCAGCTTCAGGTAGAAACCGGGACCGGACAGATCCACGTCCGCGGCGCCGGCTGTCAGCGCCGGGACCGCGATCGCCGCCACAAGCAGAATACCCAACACGATCGAGATAACTTTTTTCATGGTATATGTTATGTCCTTTCAATAAAAATATCATAAAGTTGCACTTTAATAATCGGATTATATACTGATAATTGTACTTTGTCAACAAAAAAACGGTTTTGCATATTTATCCAACTGACTCTTGTATTTGTGCAGACAATCGTATTATAATTAAAATGATACGGAGTATGCCATCGACCGTTTTATTCTGTTCTGAAAGGACGTTTTTTATGAAATCAAATCGTAAGATGAAAATCATCGCATCTGTTTTTATTTCTTTGGCTGTGATACTTGTAGTGGCGGCCGTATTGCTTTTTTTCTTTTATGGCAGAAAACCGGGAAACAATGCCGACGCCGCCGTGGCCGCTTTTTCATCGGGTGATATTAACGCTATCAACGAGCTGATTTTCGGAACAAAAGGACTTGAAACAGATCCGGACTTATCTGAGATATGGGGAGAACAGCCGGAATCCAAAGAGGGTGTTCTGGAGTATATTTTCAAGGAAACGACTGTCAGCGTCAGGGAAACTACAGATACAACGATAGTATATGATATCGAGGCCCTTGACATGACAGGTGTTTTTTCGGATCCCGCAGCCGAAGCGAACTCAACCTCAGAAGAACAACTGCTTCAGTATATCAAAGACTACGCAGATAAAACGGACAAGAAAACAATAACGGTTACTATGAATTACTCGACCGTTGATAAAGAGATGGTTGTGAACTACCGGAACCATGACTTTATCAATGCGGTGACCGGAGGACTTCTTGATGCATATCAGTCCCTTTATGAGAAAATGCTGGACGAATATACGGAGGGGTGAGTTCTGATGAAAAAAATCATTGCAATATTTGCAGCTGTCCTGCTGTTGTTTTCAATCCGCGCGGATATGTTCGCCGAGGAAGCCGGGGAAGAATATCACATGATAAAAGTCGAGTATTCCGACAATACCGGACACCCGGAAGATCTGCAAATCATGATCCGGAACGATAATGTTTTTGCAGACGCGAAAACACTCGCGGAAAGGCTCGGTTATTCTCTCAAAGAGGGCGATTCCTGTGTGGTGATATATAACAATGACATATCAAAGGATTTGCCGATGAGTCTGACACAGTTCAATTTCAACAGCACACAGATCTCTCATGCGATTTTCACAAAGATTATTGACACGTACGAAGCGCCTTTCGCGAGCATCAGAAATGACAAAGGCATCTGGATTCCTCTTGAGTATTCGCTTCTGTTGCTCAACAGCGGAATGATGATCACAGAGAACGCACTGCTGATCGATATTCCTGCAAAGAGTATCATTGACCGCTTCTTCGATATCATTAAAAATTCAGGTCTGTATACTTTTGATTGGGCTGATGATTTCGGGTATACCGATTCAAATGTGAACGTTATCGGCGGAAGCAGCCATCTGGTGAATGTTTTCAACGGATTACTGGAATTTGACAGTGATTCCTGGTCGGAATTATTCCAGTCGACCGTGACATTCAACCCTGATGCATATGACGGAAAATACGGCGAAATGTTGGCGATCCTTCTCTGCACGGAATCTGACAAGGAAATACAGGCAACAAAAAACGAAGTCGAAACGATACTTGATCTGCTTGCAGAGGATGGTCAGTTGGGCGACATATTGTCTGCCGTTTCAACGTCATTGGATAAAGAAGTAGGTGAACTGAACAAAACCTGCGAAAGCCTTCTGAAGGAGGTCAAAAACGGGAATACAGCGCTTGTGGAGTACAATAAATCATACCAGGCATTGGAAAAAGCATTTGATAAACAAACGTTATTCTCCGATACCGGCGGGACTATAATTGAAGTTCAGAAAAGTTTGTCCGATATCACCACTTTGCTTGATATCGGAATGAAAATCCTTGAAGTAGCCAGTTATGTGCGGGAATTCTATAAACAGGATGAGTTCTCACTGGATGCGGTAAAAAACTATCTTGGCAATGCAGATAACGGGGTTGATCTGCCGGAAAAAATGAAAAAGACAATGGTGGATTATACCGATGCATTATCAGGCAGTCTTGACGGATTTACCGGCAAACGCTTTGTCGATAATATTGATAAATGGCTGATGCAAGGGATGCCCATCCGCGATATACTGGGCACTGAGGCTGCCATTGCGTTACTTGGATGGTCACTCGCATCAAAACTTATACCATATGTTTCAAACGGTTTATCCGACGCGGATAGTTTTGAGCTGGCATTGTATTCTCAACTCTTTCAATTTGATGCGGCGTTAGACGCTTCCGGTAACGTAAACACAATGTTTGATGAAAAAAACGATGTTTCGCCGGAGAGGCTGTACAATATCACACAATTCTACTATGTCTTCCTGAAATCGTGTCTGATCACCAGAGAAGCCGCCCTTGATTCTCTCGGCAACAAAAGATACCTGTTAGGAGAACAGATCCAGCCCCTGATTGATTATCAGAACAATATCAATTCCCGGATAGCAGAGATCATGGTCGAACTCAAAAGCGCGACAGCCTCCAACAAACAGCTTGAGTTCGGCTTCCTGCCGGTTGATAATCAGAACTATCTGAAAAATCATAACGATAATACACTGATCCAATGGGCAAAAAAGAGCAATATAATACCTGCAGAGACCGCAGAAGCCACCGAAGAGGATTTTGCCGAGTTTGAGCGGATGTATGACGCGGCATTTGATATGACCGGTGCGGAAAAAGAGGTGGATTTTTCTTCCGTTGACATGAACAGTCTGTTTGAGGACTGGATACTGAACACCTGGCGTTATCATGGTCTGTACGCTTACTACGGCGAACTTGGTAATACCCCCACGGAACGAATGGGCATTTATCTGCCCCGATCCGCTCAGTCCGAAAGCGAAGTCGGCAAATTTACGGCGGCTCCCGAAAATTCCGGAGAATGGATCCCCTGGATAGTGAAAAACGTCTTCGGCCGGAAGATGGATTATTCGGTGCGCGGCGATCAGTTTTATTATCAGGACGGGCAATTGTATCTGAAAAAACAGTATTTCTCCGGAACCGGTCTGCCGCCTTATTCCGACCGCGAAATAGACAACTGTATGCTGAGTGACGGCACGTATGAAATATCGGTGACAAAAACGTACAGCGACGGAAAAAAGACCTGGTATTACCATGCAAAACCGGCATACGATGATGAACACGGTCTGCGTTACTGGAAACTGCTTGCGATTTCCAGGAATTCATTTGCCGGCGGCAAACAAGACTCCATAGGGAATGAAACGAAAGAAACGGCAAAGGATTATTATGTCCCGGACAGGATTTTGATTCAGGAGATATCAAACTCAAATCGCAGTAATTACATTGCTCTTTCATGGGAAGAAAATTCCCTGACCGTCAAATATAACGGCGAAAACTGCACATACAGTTTTGATGAAACCGGAAAGATCAAAAACGGTGAGAATATAGACTCACGCGGAGATACGGTAACACATTCGTTTTCCTATGACAATAACAGACTTACAAGTCTGGACATTACGGAACAATACAAATGGACTGCAGACTTTGTTACTCCGCTGCAAAGCAGAGCGATCATTAATTCGTTCGGCAAACCTGACTATCTTATTTGGCAGGGCAATACTTCCTATGCAAAAGTGAATGTTACATATTCACAATCCGGGAAAGTCGAAACAGCTGTTTTTGACGATTCCGATGTTCCTATAGAACTGCATTATTACTACGAAGACAACAAAAATCCCGGGCTATTGACCAAAACTTCTTTGAAGCATGCCGGATATAACGGAACAATGATCATGTCCTATTCATATAATGAGAACGGCTTGCCGGATTCTGTAGCGACGACACAGATGTTTGATGATCGCCCCGTTGATTATTCCGCCAGTTTTGAGTATGACACAAACAACAATCTGATCGTATGCAGAACGGAACACGGGAAAATATCGTCTTCTGTTGAATTCTCATATATAAAAGCAACTGAAGCGCAGTATAATGCGTTCAAAGCTGTTTCGGCTTGTTCTTTTAATGGTCTGTATCCGGAATTATATCTGCCGTTAAATACATATGTTTTCTTGCCGAATTTGAACGCACCCATTGGACCTTATGAATAAGAAATCAGTTGGACTGCAGCTGCATAACTGACTGAGGATATTATGATATTAAACGGTAATTATATATAACAGTTGACTGTTTCCCTTTTTGAGTTTATACTTTGATTAATCATATCATTCAGGGAGCGAATATATGTACAGAATACTTGACGGTAAAGCCTGCGCCGCCGCGCTGAAAGAGCGTGTCGCGGACGCGGTGAAAAGATCCGGCAGGGAGATCACCCTCGCCGTTATAATCGTGGGCGGAGACCCCGCGTCCAGAGTCTACGTAAACAACAAGGAACGCGACTGCCGCGAGGTGGGCATCACATCGCGCGAGTACGCCCTGCCGGAGGAGACGACCACCGAAGAACTGCTGTCGCTTATCGGAAAGCTCAACGAAGATCCGGCGGTCCACGGCATACTCTGCCAGCTTCCGGTTCCGAAGCAGATCGACGAGCAGGCGATACTGCGCGCCATCAGCCCGCAAAAAGACGTGGATGCCTTCAATCCCGAAAACGTAGGGAAGATCATGACCGGCGGCTATACCTTCGCCCCGTGCACCCCGGCAGGCATTATCGAGCTTCTTAAGTTCAACAACATTGAAATTGCCGGCAAACGCTGCACGGTCATCGGCAGAAGCAATATCGTGGGCAAGCCCATGGCGCTGCTGATGCTGGAAAACAACGCGACCGTCACCGTCTGCCACTCGAAGACGAAAAACATCAGTGAAGCGACTCTCGGCGCGGATATCATCGTCTGCGCGGTGGGCAAAGCCGGATTCCTGACCGCCGATATGGTAACGGACGGCGCCGTCGTAGTGGACGTAGGAATGAACCGCGGCGCAGACGGCAAACTCTGCGGCGACGTCGCGTTCGACGAAGTCGCGCCGAAAACGAGTTATATCACGCCCGTACCCGGCGGCGTCGGCCCGATGACAAGAGCCATGCTGCTGGTGAATACCATTTCGGCTGCAATGTGCAATTAGCAATGTGCAATGTGCAATTGCGTCGAACCGGAGCGCAGCCTCTGACAATTCACCGCCCAATCAGATCGCGTATATTCTGCGGGGCGGCAGGCACCTTACTGTTGTTCAACCTGAAGCGCAATTGCACATTGCTAATTGCACATTGCACATTATTACACCGTTATCTTTACTGAAAAGGAGACAGTAATATGAAAGTCGTATCCTTCAACGTTCTCTGCTGGGGCAGTCTTATGCACAGCATCATAAGACGCAAACCCCTCGTGGTAAAAATGCTTGAAAAGCTGCAACCTGACACTTTCGGACTGCAGGAGGCGCACTGGGACTGGATGAGCTATGTCATCAAAAACCTGCCGGAATATGATTACGTCGGCGTGGGCAGGGATGACGGCAAAAAAAGAGGCGAGTTCTCTCCCGTATTCTACCGCAAAGATAAATACGAGGTCCTGTCCGGCGATACGTTCTGGCTGTCCGAGACGCCCGACATTCCCTCCAAAGGCTGGGACGGCGCCTGCACAAGGGTCTGCTCATACGCCGAGCTGCGCGACAGGGAGACGGGCAATGTCTTTATCCATATGAACACCCACCTTGACCATATAGGCCCCGTCGCCATGATCGAAGGCGCGAAGCTTATCGGCAAGAGAGCGGAGCAGTTCGGGGACACCCCTGTAATCCTGACCGGAGACTTTAACGTCACCCCGGACTCCGCCCCGTATAACGCGATTATCGCCGCGGGCTTCAAAGATACGGCGCGGACCGCACCTGATACCGACGAGGGCAGAACGTATCACGCATTCGAGAAACCCGGCGTGGGAGCGTTCATCGACTATGTGTTCGTGAAAAACGGAGTCAAAGCGGATTCATACAAGATAATCCGCGATAAGATAGACAGCCAGCTGCCGTCGGATCATTATCCCGTAACGGCGACCGTGGAGCTGCCGTGATTTCATCGGATGAAAGAACTTTAATCAATTTGCAATGTGCAATGTGCAATGAAAAAGGTTTTTCGATTCATTTATATTGTTTGCGCGACCGCGCGATTACAGCGGTTTCTTTTCTGACAAATACAGCATTTTTGCTCTGCAAAAAGAACAGCAATTGCACATTGCTAATTGCACATTGCACATTGATGATACCGCTTTTCAGACCGAAAAGAAGAAAGGAATAAAGATGTCAAATCTCAACGTAGTATGTCTCGATATGGAGGGCGTGGTCGTCCCCGAAATATGGATCGCTTTTTCGGAGGCGTCCGGCATTCCGGAGCTGTCCCGCACCACCCGGGACGAGCCGGATTACGGCAAGCTGATGGATTTCCGCATCAAAACGCTTAAGGAACACGGACTGGGCCTTAAGGAGATACAGGAAACCATCGCGAAGATCGACCCGCTGCCCGGTGCGAAGAAATTCCTGGACGACCTGCGGGACATAACCCAGGTAGTCATCCTGAGCGATACCTTCACGCAGTTCGCCTATCCGCTTATGAAAAAACTGGGCATGCCCTCACTTTTCTGCAATACACTGGAAGTCGCGCCCTCCGGCGAGATCACCGGCTTCAGAATGAGATGCGAGCAGTCCAAGCTTACCACGGTGCGAGCCCTGCAGTCCTGCGGATTCGATACGATCGCCGCCGGCGACAGTCATAACGATCTAGGCATGATCAAAGCGAGCAAGGCGGGATTTTTGTTCAGAAGCACTCCCGCTATCATCGCCGAAAATCCCGATATCCCCGCGTTCGAGGAGTTTGAAGACCTTTTCGACGCGATCCGGAACGCTTTATAATCAAGTTATCAGGCGACAGTTATAAGTTCCTGCACTGTCACCTGTCACCCTGGAACCATGTATACAGAAAAAGATATCAGAGAGCTTCAGAAGCTCGTTAAGGAAAGCCGCTCCATCGTATTCTTCGGCGGAGCCGGCGTCAGCACGGAATCGGGCATACCGGATTTCCGCAGCGCGGACGGACTTTACTCTCAGCTCCATTCCGTACCGCCGGAGGTCCTCATAAGTCATTCCTATTATCTGTCCAACCCGGAGGAGTTTTTTGACTTTTACAAGAGCAAGATGCTCGTTACCGACGCAAAACCCAACAAAGCTCATCTGTGGCTCGCCGAAGCCGAGAGAGCCGGCAGACTGAAGGCGGTCGTCACCCAGAATATAGACGGACTCCATCAGGCGGCTGGCAGCAAAACGGTTTACGAGCTTCACGGCAGCGTCCACCGGAACTACTGTCAGCGTTGCGGGAAGTTCTGGTCCGGCGAACAGGTCAAAGCCGCCGAAGGCGTGCCCCGCTGCGAATGCGGTGGGATAATAAAGCCCGACGTCGTTCTTTACGAGGAGGGACTGGATGACGCGACCGTCCGCGGCGCCATAAACGCGATCAGAAGCGCGGATATGCTTCTTGTCGCCGGCACATCGCTTACCGTATATCCCGCGGCGGGATTCCTGAATTATTACAGAGGGAACAAGCTCGTCCTTATCAACCGCGATCCCACCCCCGCCGACGAGTACGCCAATCTCGTTATCCACGGCAAGGTGGGCGAGGTTCTGTCGCAGATTGAGCTTTGAGATGGAAACATGAAACGTCACGAAAGAAAGACCCGGGATCACAAAACGCCCATTTCACGCAGGCTGTACGCGATCATAGCCGGCATACTCCTGTTCGTCATGATGGGTATAATAACGCTGACCTATCAGGGGCTTGACAAGATCCTGCTTGTCCACGGCGCGATCCAGACCGTCCTTGCCTCGCGGGAGATAAACACGATCATGGTCAACGGCTCGGATGATTTCCTTGCAGCTATGGATTCCGTCGAGCAGAATTACATGATAACCGTCGAGCTGCGCGACAGGACGGGCAGACTCGTATATACCACCGACTACAGCGGCGAAATGTCTTTCCCGCCTTATACCGAAAATCCCGTCGAACTGCCGCCCGGGCACGTCAGGGAATATACGGAGCTGACAAACCTGGGCGAGAGCAAAGGTCTTTCATTCAAGACGGTATCGTCTGAATCCGGCGGCAGGACTTTCGAATATATCCGTCTCGGGATAGACGCCGACGACGGAGGAAAGATAACCATATACAAACTGCGCTCCGACGCGGACTCCTCTGTCCGTCTGGTGGTCGCGTTCGTTTCCACGATAACGGTTTTCTTTGCATTTTTCGCGCTTTTGCTGATGGTGCTGTTCATCCGCCGTACCACAAAACCCCTCGCGGAAATGAGCCATGTCACTCAGAAGATGTCGCAGCTCGACTTTTCGCAGAAATGCGACGATTCAAACATTGAGGAAATATCCCTTCTGTCCCGCAGCATCAACGAGATGTCCTACTCGCTTGAGACCGCCCTTTCCGACCTGCAGGAGAAAAACGAAAAGCTTCAGCGCGACTACGAGCAGGAAAAGACGATCGAACAGCTCCGCGAGGTGTTCATCTCCGGCATGTCCCATGAGCTCAAGACTCCGATAGCCATAATCCAGGGCTACGCCGAGGGCCTGGGGATGTTCATAGAGGACGGAGATCTGGAGACCGCCGGCGAATATGCTGACACGATAGTGGTCGAGGCGGACAGGATGAACACCCTTGTCATGAAACTGCTGGAGATATCCCGCTACTCCTCGGGCGCGTACTCCCCCGTCTTTACAAGCGTGGATATCCATACGGTAGTCGGCGAATGGTTCGAACGTAACGCCAAGACGCTGGAGGATAAGGGTATAACTGCCGTAAACGACATTCCGGAGGGAACTGTTATCTCCGGCGATTACACGCTGGTCGCGACGATAGTCAACAACTATATGTCAAATGCGGTCTCGCACGCTGAGGGCGAAAAGAGAATAATCGCCTCTGCGAGAAAGACGGATCAGGGAAAAATAAGGATAGGCATATTCAACACAGGCAAACCCATAGCAGACAAAGATATAGAGAAGATCTGGGACAGTTTTTACCGCGCGGACAAGTCTCTCTCCCGTTCTCAGGGCCGTTTCGGACTGGGACTTTCGATAGTAGCAGCCATCCAGAAGATGCATGAGGAAGATTACGGCGTCGAAAATCACCCGGACGGAGTGGAATTCTGGTTTGAGGAAAAAAATTATACTTGAATTGCGAAAATTACGGGATTATAATAGTCCAAAGTTCCAAGTTCCGGGTTTCAATACGGATCAAACCTGTTAACTCCGGACTCAGAACTCCGAACCAAACAAAACGGAGGTTAAAAAATGGGCAAGGTTGAAAAGAAAAATCTGGACTGGGGCGCCTTAAGCTTCAGCTACATGAAAACCGACAAACGCTTTGTCGCCAACTTCAGAAACGGCGCGTGGGACGAGGGCGGTCTTGTGGACGATGATATGATCGTCATGAGCGAGGACGCCGGCGTTCTGCAGTATTCGCAGACCGTGTTCGAAGGCCTTAAGGCTTACGAGACCGCCGACGGCAGGATAGTCACATTCCGCCCGGACCTGAACGCCGAGAGGATGTATGCGTCCGCCGAGCGGCTTGAGATACCGCCCGTACCTGTCGATATGTTCATGCGCTCCATCCGCGAGCTCGTCAAAGGCAACGAAGCGTGGGTACCGCCCTACGGCAGCGGCGCAACTCTCTATATCAGGCCGTTCGTATTCGGCATCAGCCCGGTCATAGGCGTCAAGCCCGCGGACGATTATCAGTACAGGGCGTTCTGCACCCCCGTCGGTCCTTACTTCAAGGGCGGCGCAAAGCCGATCGTCGTCAAAATAAGCGACCTTGACAGAGCGGCTCCCCGCGGCACCGGCAACATCAAGGCGGGCCTCAACTACGCCATGAGCCTGCACGCGATAGTCACCGCTCACAAAGAGGGCTTTGCCGAGAATATCTATCTCGATCCCGCGACACGCACCAAGATCGAAGAGACCGGCGGCGCGAACATCATCTTCGTGGACGCGGACGGCAATCTCGTCGTGCCGAAGTCCGACAGCATCCTGCCCTCCATCACCAGGCGCAGCCTCGTTTACGTGGCGGAGCATTATCTCGGGCTCAAAGTCACCCAGCGCGAGGTTTTCCTTAACGAGACCGGCGACTTCAAAGAGTGCGGTCTCTGCGGCACAGCCGCGGTCATCTCCCCCGTGGGGCAGATCAACGATCACGGCAAGGTATATTCCTTCGGCTCCATGGACGAAATGGGCCCGACCCTCACCAAGCTCCGCGAGACCCTCACCGGCATCCAGATGGGCACGGTGGAGGCTCCCGAAGGCTGGCTGATGGAAATAGACTGATCGCGTTCAGATATCGACCGATACCAAACAGAACAGACGGCCCGTACCGGTCGCCTGTTTTGTTTATCAGCAAAAATTACATATCCTTTTATTTTTGCTTGACATTGTAAATCAAAACAGCTATAATAAGCATATCAAACAGAGGAGGTTTTATTATGGCAACGGCTCCCACCCAGGTCAGGATCGACGCTGATATCAAGGCGGCGGCAACCGAGCTTTTTTCACAGCTCGGTCTTGATATGTCAGGCGCAGTTAATATGTTTCTTCATCAGTGCGTATTGCGCGGAGGTCTTCCGTTCACGGTTGAGATACCGAACTATTCTCAGAAGACCCTTGACGCAATTGCGGAAGCAAAACGGATCTCATCCGATCCGGCCGTCAGGAGTTACTCTGACATGGAATCACTCATAGCCGCTCTTGAATCATGACGTATAAAGTCAAATTTACCTCAGCTTTTAAGAAAAGCTATAAGCTGATGCAAAAACGCGGCTTTGATCTCAGCGCGCTTAATACCGTCGTTGATAAACTTCGTAACGGCGAGCATCTTGATGAGCGGTACAGGGATCACGCGCTATCGGGCAACTTTGCAGGATTCAGAGAATGTCATATAAAACCCGACTGGCTTTTGATATACCTGATCGAAAATGATATTCTTACTCTGACCCTCGTTGATACCGGCTCACATTCCGATCTTTTCAACAAATAAACAATTAAAACCTCCGGACCACATCGGCCCGGAGGTGTTTCTTTCGATCATATTCTTTCCCAGAAAACAGTTCATATTCTCATCCTTCTAATCGGTGTTTTCTTCGCGGATATTTACATTTACGGGAACAAGTTCATTTCCGGTAATATATTTTATTGCTTCCGATCCGCGGACGGCAGATATAAAATCAGAGATATCATCATACTCATCCGACCATATTATCTCATAATCGATCTCATCGACGGGTTCATAAGAAACGTCGATATGCACCTGAACATAACCGTCATCATCCGGATTCGCTTTATACTGCCTTACAAAAGAAACAAGCAGCTTTTTCCCGCCGAAATCAAAATTCCCGACTTCAAAGAAGCTGATCTCATCAGGGTCTGTGCTGCCGATATTGTGAAATGTTTCAAAGGCGTCTATGTAATCCTCAATAGTCCGGGCTTCATTTGTCAGTTTTTTCAGTTCCGGCAAAAGCGCGGTATTAGTATAGGCAGCTTCAGTTTCAACCGTCTGCATTGCGATCATCGACGCTTGGTTTTCCGGTTTTTCCACGGTTTTTCCGCATCCGCCCAAGGCAATGCAAAGAATAATACTCAGCGCCGCAAACAAGTATTTCCGTCCCTTGAAAATCCTCATGATAAATACCTCCATATATGGGTTGATTATATGTTGAAGCAGGGGAAATGTCAGGGCGGACAAGCATTCCGATGTGTTCAACAATCAAAACACTCCCGAACGGCTCTCACCGATCGGGATTTGTTTTATACTGCTCCGAAGTTCAGTTCAAAGCCCTTGGAACTTGGAACCTGGAGCTTAGAGCTTACTCTTCCGCCGTGCTGTACAGCGCCTTAAGCTTGTTGAGGTGCGCCCAGCGCTCGTCGGCAAGATCCTGAGCCTCGGTGAAGAGCTCTTCCGCCCTCTCGGGGAAGGAACGGGTCAGCGCGGAGTAACGGGCCTCGTTCATGATGAACGCCCTGTAATCCGCGGTGTTGGGAGCCTTGGAGTCCAGAGTGAACGGATCCTTGCCCTCGGCGAGCAGCGCCGGATTGTAGCGGAACATATTCCAGTAACCGCAGTCTACCGCCTTCTTCATCTCCGCCTGGCAGTTGGTCATGCCGCCCTTGATGGAGTGCATCTCGCAGGGCGAGTAGCCGATGATCAGCGACGGGCCGTGATAAGCCTCCGCCTCGGAGATAGCCTTCAGGGTCTGCGCCATATTGGCGGCGGAGCCCATGGCGACCTGAGCGACGTAGATGTAGCCGTAGGACATGGCGATCTCCGCAAGGCTTTTTTTCTTCAGCGCCTTGCCGGCAGCGGCGAACTGCGCCACAGCGCCGACCTGAGTTGCCTTGGAAGCCTGACCGCCGGTGTTGGAATAGACCTCTGTGTCGAACACGAAGACGTTGACGTCTTCGCCCTGAGCGAGCACGTGATCGAGTCCGCCGAATCCGATATCGTAAGCCCAGCCGTCGCCGCCGAAGATCCATACGGATTTCTTGGGCAGGAAGTCCTTGCGCTCAAGGATATCCTTCGCGGCTTCGACCTTCTCAAGCTCGGCAACGAGAGCGTCGGTCGCTTTGCCGTTGGCGGCGCCATCGTCGTAAGTGGCGACATACTCCGCATAAGCGGCTTTGAGCTCGGCGGAGCCGTTTTCGGCTATAGCGGCGATCTCACCGCAGAGCCTGTCTCTGACGGTCTTCTGACCGAGATACAGAC
Organism: Clostridia bacterium; assembly: GCA_024699005.1. Next base: position 21,717 of record JAILQN010000098.1, read on the forward strand.
CCAGACCGTGCTCGGCGTTGTCCTCGAACAGGGAGTTGGCCCAAGCCGGACCCTTGCCGGCCTTGTCGACAGTGTAGGGAGAGGTGCCCGCGGGACCGCCCCAAATGGACGAACAGCCCGTGGCGTTGGAGATATACATCCTGTCGCCGAACAGCTGGGTGACAAGCCTTGCGTATGCGGTCTCGGCACAGCCTGCGCAGGAGCCGGAGAATTCAAGATACGGAGTGCGGAACTGCGAACCCTTTACGGTTTTGGGCGAAGAGATATCTTCCTTGACGGAGACGTTCTCCACGCAGTAATCGAATACAGGCTGCTTCGCTTCCTGGCTCTCTCTGGGCTGCATGGTAAGGGCCTTCGCCGGGCAGACGCCCGCGCATACGCCGCAGCCGGTGCAGTCCATGGGAGATACGGTGATGATGAATTTATAATCGGTCTTAAGGACGGGCTTTGCTGCGTATGCGGCGTTTGCGGGAGCGGCTGCCGCCTCGTCTGCATTAAGAGCGAAGGGCCTGAGAGCGGCGTGCGGACACACGAAAGCGCACTGGTTGCACTGGATGCACTTTGCGCCGTCCCACTCGGGAACGGTAACGGCTATGCCGCGTTTCTCGTAAGCCGCTGCGCCCTGCCAGAAAGTGCCGTCCGCGTGGTCCGCAAATACGGACACCGGCAGAGAATCGCCGTTCATGGAGCCAACGGGATCCATAATGGTCCTGACCATGTTGACAAGCCTGGGATCGCCCTTGGTCTCGGCCTCTGCGGCCTCATCGACGGCGTCCGCCCACGCGGCGGGAACGTCGATCTTTACGAAGGCGGTAGCGCCGGCGTCGATAGCCTTGTGGTTCATATCGACGATATCCTGACCCTTCTTGGAGTAAGAATAGGTCGCGGCATCCTTCATGTATCTGATGGCGTCTTCCTGCGGAAGTACGCCCGCGAGGGTGAAGAATGCTGACTGGAGGATGGTGTTGGTCCTCTTGCCCATGCCGATCTCGATAGCGAGGTCGATGGCGTTGATGGTATAGAGCTGGATATTGTTCTTCGCGATATATCTCTTCGCCTCGGCGCCCAGGTGATGCTCCAGTTCCTCGGGGGTCCACTGGCAGTTGATCATGAACGTGCCGCCCGGCTTTACGTCGTTGACCATCTTGTAGCCCTTGGTGACGTAGGACGGGTTGTGGCAGGCGACGAAGTCCGCCTTGTTGATATAATAGGGAGACTTGATGGGCTTGTCGCCGAAACGCAGATGCGAAATGGTGATGCCGCCCGTCTTTTTGGAGTCATACTGGAAATACGCCTGAACGTATTTGTCGGTATGGTCGCCGATTATCTTGATGGAGTTCTTGTTGGCGCCGACAGTACCGTCGCCGCCGAAGCCCCAGAACTTGCACTCTATGGTGCCCTCGGCAGCCGTATTGGGAGCCGGCTCTTCGGGAAGGGAGAGGAATGTAAGATCGTCGTCGATACCTATGGTGAACTGCTTCTTCGGGCTGTCTTTCTTAAGCTCGTTGTATACCGCGAATACGCTTGCGGGCGGAGTATCCTTGGAGCCGAGACCGTATCTGCCGCCGATGACGAGCTTGTCGGTGATGCCCTGGGATGCAAGAGCGGTCACGACGTCCATGTAAAGAGGCTCGCCGAGAGCGCCGGGCTCTTTTGTCCTGTCAAGCACGGCGATGCGCTTTGCCGTTTCGGGGATGGCTTCGATGAGTTTCTCCGCGCTGAATGGACGGTACAGCCTGACTTTTACAAGACCGACCTTCTCGCCCTGCGCGACGAGGTAATCGATGACTTCCTCGGCTACATCGCAGAAGGAACCCATGCATACGATGACCCTGTCCGCGTCCGGAGCGCCGTAGTAATTGAACAGTTTATAATCGGTGCCGAGCTTTTCGTTGATCTTGTCAAAGTATTTCTCAACGATGCCGGGAACGGCGGTGTAATATTTATTGCAGGCTTCCCTGTTCTGGAAGAAGATGTCGCCGTTCTCGTGCGAGCCGCGCATAACGGGATGCTCTGAGTTGAGAGCCCTGTCGCGGAATGCCTTGACAGCGTCCATATCGACCATATCGGCGAGGTCCTTATAGTCCCACAGCTCGATCTTCTGGATCTCGTGAGAGGTCCTGAAGCCGTCGAAGAAGTTGATGAACGGAACCCTGGACTCAATGGCTGCAAGATGGGCCGCGGCGCCGATATCCATGACTTCCTGCGGGTTGGTCTCTGCGAGCATTGCAAAGCCGGTCTGACGGCAGGCGTAAACGTCGGAATGGTCGCCGAAAATGTTGAGCGCGTGGGACGCGACGCAGCGCGCGGAAACGTGGAAGACGCCGGGGAGCAGCTCGCCCGCGATCTTGTACATGTTGGGGATCATAAGAAGCAGACCCTGGGACGCGGTGTAGGTGGTGGTCAGCGCGCCGGCTGCCAGCGAACCGTGGACCGTGCCCGCGGCGCCCGCCTCGGACTCCATCTCAATGACTTTTACGGGAGCGCCGAAGATATTCTTCTGCCCCTTGGCAGCCCACTGGTCGACGTAATCCGCCATAGGACTCGACGGGGTGATCGGGTAAATGCCCGCCACCTCGGTAAATGCGTAAGACACATACGCGGCGGCGTTGTTGCCGTCCATCGTTTTGCGTTTTCTTACAACCATAGGTAATCAGTTCCTTTCACATAAAAGTATAGGATCGATAAATCTTTTATTGCCGCCATAAGTCTGTTCAACGGAACTCAGACAACCGATGCACGAACCCCCGGCGACCGTAAAACACCAATCATAATCATTTTATCACTTTGACTTTGAGTTGTAAAGAGAAAATTTGCTGAAAATAAACCGAAAACTCTGCGATGTCAATTGATATGAACCATATCGTTCAAAAAAAGAAAAGGGCTTGGTATGGGTTGCGAATAGTGGGCATCCGAGCCGGAGCCCGTAGGGCGGAGGAGAGGATGCCCACTATTCGAGGCGACTCCCGCCTTAC
>JAILQN010000101.1 GCA_024699005.1 Clostridia bacterium
GCGGACGCGCAGGAGCTGGGCCCGTTACAGAACAGGGATTTTGATCTGCCGGAGGATATACAGGCAACGCTCTGCGCGAAAACGCCGCCCGATGTTCCGTTGGAAGTCACCGAAACGCTGGCGAAATATTATATCGCCCACAAACCGGAGGATTCCGACTGGGTCGTCCTCCCTGTCGCCAACTTCAACGCTTATTTCGGCTCCACCATGTTCGAGCGCAAATGGCTGCCGAAAATCCCTGCCGATATGTTTATACGTGAAAAACAGTCCAACGGGATAGGACGGTTTAAGATCACTTTTTGAAACAGGGCTCTCTCTCAATCTGAATTGCCAGCAGCATTTCTTCACATTTTACCGATGCCGCCAGCGCCTTTTCCTGTTCGGAGCCTTTCTTATCTCCACTTCCTGCGCCTCAAGGTTATCGAACCATGTGGTATTATTGTATAATCCCCATTAGTGCCTCACAGGCGGAAATCACTCGCGTTACAGAGCAAACAAATGTAGAAATAGAGATACACAGACACGCGGCAAATACAATTCTTGTTACAGAAGTCATCTTAACACCTCTCTGCTGAAGAAATAAAAAATTGTTTATCATATCGAGTTGTCCGCGTTATTGCCCGGGGTCAGCGGGAAGCTGTGAACGTCTGTCTTACCGCTCCACGATCACGGTGCCGTCTTCCTTTACGGTGATCCGGTCGCCGTCCCGCACATAGTTCAGAAACTCGTCGCCGAGTTTATCGACGGTTGGCATCTTTGCGCTGTCGGACCACACGTCCGCCAATACCGCGCCGGCGGCTGCCAGCGAATCGATCTCTTTCGCGAACAGCAGGCACGCCGGGGCCTTGCCGCTTTTGACTGCGGAATACAGAAACATGCCGCCGGTGGTGGAGCCGATGGTCTGCGGCAGACAGAGCGCCTTGCCTTGCAGTTGCTTCTTATATAGGTCGGGATTGCTCTGATCCACGCATTTCGTTTTTGGCTGAATGAACATCATCTGCATGCTCGCCAGCGTGTTGAAGCCCTGTTTTGTCACGACCGCTTCCGCTGTCAGCTCGCCTTTTGCCACCACGCGTCCTTTGAATTCCTTCATCTTATTTTCCCTCCTTTGTGATGATGCGCAGGATCTCGTCGTTGGAATAGAACCGAGCCGTCGTATAGGTGCGAAGCTTATTGGATGAGGTAATGACAGGACGGCCCTGCCACAATGGGTTATCCATGAACATCAGCGGGCAGATGTAGCTGACGACGACGCCCGTCTTTCTGAGCCGCGCGGCATAGGGTGTTTTTTCAAATTCCTTCATGACGGCCGTTGAAGTCGTAAATACCGTCGGAACCAACACCTTGTCGTTTCCGGCCTCTTTGAGCGCGGCCTCGATCTTGTCGGTCCAGTCCATGAGCTGCCGCAGCGACATGTGCGGACAGCCGAGGAAACAGAGTGCCGGCGCGGCATATTTGTTTTTCCAGACGCAAGGATAGCCGTTCTTCACGCGCATCAACTCTATATCATCCACGATATAGACTTTGGCGTCCGGCCTGATCAGGCTTTTTCCCTTCGCCTTCGCTTCCGGCGTCAGGCGGTCGACGTGATACAAGCCGACGGCACCGTTAGACGCTGTGGCTGCGCCGAAATCCTTGAGATAGGTCTTCGCTTCGTCTGTCAGCTCCGTGCCGAGATATTTGTCCAGTCCCTTGATATAGGGAACGTCTTCAATTACCTTCATGCCGATGGCGGAGCCGAGAAGCTGCGCGTCGGGGCACCGGGTCGTTTGCAGTTCCACGATCCAATCCGCCCGGCGGCCCTCGTCGGTCAGCAGGCCGAAATACGGCACAAAGCCCACAATGGAGCCGAACAGCTCGATGATACCGGAGTTACGGTTGCAGCGCGCGCCGAGCACCGAGTTGGCATAGACGACCGCCGAGGATTCTGCCCAGGACAGCACGTCGCCTGCCTTCGGCGTGTTGCCGATCTCGTCCAGATAACAGGCGCAGGTGTAGCTGTCCTCCCCCAGGATACCGAGCTGCGAAAGCTGTTTTTCATAGCGGTTTTGTTTCCCGAACATGATTTTTGCCACCGCTTTCTGCGGCAGTGACTGCGGCACGTTTTTGTCGTAGGGACGTGGATCGCAGGTGAACTTTTGTTGCGACAGACACCCTTCGTCGATCAGTTTTTGATAGAGATCAAACACCGGGCCGAGAAAGGTCAGCCCGAACGAGAGCACCAGATGTCCGTGCTCGCCTGTGACAGGAACCATTTTTTCGGCGCCGAAAACTTCTCCGTACTGCACAAGCGTACGCATGATCTTTGCCATCGTTTCGCCTTTTTTTCCGTCCAGAATTGACTGTTGTTCTTTTGTCAGTTGCATCATGAATGCCTCCTTTTCTTATCAGTTGGCGTATGGGTTTCAAAAATGCTTCGGGCCACAGCGTCGATGGGCAAAGAGACCGCTTTCCGCTCTGCGCACGTTAAGCTCAAAGGCAACGGGCGGCTTCAAAGCCGCTGCGGATCGCCTCCGCGATGCGGCCCGGAACGGCGGCGTTGCCGATCTCATAGCACCTGCATTTGTCTTTAAGTTTTTCATATAAGGTATGATTGCCGCGAACGCCGAGGGAAAGCACAACGGCGTCTGCCGGGAGCGTGGTTTGCGCGCCGTTTGCGGTTGACTGCAGCGTGATCTCATGATCCCCGATTTTCGCCAGTTTCATCTTCGGCATAAACGTGACCTTGCCCGCCTCAAGCGCCTGCAGGATCTCCTGCAGATTGATGCCCGAAGCGCCCGGCGCGATGCGGTCAGCCATTTCCACGACCGTGATCTGATTGCCGTCCCGCAGCAGGGTCTCCGCCGTTTCAAGCCCCGTCATGCCGGAACCGATCACGGCGACGCGCTGATTTTGCAGCTTGACGCTGCCGGTCAACACCGGCGATACGGTAGTGACGAAATCCTGCCGGACGCCCTCAATGTTCGGTACGATCTCCGTGGAGCCGGTGGCAAGGAAAACCGCGTACGGTTTTTCCGCCGCGATCTGCTCCGGCGTCAATTCCGTTTCGTATTTTATCTCAACGCCCGCCGCCTTGGCCTGACGCTCCAGATCCTCGATGCACCAATGGATGCGTTCCTTGTGCGGGGGCTTATCCGCAAGGTTGATCTGCCCGCCCGCTTGCGGCTCCTTTTCGAACACCTGAACGGAAAAGCCTCTCTGTGCAAGCAGCTTCGCCGCGTATAAGCCGGACACGCCCGCGCCGATCACTGTCACCTTTTGGCTGTTCCCGTCCTTCGGGATGGAAGGATAGTCCTTTTCGTGGCAGGTTATGGGGTTCACGGCGCATTCGATCGGCTTTTCATTGAGCATATCCTGAGAAAACCGGTCCATACAATATAAACAGCCGATGCAGCGGGTAATGGCGTGTGCCTGTCCGCTTTTGGCTTTGTTAGCCCAATCGGGATCGGCAAGCAGGGGACGGCCGAGACCGATGAAATCCTGATCCCCGTTTTGCAGCTGCTGTTCCGCCTGCGTCGGGGTTCTTGTCACGGATACGCCGATGACGGGGATCGAGACCGCCGCCTTGACGGCGCGGGTCAGGTAATTCCGCCAGCCCGGCACATAGCGAAGCGATTCGGTGACAAGAAAGGTTGTGTCCTGTCCCGCGATGCTGACATTCAGCGCGTTCACGCCGAACTTTTCCAGATCTTTGGCGATCTGAACACCCTCGTCAAGGCGGATCCCTCTTTCCGGGTGTCCGAGCTTTTCATAGAATTCGTCCACCGTCAGCCGGACGATCACAGGAAAAGTCTGCCCGCAGCGT
>JAILQN010000110.1 GCA_024699005.1 Clostridia bacterium
AGCATGACGTAACGCTTGCCGTCCGCGCCCGTGAACTTGGTGTCAAGCTGCTTCGTGTACTCGCCGATGGCGGTCCTGAGTTCCTGCTGATTCTTAAACATAGCCATACCTCCTTACACCGCCGCAGCGTCGAGCTTGCGGTACTCGTCGATGATGCCGGCGACTTCTTTAACGTCCACACGTGCGTAGATCTTGCCGTTTATGGACACGGCGGGAGCCGCTGCACAGGCGCCGATACACCTCAAAGCGTCAATCGTGAACATGCCGTCTTCGGTGGTCTGCCCGGGCTGGATACCCAGAAGCTCACAGAATCTGTCAAGAATCTGTGCGGCGCCCTTGACGTAGCACGCTGTGCCCTGGCAGGAGCCGATGACATATTTGCCCTTGGGTGTCAGAGAGAAGAAGGAATAGAAAGTCACCACGCCGTAGATCTCGGCAACGGAAATGCCCGTCTTCGCGGAAACGACTTCCTGCACCTCAAGGGGCACATAGCCGTATTCCTTCTGAATGTCGCTCAAAATCATAATAAGAGGGGTTCTGTCGTTCTTATACTTATCACAGATCCCCTCAATCATGGTTTTGGCTTCCGGTTTTAAATGAGTCATGTTTTTTACCTCACAGTGTTTGATGCGGTCGAAAAAAAGATTGATCGTTTTTTACGATTAGCGCAAATCATTATACTTTAGTCCGATAAAAAATGCAATACGTTTTTAGAATAAATACATATTTTTAATGATTGACATTATAATCCAAAAAAAGTAAAATAAAATATAATTATTTACAGGGGGCAATTATTATGGCGTCAAAGGACTTGTCCACATTACAGTCCGTTTACGGCACACAGCTCAAAGGAACTCCGGTAAAGAGCAACCACCCGATAAGAAGCAAGTACGTCGCTGCGGTTCTCGCGATACTTGCCGGTGTTTTCGGAGCGCATAATTTCTATCTGCGGAATATCGTAAGGGGGCTATTACAGATCGTTATTACGGTGATTTTTGTCACTGTCGGGCTGTTTGCCGGTATCAAATGGCTGATACTCATTCCCGTCGTGTTCTGCGCCATACGGGGGATAATATATCTTATCACCCCGGATTCCCGGTTCACAAAGGGCAATCACGTAAGGACGATCTGATCCTTCCGCATATTGACGGTATATTCCGAAATGGACATCAGAAACTTACTGGAGCGTGTAAAATCGGGCGAGGTATCTGCAGAGCAGGCGGAAAGCCTGCTCAGAGCCGAACCGTTCAAAGATCTTGGCTACGCCAAGGTCGATCTCAGACGGCAGGCGCTCAGAGGCGCGTCGGAGGTAATATACGGCGAATCCAAAACCGCTGCTCAGATAACCGGTATCGCCCGTTCGCTTGTCGATAACAGCCAGAGTCCCGTGCTTATAACCCGTATTTCACCCGAAAAAGCGAAAGCTGTACGCGCCGCACTGCCGCTTGAGTATTACGATACCGCCCGCATAGGAATCATCGGCGGGATACCCTCCCCGTCGGTCGGAACGGTCGCCGTGGTCACCGGAGGTACGAGCGATATGCCCGTGGCGGAGGAGGCCGCCCTGACCGCGGAGTTTTATGGCTGCCGGGTCAAAAGAGTTTTCGACGTAGGCGTTTCCGGTCTTCACAGGCTGTTCTCCTGCGCCGACGTTATCACCTCCTCTTCGGTCGTCATCGCTGTCGCCGGTATGGAAGGCGCCCTTGCCAGCGTTGTAGGCGGGATGGTCGCCTGTCCGGTGATCGCCGTTCCCACGAGCGTGGGCTACGGCGCGTCCTTCGGCGGAGTCGCAGCTCTGCTCTCAATGCTCAACTCCTGCGCTTCGGGGGTGTCGGTCGTCAATATAGACAACGGCTTCGGCGCGGGCTATATCGCCGGAAGGATACTGAAAACAAACAAATAACATGGGAAACATACTTTACCTCGATCTGTCCATGGGCGCGGCGGGAGACATGCTCACCGCCGCACTGAGCGATCTTCTGCCTGACGGAAAAAGTTTTTTTGAAAAAATAAATTCCCTGGGGCTGCCGGGTATAAAAAGCAGCCCGATGCGGGTCTTGAAATGCGGCATTGCCGCCACCCATGTTCACGTAACCGTGAACGGCCATACCGAGGGCGGGGAACATAAGCACGGACATGACCATGAGCATGCTCATGAGCATCATCGTCATCATCATGAACATGAACATCATCATGAGCATGATCACAGTCATCGCCACGTCTCTTTGGGAGATATAAAAGAGCTTATCGCGTCACTTGATCTGCCGGAAAAAGTCAGAACCGACGCAGCAAACGTCTACGGCATTATAGCCGAAGCGGAGAGCAAGGTCCACGGCAGGCAGGTTAACGAGGTGCATTTCCACGAAGTGGGAGCGCTCGACGCGGTATGCGACGTAGTCTCGGTCTGTCTTGCCTTGGACATATTGAAACCGGACAGGATCATCGCATCCCCCGTCTGCACCGGAAGCGGCACCGTGGAGACGGCGCACGGTGTCTTAAGCATACCCGCGCCGGCTACTGCCGAGATACTCAAAGGGATCCCCGTATATCAGGGCAATATAAAAAAAGAGCTCTGCACGCCCACCGGCGCTGCACTTATCAGGTACTTCGTGTCGGACTTCTGCAGCATGCCGCTTATGACTGTCGACAAAACCGGCAACGGCGCCGGCAGGAGGGATCTTGACAGAGCGAACGTCCTCCGGGCTTTTTACGGACACGGCGGGAACGCCGTTTCCGAAGTTGTGACGGAGCTGTCCTTCAATGTGGACGATATGACCGGCGAAGAAATAGGCTACTGCACGGAAGCGCTCTTCAAAGCGGGTGCGCGCGAGGTCTATACCACCCCGGTAGGCATGAAAAAGTCCCGTCCGGGAACCCTTGTTACCTTACTATGCGACAGCGCGGACAAAACCCGGTTTGTCGAACTGATATTCAGCCTGTCCACGACCATAGGCGTCAGGGAAAACACTTTCAACAGATATATACTTGAACGCAGGACGGAAGAGATCGACACTCCCCTTGGGAGGGTCAGGCGGAAAATCAGCGAGGGCTTCGGCATAAGGAAAGAGAAGATCGAATACGACGACGCGGCAGAAATAGCGGGTACAGATCCCGATCAGGCAAAATAAATATAAGGTGAGCACAGGAATGAAAGTTTTATTGATCAACGGTTCACCGTCCGGCAAGGACAGCGTGACGCTCAAGACCGCGGAATACCTGCAGGTCAGATTCCCCGAAGACAGCTTCGAAACCATACACGCGGCGGTAAAGATACGCTCGCTCGGGAAGGACTTTTCCCCCGCCGTCAAAGCGATGGAGGATGCGGACGTGATCCTTTTCGTCTATCCCGTCTACACCTTCACCGTGCCTTCGCAGCTGCACAGGTTCATTGAACTTACCAAGGAGTCGGGGATCGATCTTAAAGGCAAATTCGCCTCGCAGATCTCCACGTCCAAGCATTTTTACGATATCACAGCTCACGGCTTTATCGAGGACAACTGCCGCGATATGGGCATGAAAGTCGTGCGCGGGCTCTCCGCGGATATGGAAGACCTGCTCAAACCCGCCGGGCAGCGCGACGCGGAAAACTGGTACAGATTCCTGCTCTTCTGCGTGGAAAACGATATTTACGATAACGTACAGTGTACGGATATCGAGGATCAGGGCTGCGGGGCCGATGCGCGCGATGGCACAAGCGCTGCAGCCCGGAACTCATATGATACGGCGATCGTTACCGATCTTGCGGAAGATGACGAGGCGCTTAAGAACCTGATAGAAGATTTCCGCGCGGAATATAAATACAAAACGAAGGTCATCAACCTTGCGGAATTCCCCTTCGCCGGAGGGTGCCTCGGCTGTTTCCGCTGCGCCGCTTCGGGAGAATGCATCTATAAAGACGGTTTCCCGGACCTGCTGCGGAACGAGATACAGTCCGGCAGCGCGATAGTATACGCCTTCACGATAAAAGACCACTCCATGGGCAGCCGCTTCAAAATGTATGACGACCGGCAGTTCTGCAACGGACACAGGACCGTGACAGAAGGTATGCCGATAGCCTATATCATAAACGGAGACCTCGATTCCGAGCCGAATCTCAAAACCATGATAGAAGCAAGGGCGGAGGTCGGAGGCAACTACCTCGCCGGCTGCGGTTCCGATGCGGCGTCGATCAGTAACACCGCCGCGCGCCTTGCCTACGCCATTGAAAACAAACTGACCTTGCCGAAGAACTTTTACGGCGTAGGCGGAATGAAGATATTCCGCGACCTTATCTGGGTCATGCGCGGGCTTATGCGCGAGGATCACCGCTTCTATAAGCAGCGCGGCGTATATGATGACCTGCCGCAAAAGCATATGGGCAAGATGTTCGCCGTAAAGATGCTCGGCATGGCGACCAGAAACGAAAAGCTGATGAAAAAAGCCGGTGTCAAAATGACAGCGGGCATGGCGATGCCCTACGACAGGATAATCAAGAAAGCAAAAGAGAAAAAACAGTAATGAAAAACTATGCAGAGTTCGCGGGTATCTTCCCCGCTCTTCTCACTCCGTATACCGCGGACGATAAGATCAACGAAAAGGCTCTTGAAGCATTGATAGAATACCTTCTTTCCGCCGGGGTGACGGGCTTTTACGTCGGAGGCTCCACGGGAGAGGCGTTCCTGCTTTCCGAACAGGAACGCGAAGGGCTTTATAAGACCGTAGCCGATATAGTAAACGGCAGGGCGAAACTGATAGCTCACGTGGGCGACGTGTCCCTCAGAAAAGCGCAGAAATACGCGGTCGCCGCCGAAAAAGCGGGCTTCGACGCGGTGTCCGCCGTCACGCCGTTCTACTACAAATTCAGCGAGACGGAAATCGAGAGCTATTACAAAGGCATTGTCGACGCCGTTTCCCTGCCCATGTTCATCTATTACATTCCCCTTTACACAGGCGCGGCGCCGGGGAACGACATGCTCAGCCGTCTGCTTTCGGACGAGCGATTCGCCGGGATAAAATTCACCTCCGGCGACTTTTACAAGCTCACGACCCTCAAACGCCTGTTCCCGGACAAGGTGATTCTGAACGGCTTTGACGAAATGTTCCTCTCCGGGTTAGCGGCGGGCGCCACCGGCGGCATAGGCTCGACCTATAACCTCTGCCCGAAGCTGTTCATAAAAATACGCGAACTGTTCCTGGAGAACAGGATCCCCGAAGCACAGATACTGCAGCGCTACGCGGCGCAGATCGTCGACACTCTTCTGGAGCTCGAGGTAATGCCCGCCACAAAGGCTGCCGTCTCGCTTAAACTCGGGATTGACTTCGGTCCCTGCCGCGCTCCGTTCCGAAAACTCGGCGCGGATGACATAAACAAAATCAAAACAAGAATAATGCCGATAGTTGACAAATATCAGGAGGTATGATTTTATGGCAAAAGTAGATATTTTTTCGGGTTTCCTCGGAGCGGGAAAAACCACGCTTATAAAGAAGCTGATCAAAGAGGCTTACGCCGGCGAGCATATTGTGCTTATAGAGAACGAGTTCGGCGAGATCGCCGTTGACGGAGGTTTCCTTGCCGACGCGGGCGTGAAGATCAACGAGATGTCCTCCGGCTGCATCTGCTGCTCGCTCGTGGGCGATTTCAAGACTGCCCTGAGGCAGGTTGTCGCGGACTACAATCCCGACCGTATACTTATAGAGCCCTCGGGCGTGGGCAAACTGTCGGACGTTATCAAAGCCGTCATCCGCGCCGAGGACGACGCCCTTGAACTGGACGGTTTCGTCGCGGTCGTGGACGCGAACAAAGCCAAGGTCTATATGGCGAACTTCGGCGAATTCTTCAACGATCAGATAGAGAACGCCGGCACGATAATCCTCAGCCGAACCGGCGATATCTCCGATAAGAAGCTGGCTGACGCAGTCGAAGCGATAAAAGCCCACAACGACAAGGCCGTCATCATCACCACTCCCTGGGACAAGCTCTCCGGCGAACAGATGAAGGAAGCCATCGAGCGTCTTGATACCCTGAACGCCGAGCTGGAGAAGCTGAAGGCGGAGCATGACGAGCACGGACATCACCATCACCACCATCATCACGACGATGGCGAGTGCGATGATCCGGAATGCGAATGCCATCATCACCACGACGACTATGACGATGATGATGAACATGAACATCATCACCACCATCATCACCACGACGGCGAAGAATGCGACGATCCTGAGTGCGAATGTCACCACCATCACCATGATGACGATGACGACGACGATGAGCATGAGCATCATCATCACCATGACGACGATGAATGTGAATGCGGCTGCGGCGGGCATCACCACCATCACCACCACCATCACGACGCTGACGAGATCTTTACGAGCTGGGGCGTGGAGACGACCCGCAAATTCACTGCAGAAGGCATCAGAGATATACTTGAAGAACTTGACGATATAAAGACTTACGGTATCGTTTTAAGGGCAAAGGGTATTGTCGAAGGCGAAAACGGCGAGTGGCTGCACTTTGATTACGTGCCCGACGAGACAAACGTCAGGACCGGCGCCGCAGGCATAACCGGCAGGCTCTGCGTCATAGGCTCGGAGCTTAAGGAAGATAAGATCAGGGAACTGTTCGGAGTGTGAGTTCAGGTGACAGGTGACAGGTGACAGGTGCCAAATCAAAGAATCTTTCGCGCGGTACCCGCTGACTGTTGCAGTACGCCGAAACGCGCGCTGTTACCTGTCACCTGTAACCTCACAAAAGGAGCATATAAATGAAACAAAGAGAAATAGAAGTTGACATATTTACCGGCTTCCTTGACGCCGGCAAGACCACCTTCATCCAGTCCACGATGGAGGACAAGCGCTTCAACGACGGCAAGACTCCCACCCTGCTGTTGCTCTGCGAGGAGGGAGAGGTCGAATACGACCTTTCGGCAATGCCGAACGTCACCCTCGCGAGCATCACAAAGGACGAACTGAATGAAGCGAAGCTGGATATGCTGGTCAAATCGGGCCGCGCCGAAAAGGTCGTGGTGGAGTACAACGGCATGTGGCTGATGAACGATTTCTTCGAGGCCATGCCGGAGGACTGGGCGGTCTATCAGGTCATGTTCATCGCGGATTCGCAGACCTTCGCCGCTTATAACGCGAACATGCGCCAGCTTTGCTACGACAAGATGAACATAGCGTCCATGATCGCGTTCAACCGGCTTGACGGCAGCGTCGACTTCATGGATCTGCACAAACTGGTCCGCGGCGCAAACAGGCAGTGCCGCATAGTTTACGAATACAAGGACGGCACCACAAAGCCGGACGAGATAGTCGACCCCATGCCCTTTGACGTGAACGCGCCGGTCATAGAGATCGCGGACAGGGATTTCGCCCTTTTCTTCGGGGACGTCATGGACAATCCCAAGACCTACAACGGCAAAACCGTCCGTTTCAAAGGCATAGTCGCAAGGGACGACAAGATGCCTAAGGGTTCGTTTGCCTGCGGCAGACACATCATGACCTGCTGCGCGGCTGATATACAGTATTACTGCTGGCTCTGCGAGGGTTTTTCGGGTTATACCATGCTTAACACCGCCGACTGGATCATCCTCGAAGCCCAGCTCAATATAAAATTCTCCCGGGCTTACGGCAAAAAAGGACCGGTTTTAAAGGTGAAAAAAGTCACCAAATGCGAACCCCTGCCCAATGACGAAGCAGTAGCGACGTTTTATTGAGGCAGAAACGACTATATGCCTTCTGCTGTTCATTCAGGATTGTCTGTTTGAATAATGTGCAATTAGCAATGTGCAATGTGCAATGTGCAATTGTTCGGCAATAAGATTTCTTCCGTACAATTGTGGATACGGCACAGTATATAATAAAAAACAGCATATAGCTTGTGGCACATTATTTAAACCTCTGTCTTCGCTGAAAAGAAGCAGCTTTTCTCTCGGGCATTGCACATTGCACATTGCTGATTGCACATTATTGAAACCGCTATCTTCGCTGAAAAGAAGCAGCTTTTATCTCGGGCATTGCACATTGCACATTGCACATTGCACATTATTGAAACCGCTCTCATCACTGAAAAAAGAAAGGAAACGTTATGAACAACGTAAGAATTTACATCGCCGGGCCGTCGGTATTCATGCCGGATGCGGAGGAATACAGCCGCAAGATCAAAGCCCTCTGCGCCGAATACGGTTTCAAGGGCGTTTACCCAACAGACGGCTTCACCAAGACTCCCAGGGATATTTATCTCGGCTGCCTGAAGCTTATCGATTCCTGCGACGTCATCATCGCGGACGGCAATCCCTTCAGAGGCGAAATCGATTCCGGCACAGCTTTTGAGCTGGGCTACGCCTCAGCCCGCGGCAAACGTCTGTATATCTATATGGACGACGCGTCAAGTGTAAAAGAAAAATACTCCGTCAGGGAAGAAGACGGAGTATGCTATGATGAGAACGGGAACATCGTTGAGGATTACGGCTACCCTCTGAATCTGATGCTCGCCTGCTCTTCAATTATCGTCGAAGGCGGGTTTGAGGATGTTCTCAAAAAGCTGTCCGGGCGGATCAAGGCGGACAGAGCGCTGGAAAACGCCAGAACTATCACGCTCGGGCTGAATAACGACGAGGAAGCTTCTCAGGAGAAGTAACCGGGATCACAATCAAAAGATCGGCATACAGAGACTCGCTCTGTATACCGATCTTTTTTTGTCACAACCATTCAGTGGTTCTGTCAGGATAATAAATAGTCATATTCGGAAGTGTATTCAAATCATTTTTACACTGTTTGGTGAATGAAATCAAATACGCGCAACGGTTAAGTATCATCGAACAGTCTTGCGCTTTTCCTGAGGATAATTCTTGCGTCCGCAGCTGTTATTTCGCCGTCGTTGTCCATATCGTAAATACCTTTATAATCCTCCTTGTTTTCGAGTTCCGCAGAGATCCTCAGCGCCAATCTTGCGTCAGCAGCTGTCAACATCCAGTCGCCATCCACGTCACCAACAAGAAATCCTTCATCTTTCCACTCATAACCGTTATATGATATCTCCTCCACACACTCACATTCGGCAAGCTTAAACAACATTTGCTTGGTAGTATGACAGAGGATCACATTAGCGTATTCAGCAATATAATCTATCTCACAATACGGCGCAATTTCTTCCGCGTATTTTTTGTTATTGGAAGTATTTATCTCCGCGTTGATCTGCCTCTTTAACGCGATAAACGCATCTACAGATTCGTCGTCATCTGAGCCCGGATCGGATATCTGATATCCGAGTCTTCTCTCCACCTCAGCTTCTACGCCGGATAGATCCGCATAGGGAACCCAAACCATAAGCGGGATAATGTCATCATCTGAAAACGTATCCAATATATCCATCAGATACCGGTCAATAACAGTATCTCGATCAGCGGAAAATGAAGCGCAGAAAAAAGTTGCGGATAATACAACCGATAATATCAATACAATGCAAAAACGGACCGTTATTCTTTTTATGTTTGTCATTTTATGTTACCTCTCTTTTTTCGGTTTGATTCATAAATTGATTCTGTTTAATGTCAGCCTTGATACCAGGCTTCTCCAATAGATGTGCTGTAATTCACCGAACCGGAACGCTGAATTTTTATCCTGTAATTTCCGGCTACAGAAGGAGTATACTCTATGATCTCAACTGTATTATTGACGGTTTGAGAACTCGCGACAACAGTTCCTGCGGGATTTAACAGATAAATATTGATATTTTGAAAACCTGATTGATCCTTGTTATGAAGATAAGCAAGGGAATAACGGAATTTTATATTGGCGCTGAGCGCTATAGTCGTTGTACCGACACTTGAAGCCGGCAATATGCCGCAGCCGTAATTACCCTGATAAACAGTAAAAGCATTCAAATAACAGTATAGCATCCCTGCACCATACTGAATATAGGATGCCGCCGGATTTGAAACCGAATGAGATACAATACGATTGGACGGGACAAAGTTGTTGATGTTTTGCCTGACACACGCTGTTATTATCGCCTTTTGCCCCATAGGATACAATTTTAATAAACTATCCTGAGATAGCAATAGCGCCAATGCGCCGGCAACATGCGGAGCCGCACAACTGGTTCCTGTATAATCCTGTCCATTGATACTGATATTTGTACCATAAGAACATATATCCGGTTTTGAGGGAATATCTGTGATAGATAATATGTTTGTGTAGCTTGATGGGTAGGAACCAGAATATATAGTATCATCGGAAATTACAGTAGTATTGTTATCATTCACATTGCCGACTGTTATAGAATTATATGCCATCCCCGGACTCGTCACACCGGATGTTCCGCTATTACCGGCAGATTTAACAAATGAAATATTATTGTCCCATGTTACTTTATCTACATATTTATCATAGTTGGAATAGTAATTATAGTTAGGTTGGGACACACCTGCGCTCATATTAATGACGTGAACGTTCTTCGAAATCAACCATTCTATTCTATCAACAAATCTATTGTATTCAATGCCGCCCTGATAATCAATGTATGTACAAAACAGCTTTGCATCAGGAGCAATACCCACACCGCAACTTGCCGTGCCCTGACTGCATATAATGCTTGCGACAACAGTTGCATGAGAACTGATATTCGGTGAAATATTCGGATCCAATGTTATGTTCGCACCGACAAGTTGACTTGCAGATGTATCCGGAAGGCCGCTGTACTCTAAAATCCCTATTTTTACACGGTCACCCGTATAGCCATACTCAAAATCTGTATCCTGAACATAATCAGCGCCTAACGATTTTCTGCTAATCACCAACTCATCTTCACCTTGTTCACCGTTATAAAAGATTTGTTCAACATCTTTACAGGTAGCAATTTTATGAATAGATTTTTTATCGGTATGGCAATTGATCAGATTGGCATATTTACTTATATAATCGATATCGCAATAAGGCTCGATTGCTTCAGCATAGCTCTTATTAGCGGCTGTAAAGATAAGTGAATTTAATTTTCGTTTTTCCGCAATAAACTTGTCTATTTTTTCATCATCCGAGCTTTTCAGATCGGATATTTTATATCCAATCTGTTTTTCAACGGTTGCCTCGACACCGGAGACGTCGGAATCGGTAAACCAAACTGAAATAGGCAGCATTTCATCATCTGAAGATTCACTCATTATCTCAACAAGCTTTTCATCAATAACGGCAAAGTCTTGAGCAGATTGAGAGGAAAAGACAAGGGATGTCAGCAGAATAATCCAAGACATTAAAAGAGCATTGAAACGTATGTGTTTTTTATTTTTAGCATTCATTTTCATCACCTCCAAGATAATTTTTGGAAAATTTTTGAATTTTTGAATCGCGTTTTGATAGAAATTCTTTTTTGACTTACGGGTAAGCATACTTAATTTGTACTGATTATATTATGGAATAATACACCAATCTTTCTTTGAATCCGATCAAGTCCGTGTTTGCGGCAACCGTTGATTACCGCAAACACGGACAAATCCAAAAATTTGAAATACAACAGTTTTACGGATAAGCGTACGCCGTAACCGTCTCGCTTCCGGCGGCAAACGTCACCTTGAGCCTGTAAGTAGATAACACGTTAATCAGTTTTGTCTTTGTAATAGTCAGATATGTGCCTGTATTTGAAGTATTCCAGGTCTGAATTGTCGAGTAGCATCCGCTTTTGAGCTTCTGAAGTTCCATTTTGATCGTCATATAACAGGATGATCTGCACGTCAGATCGGCTCTGCATGTAGCGGTCAATCCGCTTATATTGCACGAACAATATGTTGCAGCAATATAAGTATACCTGATTTGTGACTGATCATTATCCGCATCCTGAGAATCTGCGCCGCAGATATATGTTCCCTGAATAACGAAA
This sequence comes from Clostridia bacterium, assembly GCA_024699005.1. The sequence goes on from JAILQN010000110.1 coordinate 11,855, forward strand.
AGCATTACAAGAAACAGAGCGATCATCGGCTTTATGGTTTTGACCATCATTATTACACCTCCTTTCTTTTCCCTTCCATAATAAATATTTCCGAAAAATACGAATATTACAAAAAAAGGATAAAACTTTTTTAAATTCATCGATATAGACAAAAAAACAGGTCGCCGTTTTGGCGATCCTGCTATAATATATTTCTTGTTTAACCAATTGATCGTGCTATCCTCAGAAGTTCTTCCGGAGTCTCGAAAAAGACCCTGTATAAAAAGCCGTTCTTATTAAACATCACACCATAACCGTGTTCATTATCCCCGTACAACAAATAATCTATATTATCGTATTCGATCTCTGTCGGCTCCTCAAATTCCGTATTTATACCGATATAATCATTTTTACTCATGCTTATCTTTGAAACAATCAGATCGTCCGCTCCGTTATTATACGTTATTGTTATTCCGTAAGGTTCACGAATCTCCTGTTTTACCGTATATCCTTCCGGGATATAGCCGATTTCTAAATCTTCGACTTTTTTAGGTTTTCCCCCGTGAAGTATCAGTTCCGAATGGTCACCGAATCTGATAATATCATATTTTACTGCGCAGTAAATGCCGAAAACCGAAATGACGGTCAGCGCCAGTATCACAGCCGCGACAAGCAAAGCTCTAGCCGTGCGGGTCATTCTCAGCCTGCCATTTCCCCTGACGGAGGCGATGATCTCCGATTTTGCTCTTTCCGCGCATTCTTCGGATATCACGTATCTGTCCTCATTTTCAAAACGCAGCAGCGCGTAAGAGCACTCCATGACGAGATCGGCGTCTATTTTCGCGCTCGTCTTCTTCATTTCATCATCAATTATCCGATTGAGTTTCTGTTCAAGAGTTCTCACAGCAGCTTCCATGATCCCACCTCCTTAATGCCTGATCCATAAAACGAAAAATACAAAAACAGAGAATCTGTATTTTTTAAGCACCTTGTCTTTTATACGCTTTTTCCGCACTCTTACGTTGTTCTCCGTAGTGTTCAGTTCCGCCGCGACCGCTCTGACGTCCCTTTTCTGTATAAACAACGCGATAAACAGCTTCCGTTCATCTTCATTCAGAATCGCGAAAATCTTGTTCATGACCACTTCCGGCAGTTCAGACTCGTCAAATTGGGTTTCAGCGTAATAATAATCGTCAGATACGGTCAGATCGGATTCGCTCAGCTCCGTAAAGATCGGTTCGTTTCGTTTCTTTTTAAAATAATTCCGCATTTTATAATCAGCCGTTTTCAGCAGCCAGCCCGAAATATGGTCGGGACTGAGTCTGCCCGACTTTTCCAGAAAAGTCAGGAACGTTTCCTGTGTAATGTCCTTTGCCGCCTCGGTATCGCGCAGCCTGGCTCTGCAGAAAGCGTAAACGTCCGCGTAATGCTTCTCAACGATCTCGTTGGCAAGCGATCGATCCATACCCATGCTTTTTCCTTGAAATTCTTCCCCTCTGTATAATAATCTCGTATTTTTGCAAAAATTACACTTTTTTCATATAATTCTTTCAAAATCCGCATAATACACAAATCTTCCGGTGTTTTTTGTATATTATTATACCGAGGCCATCATCGATGAACCCCGGTTTTTTTCACAAACTCAATCATATCTCTCATCAAATACGCGCTTGCTCTTCTTTTCGCTCCTGGGCAGAACGCCGAGCTCAACGACCTTCACCAGCGGCGTAAAGCCGATCTTCTCCTTAACTCTGCGGGCGACGGCGGCAGCCATTGCGGCGAAGTCCACGGTCCCGTCGGTCTCCACGTAGATGCGCATGGTGTCCCTGCCCTCCAGATGCGAGATGTGTATCTGATATTCGCTGGAGAGCTCGGGGAACTCGGCGAGGATCTCCTCTATCTGCTTCGGGAACACGTTGACTCCCTTGATCTTCATCATATCGTCGGTCCTGCCGGATACGATGTCTATCCTTGGATAGCTGCTGCCGCAGACGGGGCAGACGCCGGGGATTATCCTTGAAATATCATGGGTGCGGTAGCGGATAAGCGGCGCGCCCTCTTTTACAAGGGTGGTAAGCACTATCTCGCCCCACTCGCCGTCAGGCAGGTTTTTGCCGGTCACCGGGTCGATTATCTCAATATATACGTAATCGTCCCAGATGTGCATGCCGGTCTCGCCCTTGCAGTTGATGCCGATGCCGGGACCGTAGATCTCGGTAAGCCCGTAGATATCGTAAAGCTCTATACCCAGTTCGTTCCGGATACGGTCGCGGGTCTTCTGCCCCCAGCGCTCCGAACCGATCACGCCTTTTTTCAGGCAGATCTTATCGGCTATGCCGCGTTTGGCTATCTCCTCCGCCAGAAGCAGGGCGTAGCTGGACGTGGCGCAGAGTACCGTTGACTTCATATCCATCATCATCTGCAGCTGCTTGTCGGTGTTGCCGGGTCCCATGGGTATCGCCATCGCGCCGAGCATCTCGCAGCCCTTCTGGAAGCCGATGCCCGCGGTCCACAGGCCGTAACCGGGCGTTATGTGTATGCGGTCGCGCTTCGTGATGCCGGCGAACTCATAGCAGCGTCTGAACATGATGCCCCAATCCTCTACGTCCTTTGCGGTGTAGGGGATTATTACCGGCGTGCCGGTAGTGCCCGAAGATGAGTGGATCCTGACGATCTGATCCTCCGGCACCGCCATCAGTCCCAGGGGGTAGGCGTCGCGCAGATCTGCCTTCTGCGAGAATGGCAGGTTTTCGAATTCCTCCGCGTCGCGAACCTCGGTGATGCCGGCCTCTGCAAGCTTTTTTCCGTAGAAGTTGCCGGACGCGATCAGACTTCTGATCTGATTGTTTACCTGACTTAATTGAAGCTCAGAGATTTTCATTTGCGTACCTCATTCTATATTTAATGCTTTTATATTGACAGTCCACAGTTTTTCCGGCAGAACGAGCTTAAGCTGACTCTTGATATCGGCAATGTCAAGCGGAATGCCACCCTTACGGATCGCGAAGCCCAGCAGCAGCATATTAAGACATTTGTCATTGCCGAGTAAGCCGAGCATCGACGAGGAGTCGACGAGAGTCAGGTTTTCAATGTTATTCTTAAGATAATCCAGCACTGCCGCCGCGTCATACGGAGCGGCTCCCGTAAGGGCGCTGACCGGATAAACGGGCGTATCGGAAGTGATGAGCGTCCCGCCTTTCTTCAGATACGGCAGCGCCCGCAGCGCCTCCGCGGGCTCGAAGCCGATTATCATATCCGCGCCGCCGCTCTTCATGATCGCTGATTTCGACGCGCCGCCGATTTTGAGGTAACCGGTCACGCTGCCGCCGCGCTGCGCCATACCTATGGTTTCCGCCGAGCGGACGCGCATTCCCTTTGCCATGGCTGCCGCCGCAGTCAGACGGGAGGCAAGCACCGTCCCCTGACCGCCGACTCCGGCGAAAACGATAGAAAACTCTTCTGTCTCATTAAATCCCTGTTTTGCGTTTTGCGTGTTGCGTATTGCGCTGATATCTCCGCTCTCCGCACTACGCTCTCCGCTCTTCATCATTTCCGCCAGTTTAACCGCGTTTTCATGCCGTTTTTCGATATCGGTATACGCGCGCCTGCGCTGTTCTTCCTGCATCTCTGCCACTACGCGGCCGAAATCCCGCGCTTCCCCGCCGGAGATCGCATCGAAGGGACAGACCTGTTCGCAAAGAGTACAGCCTGTGCACTGGGAGGCATCGACTTTCGCTTTTCCGTCTTCTAACAGCAGCGCCGGACAGCCGAGGCTGTTTATACACTTTTTGCATCCGACGCATTTTCCGGGATCGACGAACGCTTTTCCGGACTTAGGTTTGAACCTTACAACGCAGGGGTATTTGAAAATTATCGCCTTGAAGCCCGGCTCCTCCGCGACCTTTCCTATAACGTCAACGGTTTTGTCAAGCTCCATCGGATTGACCGTCTCGACGGTCTTTATGCCTATCCCGCGCAGAAGCGACTCTATATCGACCTTATCCACTATATCGCCCGTGACCGTGGTCCCTGTGCCGGGGTGCGGCTGGTGCCCCGTCATGGCGGTGGTGGAATTGTCAAGGACGCAGAGAGTCATATCGGAGCCGCTCGCGACGCCGTTGACGCTGCCTGTTATGCCCGAAGCAAAAAACGTGGAATCCCCCACGAATGCGAACGCCTTCGTATCCGGTTCAACGTGATATACGCCCTGGGCGATATTGATGCCGGCTCCCATGCAGAGGCAGGTATCGCACATATCCAGAGGCTTCGCGTTTCCGAGGGTATAGCAGCCTATATCGCCGCAGAAGATCGTCTTTTTGCCCCTCATCGCCTGCTTGACCGCATAGAACGACGCCCTGTGCGGACAGCCTGCGCAGAGAACGGGCGGACGAACAGGCAATGCGGAATGCGGAATGCGGAATGCGGAATCATTCTTTTCCGTATCTGTAATTTTTGCAAGAAGCTCTGCAATCTCGTCAGGCGTGTTTTCGCCCGAGGGTTTCACGGTGCAGTCAAGCTTGCCGCGTATCTTTATGCTTATACCGTTTTTGCCTGCCGTGAAGATAAGAGCGCGCTCAATGAACGGGTCAAGCTCCTCTATTACTATGATCTCTTCAAGACCGCTCATAAAATCGAGAGCGAGTTTCTCCGGAAACGGGAAAGGCGTGCCGATCTTTAATATGCGCGGATGTCGATCCTGGGTTATAAGATCGGAAAGATATGCGAAGCTTGCACCCTGTGAAGCAATACCGGACTTCTTTGAGAAGCCCTGTTCACCTATTATTATATTGCCATCATAATCCGACAAAACGTCAGACAACCCGGCGTTGCGTTTCTCGATAAGAGCGTGATTTTTTACCGACAAACGGGGAAAAATAACCCACTTTGAAGGATCTTTGACAAAGCCTTCGATATCTGTATGTATATATTCGCTTTCGTCCGCGACGTCTATGGCCTCGTAACCGTGATCGATCCTCGTAGTCGGTCTCAGGAATACAGGAGTGTGATATTCTTCGGACAGAGCGAAGGCGTCAATAGTCATTTTGTATGCCTCGCCCGGAGTGGACGGATCAAAGACGGGCAGTTTGGAGAACATGGCGAAGGTGCGGGTATCCTGTTCGGTCTGGGAGGATATCGGTCCCGGATCGTCCGCGACCAGCACGACCATTGCGCCTTTTACTCCGAGATATTCAAGGCTCATAAGCGGGTCGGCGGCGACGTTCAGCCCGACCTGTTTCATTGTGACAAGGGTCCTTGCGCCTGCCAAAGCGGCGCCGGCGGCGACCTCAAGCCCTGCCTTTTCGTTAACGGACCATTCCGTATATACTTTTCCGTCTGATCTTTTTGCTATGGTTTCAAGACACTCCGTGGAAGGAGTGCCGGGATACCCCGAAACGACGTTGACTCCCGCCGCCAGTGCGCCGAGAGCTATCGCTTCATTACCCATTAAGTATTCTCTGTGCATTTTTCGTTTTGTGTTTTGCGTTTCACGTTTTTTCGGGTCCGACGCGCATGTGAGCATGCGCGGTACCGACCCGGCGCGGAGTCAGCAGGTCATCGGTCGCTGAGCAAAAAAATCAATAAACTGTATCGTTTGTTTTTGCGGTTATTTGCCGCCATATAAAGAACCTTTTCCCGGGAGCCGACCAGGATAAGCAGCTTTTTCGCGCGGGTCACAGCTGTATACAGCAGATTTCTGTACAAAAGATAGGGCGAAACGTCGATCACCGGGATAACGACCGCAGTATACTCGCTGCCCTGACTCTTGTGCACCGTCACTGCGTAAGCGAGCTCCAGATCGGTAAGATTCTCGCCCTCATATTCCGCGAACTTGCCGTCGTCGAAGCGGACCGTCAGTCCTCCTGACGGATCGACCTCCGTGATGTAGCCGATCTCGCCGTTAAAGACGCCCTCGCCCTCCCGCGCGCCGGCGACCCATCCCAATGTATAATTGTTGCGGGTCTGCATGACCTTGTCACCCGCGCGGAACACAAAATCGAAGCGTTTCAGTTCGCCTTTCTTTTTGTCGGAAGGGTTTATTATCGCCTGAAGCTGAGCGTTCAGGCTCCTTGAGCCGCAAACACCCTGTTTCCCGGGGCAGAGGACCTGGATATCTTCCGTCGGAGAAAACCCGTAGGCGTTTTTCAGCCGTTCGGATACAAGAGACAGCACTTCGGCAAGGGTAGCTGTCGGATCGGGTCGTGACAGAAAGAAAAAATCCCGGCTGTGATCGTCCAGTTCCGGCTCCTCGCCTTGGATAAGCCTGTGAGCGTTTGTGATTATCATGCTCTCCTGCGCCTGTCGGAAAATCTCGGTCAGTTCGACCGACGGCGCCACGCCGCTTTCCAGAAGATCTGAAAGCACGTTCCCGGGCCCCACTGCGGGCAGCTGATCCGAGTCGCCGACCAGGATAAGCCTGCAGCCGAATCTGACCGCGCTTATCAGGCTGGAAAAAAGCTGCGTGTCGCACATGGAGATCTCGTCGACTATCAGCACGTCGCACTCGAGGGGATGCTCCATATCCCGCCTAAACGAAGGCGCTGACGCCTCGTCCTCCCATTCCACTTCAAGCAGCCTGTGTATCGTCTTCGCATCCTTGCCGGTGAGCTCTGTCATGCGCTTTGCCGCTCTGCCGGTAGGCGCGGCGAGAGAGACCTTGAACTTTTTACGGTCAAAATAGTTTATTATACCATTGACCGCAGTCGTCTTGCCGGTACCGGGACCGCCGGTCAGTATAAGCACTCCGCAGTATGAGGCGAGGCGTATAGCCTCCCGCTGTTTATCGGCATAATGTATTCCGAATTTTCGTTCGATCTGATCTATTTCTTCGTCCGTAGCCTCTTCGGCACCCTGCGAGAAACTGACGAGCGTTCTGACTCTGGAAGCTATATTCTTCTCGTCTCCGAACATCTCAGAGAGAGCGACAAACGTCTCATTTCCGGCGTCATACAGGGAGAGAACGAAACCGGAGACCATATCGTCCACACAGTCTGAGATCGCGTCTCCGCTGCATCCGAGCTTTGCCGAAGCGGACTCAATAAGACGGCTTCGCGGCAGACAGGTATGTCCTTCGCGGTACATAGCGTTATTCAGTTCGCTCAGTATCCCCGCCTGGAGCCTGAAAACGTTGTCGGGCGCCAGACCCATATCTGCGGCTATCTTATCCGCTCTTGCAAAAGTCACGCTGCTGAGCTTGCTCGTCAGCAGATAGGGATTGGCTTCCACGTAATCCGGCGCGTTGTCCCCGTACAGGCGGTAAAGCTCTACGCTCTCCTTCGCGGTAAGCCCTAATTTTTCCAGCTTAAGGGCGACAGAGCTCAGATCCTTTTTCTCTTTGAACTGCCGGGCGATATCCTCCGCTTTCTTTTCGGAGATGCCCTTCAGTCTGGCAAGTCGTTCCGGGTGGTTTTCCAGCACGTCGAAGGTCTCGTCCCCGAACTTTGACACTATCTGCTCCGCCGTCCGGGGACCTATCCCGCGTATAGCTCCGGAAGACAGGTATTTAAGATACTGAAAGGAATTCTCGGGCATGGTGCGCTCAAAGCTCTGTACCCTGAACTGCCTGCCGTAGGAGGGATTAACGACCCACTGCCCGCGCAGAACGACGTTCTGCCCGGGTGCAAGATCCTGCGGCATATCGCCTACGGCGGTGTGGATCTTTGCCGATGACGATATCCTGAATATGGTGAAAGCGCTTGTATCGCTCTTGAAAGTGATGCCCTCCACCACGCCGATGAGTTCTGAATCAGTTTTATGTTCCAAATTCCGGGGTCCAAGCAGAAATGAATTTCAATTGTCTGAATCTGTCCGGGTTGCTGATGATCTCGGCAAGTCCGCGGGCGGTCGCCGTTACCGGGTCTTTGCACACGGTAAAACGCACTCCTGTTTCGTCTGACAAAAAAGCCGCCATACCGCGCAGAAGCGCTCCCCCGCCCGTAAGATACGCTCCGCGGCGCAGTATATCTCCGGTGATATCTGCCGGAGCATCGGCAAGCGCCTTTTTTACACATCCGGATATTACCTGCATATCGGGCTCAATCGCAGCGTAGACCTCGTCTGAGGAAAGCTCGATAAGCACGGCCCTGCCGCCGGAAACAGAACGCCCCGCGGTGACCCACGCCGCCTCTATCCCGGTCTCCACGGCGGAACCGATCCTGCGTTTGATGATCTCTGCGGTATTCTCGCCGATCATGACACCCCTGACTCTGCGCAGATACTTGATGATACTCTCGTTTATGCTGCCGGAGCCTGTTCTGACGGCGATGGCGGAAACGCTCTCATTCAGCGATACGGTGACTGCCTTTGTACTTCCCTTGCCGATATCGACAGTCAGCGTACCGTCCGCGTCCGGCAGACAGTTATCAGCGCCGACCGCGGCGGCAAAACCGGAAGGAACGATGCAAACACCCAGTGCGCCGGCTCTCTTCAGCATTTTAATAACAGCCTCGCGCTCGACGCTCGTTATATCCTCCGGAGCGGCGAATGCGACATTGGGTCTTACAATCCTGCCGTATACCGCCCTGTCTATATAGCCTTTGCAAAGTCTGCCTGCGAGTTCCATATCGGTTATCGCGCCGTTTTCCACAATATCCGCTATTCTCATGGAATCGGGAAGCCTGCCGCGCAGGTCGTTTATACGGGCCTTGTCCGCCGGGATTATCTCATCCGTGGCAGAATCGATCAGCAGGGACGACGGCTCGCGTGCGACGATACCCCGTCCCGCTACCAGGACGGTGGTATTCTCCGCGCCGATATCTATGCCGATGTTGAGTCCTGCCAATGTTTTTCCTCCTGGTCAGTTTTGAGTTTTTCGTTTTGCGTGTTGCGCTTTTAATGTTGTGGATCTTTGCAACGTATGCCCGCACAATTGCACATTGCAAATTGCACATTATTTATGGTATTCCCTGCCGTTTGAAATCATATATCCGCGATAAATCTGTTCCAGCAGCATGACCCTCGCCAGACGGTGAGGAAACGTCATATCCGACATGCTCATTCTGTAATCGGATATCCGTTTGACCTCTTCGCTCAAGCCGTAGGAGCCGCCTATAATAAACGCGATCCCCCGTCCCTGCGCGTTCAGGCCGGATATAAGCTGCGAAAAGCTCTCGCTCGTATATCTTTTTCCCTCCACACAGAGAGAGATAACTGCGCTGTCTTTCGGGACGCGATCCGTTATTTTCCCGCCTTCTTCCCTAAGAGCGGCGGAAATCAGCGATTCCGAAGGCGCCTCGGGCAATCTCGCGGGAGGGATCTCGATGATATCCGCTTTACAGAAAGCGGAAAGCCGTTTCAGATATTCATCCGCCGCGTCTGAATAAAACCTATCTTTCAGCCTGCCTACGGCTATAACTGTGACCCTCTGCATATCAGAAAATGATCTGTCCCTCGCATCCCTCCGCGGGCGCTACGGAAAGGAAATAGTCCCTGTTCTGCACAAAGCCCGCCCGTATAAGAGCGGTGTTTGTTTCTTCAAAGGCTTTTTCCGGAGTATTGTTCTCCCGGCTCAGATGCGCCAGGATCAGCCGCGATGTACCGTCCCTCACGAAGCGGACCGCGGCGTCTGCGCAGTCCCTGTTGGACAGATGCCCCTGTTTTCCGCGTATACGCTGCTTGAGGTACATGTCATAGGGGCCGTAAAGGAGCATGTGCTCGTCGTGATTGGACTCCAGCAGTATAAGATCGGATCCGCGCACAGCAACATAAGCCTCCGGTGTGACATATCCAGTGTCCGTAAGTACCGCTATCTTGCGTTCATCAGGCAGAACGGCGATATAACCGCAGCTGTCGGCAGAATCGTGCGAGGTCCGGAAGCTCGTGATACGTATCCCGGCTACCGTCACGGAAGTCCCGACGGGCATGATATTCACTTCAAAGTCACCGTCAAGCCTTCCCTGACGCCTCATGGCGCAGAGAGTCCCCTCCGTCGCAAAAACAGGAATTCGGTATTTATTGCACAAAACTCTGACTGCGGATACGTGATCCACGTGCTCGTGAGTTATGAATACGGCTCTCAGCATATCCGGCTGACCGCCCACCGCCGTGAGGGCGGCGGATAATCTTTTGCAGTTGACGCCGGCATCAATAAGAATGCCGGCGCCGTCGGACTTGCCGATATAGGCGCTGTTGCCGGAGGACCCGGAGCACAGCGTTGCGAATCTTGCCATATTATTCCCTGTATTCCTCGGTCAGGTAAGCCTCGAATACGTCCCCGACCTTGATATCGTTGAATTTATTGAGACCGATACCGCACTCATAGCCCTGAGCGACCTCTTTGACGTCGTCCTTGAAGCGTCTTAATGAGCTCATCTCGTCCTCGGCAACAACTATGCCGTCACGGACCACACGGATCTTGGCGTTGCGCACAACTTTGCCGTTTGTGATATAACAGCCGGCGATAAGACCTACGCCCGTGATCCTGAATGTATCCCTGACTTCCGCCTTGCCGATGTCCACGTCGCGGATCTTCGGTGCGGAAAGGCCCTTGATGGCGTTCTCGATATCCTCGATGCAGTCGTAAATGACCATATACATGTGCATTTCGACGTTGTCACGCTCGGCGCGCTGCTCCGCAACGGAATCGGGCCTTACGCGGAAGCCGATGACAATGGCGTTCGATACGTTGGCCAGCATGATATCCGACTCGTTGATCGCGCCTACACCGGAGGATATGACCCTGACCTTGACTTCGTCCGTGGAGAGCTTCTCAAGGCTCTGGATGACCGCCTCGACGCTGCCCTGAACGTCCGCCCTTACGATAAGGTTGAGTTCCTTGACTTCGCCGTCTTCTATAGTTGAGAACAGGTTTTCAAGAGTGACCTTGTGGTACTTCTTGAATTCCTCCTGTTTCTTGGCCTCTCTGCGCTGTTCGACCAGCTCGCGGGCAAGCTTCTCGTCGGTAACGGCGTCGAACACGTCACCCGCCTCGGGAGTCTCCGCAAGACCTGTGATCTCCACCGGAGTGGAGGGACCGGCGGTCTTTACGCGTCTGCCGCGGTAGTCGCTCATGACCCTGACTTTACCCACGGCCAGTCCGGCGACCACGGTATCGCCGGTATTGAGCGTACCGTTCTGAACGAGCAGGGTCGCAACCGGACCCTTGCCCTTGTCAAGCCGCGCCTCGATGACCACGCCCCGCGCAGCCCTGTCCGGGTTGGCCCTGAGCTCGCGCATCTCCGCAACGAGCAGAATGGATTCCAGCAGTTTGTCCAGCCCTTCGCCGGTCTTGGCGGATACGGGCACGCAGATAACGTCGCCGCCCCACTCCTCGGGAACGAGCTCGTGCTCCGTAAGCTGCTGCATGACCCTCTGCGGATTGGCTTCCGGTTTATCCATCTTGTTGATGGCCACGATAATGGAAACGTTCGCCGCTTTTGCATGGTGTATGGCTTCAATAGTCTGCGGCATGATACCGTCATCCGCTGCGACTACCAACACGGCAATATCCGTCGCCATGGCGCCCCTCGCCCTCATTGAAGTAAATGCTGCGTGTCCGGGGGTATCAAGGAAGGTGATATCGCTGCCGTCAAGATTGACTTTATATGCGCCGATATGCTGTGTGATTCCGCCGGATTCGGTGGACGTGACGGAAGTATGACGGATAGCGTCAAGCAGAGAGGTCTTGCCGTGGTCGACGTGACCCATGACGACGACGACCGGGCTTCTGGGCTGCAGATTCTCCTCTGCGTCCTCGGTGGTGTCGATGATCCTGTCCTCTATGGTGACGATGGTCTCCTTTATGACCTTCGCGCCAAGCTCCGTAGCGACGATCTCGGCGGTATCAAAATCTATAGCTTCGGTCTGACTTGCCATTACGCCGTAGCCGACAAGCTTACGGACAACTTCCACAGGCTTTACGTGCAGCTTCTCCGCGAGATCTGAGACGATGATAGTCTCGCCTATCTCTACTGTGATATGCCTTTTTGCGCGCTCTTCCTCTATGCGTTTCATGCGGTCGCGCTCGGTCTCGCGTTTTTTGGAAACGCCGCCCTTGCGGTACTGCTTGGAGCGCTGATTGATCTTCTGCCTGCCGAAGGACTCACGGTCGGTGCGCCGCTCGTTCTGTCCGGCCATATCGGTATAACGCTCGTTGTATTTGTCGAGGTCCACTTCCGTCTGACGGGTATCGACTTTTCTGACCTCGCCCTTGGTGCGGGCCTGGATCGGACCCTCGTTTTTCTTTTTCTTTCTGGGCTGCTCTGCCGGCGGCGCTGAGGGTTTTGCCTCTGCCTTGGCCTGGGCCGCCTCGTCCGGCTTTTTCGCTTCGGGCCCGGGCTGCTGCGGCTTTGCCGTTTCCGTCGGTTTTTCCGCAACCGCCGTTTCAGGCTCAGCCGCGGCGGAAGCAGCGCGTTCCGGCCCGGTAAGCGCTGTGTAGACAGACACGTCGTCGATCCTGTGCTGAAGCGTCAGGGTATCGAAAATTATGTCGAGATCCTTTGACTCAAGCGCTTTCTGAGCGGTGGGAGCCTTCTCGGAATAGGGCTTGAGTATACCTATCAGCTCCGGATTCTTAAGACCGAGATCCTTCGCCAGTTCAGAGAGTTTGATTTTAGTTGTTTTAGGCGCCATAAATTCAATTACCTCCTGTCAAACCGTGTACGCGGACTTTACAAGCACCGAAAGTCCCTCGTCGTTCACCGACACGACTGCCGCCCGTTTGCCGACAGCCGCCGCAACATCTTCTGCTGTTAATTCAATATATAAAGCCGTAACGTCATCGCCCGAAAGGGCTGCTATCTCGTCGCGCAGACGCTGCGATGCGTCCGCCGAAAAAACGACGCAATGCGCCTTGCCGCGCCTGACGGCGTCCTTGACCGCGTCGTGCCCGAGCCCCAGCTTCCCGGCTCTGCGGGCAAGCCCCAAAGCGTGAGCAAACTTATTCTTGTCCATATCCGACTGATATCTTCTCCAGCTCGTCGTATATCTCCTGCGGGACGCTCACCTCAAGCACGCGGCCGAGCCTGTTGGACTTCCGCATGGCGGCAAGGCATTTCGCGTCGCCGCAGACGTATGCCCCGCGGCCGTTTTTCTTGCCCGTGATATCAACGCTTACTTCGCCCTCCGGGGAACGCACGACGCGTATCAGTTCCTTTTTGGGCTTCTGCACGCCGCAGCCCGCGCATTTGCGCAACGGGATCTTTCTGGGTTTTATCATATAATATATATCCGGCTTACTCCGCCTTCATTATGTCTATCTTGTAACCGGTCAGCTTGGCGGCGAGAGCCACGTTCACGCCTTTCGCGCCGATAGCCAGGGAGAACTGATCCTCCTTGACGCGTACGTTGTACTTCTTGGCGTTCTCCGGATCGGGCTCCACGCTGATAACCTTCGCGGGAGCGAGAGCTTTCGCGATATATTCCGAGGAATCCTGTGAGAAGGGGATGATATCGATCTTCTCCTCGCCCAGCTCCTGCCTGACGGCCTCGACTCTCGCCCTGTTCGGTCCTATGCAGGAGCCGACGGGATCTATCGACGGATCGGTGCTCTCAACAGCGAGCTTGGTCCTTATGCCGGGCTCGCGGACGATGCCCTTGACGATAATCTTGCCGTTCTTGATCTCGGGCACAGCCTGCTCAAAGAGCTTCGCGACGAACTGCTCCGCCGCGCGGGTGATAGTGATGCGGATGCCCCTGTCGGTCCTGTCCGCGCCGATTATAAGTATCTTGCGCCTGTCGCCGGGATACAGGATCTCGCCGGGGACGGACTCCTCGGGCTTCAGGAACAGGTCTATCTGCTCTCTGCCGCTCTTGAAGCTGAAGGTGGTGCCTCTGGGCGAGGACTCCATGACCGTCGCAGTGATAAGCTCCATGCGCTTTGTGTTGATGTCCTTGATAACGTCG
>JAILQN010000149.1 GCA_024699005.1 Clostridia bacterium
CGCTTGATTTCTATTTTGAGGGAAAGAGCGCGGATTTCATCGCCGAAGTCGAAAAAAAGGCCGCCGTTATTTCCTATGCAAGATGCCTCAGGCGCTTTATCCGTACCAACGACGACAGCGACTTCATGAAACAGCAGAAGGCGTTCTGCGTGGATTATCTCAACAAGACCGTACAGGAACTGGAGACGCTGGCATTCTGATCAGTGTGAAGAGTGGAGAGTGGAGTTATTCGGTATTTGGGTTCCCGCGATGCAGTTTCCGAAGTCGCAGGATGTCGCTTTCAGCACAAAAAACTCAACTCTCCACTCTTCACACTCCACTCTTCATATTCCGCTTTCCGCAATAAAAAACAGGCCGTTTCCGGCCCGTTTATTCTATATCAAGTATATCCAAAAAACCCGTGACCTCGAACACCTCGTTCACAATGTCGTTCACGTTGGTCACTTTCATATGCCCCTTGACAGCGTTCATACGCTTCTGAGCAACGAGCAAGACGCGCAGCCCGGCAGATGAAATGTAATCCAGATCTTTCAGATCAAAGGTCAGATCCTCTATGCCTTCAAGCTCTTTGTCTATGACCGCGTTGAGATCTTTGACGGTCGTCGTGTCAAGCCTGCCCTCCGGCGCGAGAGTCAGTCCGGAGCCGTTCTTTATCTTGTTAATGATCATATTATCCCTCCCTTTTTTATTATAACACAATCGACAATAATTATGCAAGTCAAATTTAAACAAAACAGAATAATCGGGGGCATCGCGGCGGCGATACTTTTATTCATGCTTCCGGCGCAGCCGCGCGCGGCGGCAAAGTCATCATCCGGCGTTGCAGCGCTGGAGATCAACTACGAACAGGCGATTGTCATTGTTATAGGGGAAGACCCGGTTCCGAGAGTGTCCGTCCGGGCCATGGACGCGTCGGAAAAACCCGTATACGGCGTGAAGATCACCGCGGAGGCAGAAAACAAGTCCCTCGCCGACGTGACGGCTTACCGCGCGATAACCGACAAAAACGGCTACTCGAGCTTTTCGGTCGACGGTCTTGCCGAGGGCGATACAAATATCACTTTCAGAACGGCGGACGGCGTTGCGGAGGCAACGATGCTCCTGCTTGTCAGAGCAGGCGGAAACAGAACAGCCAGACCGACTGCCGGGATAGGCGGATACACACTTGACGAAAACGCTCCGAAAAAGAACACAGTCACCGTCCCCGCGGGCTCACAGCTTACCCTGAGCTGCGAAACGGAAAACGCGCAGATCTATTATAATCTCAACGACACGTGCCCGTGTCAGGATCTTGTTTCAAGAATACCGTACAGCACTCCGATAACCGTCAGCGAAGACAGCTATTTCCGCATAACCGCCTATAAGCCCGGCCTCGAATACAGCGAGCGACTGAATATCACCGTAAACGTCTATATCCCCGGGGACGTGAACGGCGACAGCCGGGTGCTGGCGGACGATGCGAGGCTTGCCCTTCGCGCCTCCGCAGGGCTTACGACGCTTGACGGCAGGCAGACAAAAGCCGCCGACGCGGACGGCAGCGGCAGTGTGCTTGCGGATGACGCGAGACAGATACTCAGATACTCCGCGAAGCTTCCGAATCAGTTTGAATAAGCAATGGACATAATAACGATAGATACCAGACGCCTCTCTCTTTTCGACATGACCCGGTTCCAATCCGTCATATCCGCCGAGAGAGCGAAAAAAGCGATAAACTACCGACGTGACGAGGACAGGCGAACCTGTATATGCGCAGAAGGCGCACTGCGCATATATCTCGGTGAGAAGTTAAATATAGACCCGGCAGCGCTGGAAATCAGGATCGCTCCGTCCGGGAAACCGTATCTGCCCGGAGAGGGCGACGCTGTTCCGCAGTTCAATTACTCGCACTCCGGGCCCTTCGTGCTGATAGGAACAGATCCCGCCCGCGAGATCGGAGTGGATATAGAGCAGCTGAAAAAAGCCCCCTTCGATATCTGCCGCAAGTTCTGTACTCCGGCGGAAAGGGAATACGTCGGCGAGGACAGCACCCGCTTTTTCGAGGTCTGGACGCTCAAGGAAGCCTACCTTAAAGCGACCGGCGAAGGGCTTCCCGGCGGGCTTTTATCCGTCGAGTTCACCTTCCCGGACGGGAAACCTGTCTGCTCCGATAAAAACACGGTCTGCAGAACGATACGTGACAAGGACGGACAGTATATCGCAGCGGCGATTATCAGATTGCCGACACACAGCAAGAATAACGGCTTTGACTAATGTGCAAATTGCACATTAGTCCCCTCGTTTTTATCATTTCAGGCAGAAACCCTTCTGCCGCCGGAAGAAAATGAAAAATAAGCCAGCCCTCCGTGTCGCCCTTGACGGTATCCTTTCCGCCCTTGCGGCGGCGCTCTCTTTTCTGGAAAGCCTGCTTCCGGATGCGGCGTTCATGCCGCCGGGGGCAAAATTGGGTTTGGGAAATATCGCAGTCATGTTCGCGGTTTTCACGGCGGGACCGTTTGACGGTCTTTTCGTCGTCGCCGTAAAATCCGGCTTCGCTTTCTTTACAAGAGGCACGTCTTCCGGTTTTATCTCCCTTGCAGGCGGGCTTCTGTCCTGGGCAGCGTTATGCGTTTTCCGGCGCCTTATAAACAAACGCCCGGAAAGCCGCGTGTCCTGGGCAGGGATCTCGATAACCGCCGCTGTCCTGCACAACGTCGGCCAGCTCGCCGCCGCATCCGTGATCTCCGGACGTCTGCTGTGGACTTATCTCCCCGCGCTTATCGTATCCGGCGCGGTGTCCGGACTTATCACGGGCCTTGTTGCCGGAGTGATCATGCCGGTTCTTGCAAAGACAGTGCATGACCGGTAACATTCGACGCCGTGGCATGCTTTACTTGTTCAGGTGTTGCGCTTTGCGTGTTGCGTATTGCGATTCACAATTCAAAGCTTTGAATAGAATTTGAGAAGGACCGGAGGAATTATTATGTCTTGGAAAAACTATAAACAGCTTAACGTTTGGTGGCGGGCAATGGACCTGACCGATGAGATATATAAATTGATTGAGCAACTTCCGAAAACGGAATTATTTGCATTGTCCTCTCAATTACGCAGAGCAGCTGTATCTGTCCCATCAAATATCGCAGAGGGGAACGGCAGGTTTTCCGAAAAAGAATTCAAACAATTCCTTTCTGTTGCGAAAGGCTCCGTATATGAAGTCGAAACTCAGCTTCTGATCTGTATCCGAAGAGGATATATTAAAAAAGAAGATGCTGCCATCGCATTGGATCTGTGCGATTAGATTTCAAGACAGATCACAAATCTTGTCTTCCATATTGAAAGGAAGCTCTGAAACGGCTCGTAAAGCACAACACGCAACACGCAACACGCTCATACACAACACACATTCCTGCAACATTTGTTTATAAATTGTTTTAAATTCAGTATAACTGTTATCAATTAGATGGTATATTATATATGAGTTACCGGTATAAAGCCGACAGCTCATATTTTTTTACGCAACACCATATAAGGAGACCAACGCTTATGTACAAAATTGCCGTATTTTCCGACGCTCATCTCTACTCCCACTCGCTCGGCATTACGGGCAAGGCGTTCGAACTCAGATCCGCGCTCGATCAGCGCATGCTCGAAGAGTCCTCCGCCATAATCGACGCCGGCATCGCCGAGATCATCAAAGCGAAGCCGGACTGCGTGCTGTTCGCGGGCGATATGACCAACAACGGAGAGACCGCGAGCCACGTCGAATTCCGCGGGAAGATCGCGGAGCTGAACAAAAAGATACCCGTTTACGTCATTTATTCCACCCACGACTGGTGCTCCGACGGCAACCCGAGGCGCTTCACCGGCGACGTCACCCTGCACGACGTGGATTCGATGACCATCGGGGGCCTGTGTGATTTCTACGCGGACTTTGCCCAGAACGGCGCGGATTCCGTATTTATCAACGAGAAAGGCGCTCCCTCATATTTCCGCAGACTCGGCGATCGCATGGCGCTCATCGCGGTCAACGACGATTACAGCGGCACGGGCAAAGCCGGCTATACGCCGGAGCATCTTGACTGGATCCTGGCTCAGGCGCGTCTGGCGAAAAAAGAAGGGCGCCGCGTGGTCATGATGGAGCATCACCTAGTCATCGCCCATACCTCGCCCCTTGTCACAAGCGGGATGAGCATAGGCGACAGAGAAAAGAACGTCGAGGCGCTTGCCTCCGCGGGAGTGGACATACTTATCGTAGGTCACTCGCACATGCTCAACTCCACCCGTTACACCGCCGCGAACGGCAACGTGCTGACTCAGATAAACGTCGGCGCGCTTACCGGCTACCCTGCCCCTGTCGACTGGCTGACTCTGAACGACGACGGCTCGGTCACCCACGACGTGGAATTTCTGAAGGGCTTTACCTATAACGGAAAAGACTACACGCTTGACGATATGAAGGTCCACCTTGAAAACGTGCTGGCGGACATGATACGCGCCGCCGCGTCCGACAGGGAGGAATTCTGCGAGCGCATCTGTTCGATCGGCGTCTCGCGCTCACTCGCCTCAAAAATATTCGTCGGCATCCGTCCCATAGCGAAGAAATTCCTGGCGATAAGCGTCGGCAGCGCCGGCAAGATAGTAAACGCCATCACACTGGGCAAGGGCATACATAAAGACGCGCTGGAGCAGGTCAAAGACGAACGGCTGTTCGATTACGTGCTTACGATCTTCCTGAATCTGTTCAACGGCACTCTTGTACGTTTCCCGAAGGGCAGCCCCGTTTACACCGTAGTCCGCGATCTCTCGACCATCCCGAGAAGGGTCATCAACAGGATCCCCGGGAACAGGATCAGCACGGACATCTGCGATAAGATAGAAGCGCTGACTCAGGAACTCACAGACCCGTCGGAGCCGGATAATCTTCATGCCATCATAATTAATAGTGAGGAGTGAGGAGAGCGGAGTGAGGAGTTGATCTCACATGATCAGAGCTCTTCCGTTCATCTCAAGCTTATATCGGCATTCCGCCTTGTTCCGCCCTGACAAATCCTGACTCCTCTCTCTTGATTGATATGAATTCCATCCTTCTTTCCATTCTGAATTCAGCCATTGCCGCCGCAGACCCGTATGACGGCGTATACCGCGCGGTCGGCGAACGGTATAAAGACTGCGGCAGACGCATAAGCATCCTCGCGATAGGAAAAGCGGCGTGCCCGATGGCGAAGGGCGCGTACGACGCCCTCGGCGGGAACGTCCGGGCGGCTTTTGCGCTCACGAAGTACGGACATACCCCGGCGGATTACCCGGAAGGCATAACCGTATCCGAGGCGGGGCACCCCGTGCCGGACGAAAACGGCATAGCCGCGACGAAAAAGATACTTGAATATACCGACTCTCTCACGCAGGATGACGAGCTCATCTTCCTTATCTCCGGCGGAGGGTCGGCGCTTTTCGAATACCCGCTGGTGCCGCTCCCCGAGCTTCGCGATATAACGAATCAATTGCTCGCCTGTTCCGCAGAGATATCGGAGATCAATTCGGTCCGCAAGCGGCTCTCTGCCGTCAAGGGCGGAAAATTCGCCGCGCGGACCCGCTGCCCGTTATATCAGATAATACTGTCGGACGTTGTCGGCGACAGGCTCGACTCCATAGCATCCGGTCCCTGCGCGCTCGACAGGACGTCCCCGCGCGATATAAGAGATATACTTAACAAATACGACCTCAGGCTTTCGGACGAAGCGAAAGAACTGCTGCTGGCTCCTCCCCCGCGGATAAACGAACCGGAGCATACCTTCGTGGGCAACGTGCATATTCTCTGCGAAGCCGCCGCGCGCGCCGCGGAATCCCGTGGGATCGACGCGACGGTCGTCACCGAGACCCTCTGCGGAGAGGCCCGCGAGGTCGGGAAGCATATCGCAGACGGAGCGCTGTTATGGCGGCAGGCTCACCCGGACCGGCAGCGCCTGTTCATATACGGCGGCGAGACGACAGTCACCCTCAGAGGGCGCGGCAAAGGCGGCAGATCGCAGGAGCTCGCGCTCGCCTGCGCCGACGTTATCGCCGGCACCGGAGAGATATACGTTCTGGCGGCTGGTTCTGACGGTACAGACGGTCCCACGGACGCCGCGGGCGGCATCGTATCGGGAGAAACCAAGGCTCTTATCGAAGCCGGCGGAAAACCGCTTGCCGGATATATGGACGACAACGACGCCTATAACGCGCTCAAAACCGCGGACGCTCTGGTCTTCACCGGGCCCACGGGCACAAACGTGAACGATATAGTACTTGTTCTGATCAACCGAAAATAACTATGGAAGGCGATACAACGATGAAAGAAACAAAAAAAACCGTCATCACCGGCGCGACCGGTCATCTGGGCTACGCTCTCGTTCAGGAGCTGCTTTCGCGGGATATCCACCCGCGCCTGCTCATAAGGAAACCGAGCGACCTCTATAAGGATCAGGATATAGAGTTCGCCTACGGCGACGTTACGGACTTTGAATCCCTGCTGAAGGCTTTTGAGGGCGCGGACGTGGTCTATCACCTTGCCGGCATCATCGACATCGAAGGCGGCATGGACGACAAGGTCGCCGAGATAAACGTAAACGGCACGAAAAACGTGGTCAAGGCGTGTCAGATGTGCCACGTAAGGCGTCTCATTTTCATGGGCTCGGTCGACACCTACCCCGCTCTGCCCGGAAGTCTGGAGATGGAGGAGATCTGGTACTACGATCCCCACATCCTGGAGGGCACCTACGCGAAGACGAAAGCTCTCGCTACGCAGTACGTGCTCAACAACACCGGGATAGACGGTCTGGAAACGATAGTCCTGCAGCCTTCCGCGTGCCTCGGCCCCTACGATTTCAAGATCTCGTCCATCGGCGTTCTGGTGCGCATGTATATGGGCAAACGAATGCCTATCACCATGAACTTCGGCGGTTATAATTTCGTGGACGTCCGCGACGTGGCCATCGCCTGCGCGAACGCCGCGGAGAAGGGCAGATCCGGCGAGTGCTATATCCTGAGCGGAGAAAAGCACACGGTCGACGAATTTATGAAGCTTATGGCAAAGGCCGCCCACCGCCGCCCGCTGAAACTGAAAGTCACAAAGGCGTTCTGCAGCTGGATCGCGCCGCTGACGGAATTCTATTACGAGGCCGCCGGCAAGCCCGCCCTTCTCACGCCCTACTCCGTGCGCAAGATCTGCGAGAACTGCAATTTCAGCCACGCCAAAGCGACGAAGGAACTGGACTTCAACCCACGTCCGCTCATCGACACAATAAAGGATATGATGGACTGGATAGATGAGCACGAGGGCCCGCAGGGGCTCCTGGGCGTCAAGGAGAAAATGCTCCACCGTGCCCTGAAGCTGCGCTATCAGAGCATCGAACCGTTCGACAGAAGCCTGCTTGCAGACCCGGGCGAACCGGAAGCGGAAGGCGCATAAAACATCCTCTGCGAAATCACAGATTATACAAAACAAAGAGATCGTTCCAAAACAGGGGCGATCTCTTGACTTTGGATTATCTGCTTCCTGACTTTAGATTTTCCGCATGTTATACTTTGGAATATCCTAAAAAGGAGTTGATCGATATAATAAAAAGAGATACTCTCGACGTACTTTTAAGATCAGCCGGACAACTCCGGAACCGGAATCGTAACACCTGCCGTTCAGGCCTGTAAGTTCTGCAGAGAATCAAGATCCAGCGTGAGCTTCGCGCTGCCGCCGTCGACTCCGAGGACGTCAAAGCTGCCCCAGATATCGTCTCTTTTATAGCTCACGTTATGGGCGCCGCTGATATCTATCC
>JAILQN010000216.1 GCA_024699005.1 Clostridia bacterium
AGTCCGTACTCCGACTGCTTTTTCCTCATGCCGTTATTGGAATTGCGGGTGGTATTCTTCTTGGAATAACCCATGGTAACGGGGGAAATGCCCAGAGTCTTGCAGCGTTTTGCCACAGGCTGCATGTTTCTTGCCATAATAGTTACCTCCTTCGCTGATTATACGCGTCTTCTCTTGGGCGGACGGCATCCATTGTGAGGAATGGGAGTTACGTCCTTGATAAGAGTGACCTCAAGACCGGCGGTCTGCAGCGCCCTAATAGCGGCTTCTCTGCCCTGGCCAGGGCCCTTTACGTACACAGCGACACTCTTCATACCCTGGTCTACCGCTGCCTTGGCGGCTGTCTCGGCGGCTGTCTGAGCTGCGAAAGGTGTGGATTTCCTCGAGCCCCTGAAGCCCATTTCGCCGGCGCTCGCCCAGGAAATAGCGTTGCCCTGAGTATCTGTGACGGTCACGATCGTGTTGTTGAATGTGGACTGGATATGTACAGCTCCGCGCTCTACATTTTTGCGTTCACGGCGTTTGCGTGATACGCCTTTTTTAACAGTAGCTTTTGCCATTGTGCTGCATTACCCCCTTACTTTTTCTTGATGCTTGCCTTCTTCGGGCCCTTCTGAGTCCTGGCGTTCGTCTTGGAACGCTGACCTCTGACGGGCAGCTTCTTCCTGTGGCGGGTGCCGCGGTAGGAGCCTATCTCGACAAGCCTCTTGATGTTGAACGCTACCTCTCGTCTGAGGTCGCCTTCAACCTTAACGTTGTGGTCGATGTACTCACGGAGCTTCGAAACGTCGTCCTCCGATAAGTCCTTGACCCTTGTGTCGGGATTGATACCCGTTGCTTTGATAATGTCGCTCGCGGTTTTACGGCCGATACCGAAGATATAGGTAAGGCCGATTTCAACTCTCTTCTCTCTGGGAAGATCGACACCGGATATACGCGCCATAGATCAGTTACACCTCCATTTGGGTTATGTCACGGGAGTTAACCCTGACGCTGTTTATGCTTGGGATTTTCACAGATGACCATGACTCTTCCCTTGCGCTTGATAATTTTGCACTTCTCGCAAATTTTCTTTACAGAAGGTCTGACTTTCATATTGTTGCCCTCCACTTTGATTATTTTGAGCGCCACGTGATACGGCCCTTTGTGAGGTCGTAGGGTGACATCTCCATCTTTACCTTGTCGCCGGGGAGAATCCTGATATAGTTCATCCTCAGCTTTCCGGAAATCGTAGCCGTTATAATCTTGCCGTTTTTCAGCTCCACCTTGAAGGTGGTGTTCGGAAGCGACTCGACTACCACGCCTTCGACTTCGATCATATCCTGCTTGGACATTTAATACCTCCGTTCCCCGGTCATTCGCCGCGGAAGATCGCAAGCGCCCGCCTTAAAGCCCTGTCGGACCGAAGGTCCTCTTCCGTGAGCGAACTGTTCGTCGCCTTCAGATGTTTCGGGTTCTTTAATTTGGGCCGTGAGAGCGGCCGTTCCTTCCCGTCGCAGACGTAAACGCCCCCGTCGGTGACTTCGACCGCGCACATTGCCCTGCCTTTGTCTCTTCCCGCGGCGGATATCACTATTCCGCCTTTTCGGATTTCCATATGTTAAAGGTCCGGTACGGTGAGAATCTCGTTCTCCCCGTTTGGAAGGATGGCTATCGTGTTCTCATAATGAGCGGCGTATCTGCCGTCCTTTGTAACAACGGTCCATCCGTCTTTGAGCTGTCTGATTTCGTATGAGCCGGCGGTGATCATCGGCTCTATCGCAAGGATCATGCCGGGCAGCAGCCTCAATCCCCTGCCGGCTGTGCCGTAGTTCGGGATCGGGGGATCCTCGTGCAGTTCTCTGCCCACGCCGTGGCCCGTGTACTCGCGCACCACGCCGAAGCCGAAAGATTCGCAATATGATTGCACCGCGTGCCCGATATCTCCCAGCCTGAAGCCGACCTTCGCCACTTTGATCGCCTCGAAAAAGGATTGCTTTGTGACTTCGATGAGCTTCTGCGCTTCCCCGGAGATCTTACCCACAGGAAACGTGGCGGCGTTGTCGCCGTTGAAACCGTTCTTTTCGGCGCCCAGATCGATGGAGACGATGTCTCCCTCTTTCAGTATGCGGCGCCTTGACGGTATGCCGTGGATGACCTCTTCATTGACGGATATGCAGGCGGTCGCGGGGAATCCGTAAAGCCCCAGGAAATTCGGCTTTGCGCCCTGACTCTCTATATACTTCCGTGCTATAGTGTCAATTTCCAGGGTGGATACGCCCGGTCTGACCGCCTCCCCCGCCAGTTTGAGAGCGTTGGCGGAGATCCTGCATGCCTCGCGCATAAGATCGATCTCGCGCGGGGTCCTGAGCATAACAGCCATTTTCTTCCTCCATCTGCCGGCTCACTCAAGAGCCTGCATGACAAGATCCGATGTCTGCTCTATGCTCTTTTCTCCGTCCACCGTCCTGACGATGCCGCGCTGTGCGTAGTACGCTTTGAGCGGTTCGGTCTGCTCGTGGTAGACGCGAAGACGCTCAAGGACCGTTTCGGGCTTATCGTCGCTGCGCTGTATAAGCTCGCCGCCGCAGACGTCGCAGACGCCCTCGACCGCCGGGACCTTATGAACGACGTGATAGGAGCTGCCGCATTTTGAACAGATCCTTCTGCCGCTCATCCTGTCCACGATCGCGCCGTCGGGAACGGAGATCTCGATCACTCTGTCGATCCGGATATTCATTTTATCCAGCGCCTCCGCCTGCGGTATCGTCCGCGGGAACCCGTCCAGGATGAAGCCGCCGGCGCAGTCGGGCTGAGCGAGCCTTTCGCGGATTATGCCGATCACGACGTCGTCCGGTACCAGCTCGCCGGCGTCGATATAACGCCTGGCTTCAAGCCCCATCGGGGTGCCCTCGGCTATCGCCGCTTTAAGGATATTGCCGGTGGAGACGGTCGGGATGCCCAGCTTATTGTTGAGGATCTCGCCCTGTGTCCCCTTGCCTGCGCCGGGGGCGCCTAACAGGATAATATTCATATCTTTAATCAAGGAAGCTCTTATAGTGCCTCATCATCATCTGGCTTTCCAGCTGCTGTACCGTCTCAAGCGCAACACCGACAAGAATGATTATCGAGGTGCCGCCAAGGGAGATGGACACGCCCGTCTCTTTGCCCAGACCGTTGACGCAGATAAGAGTCGTTATCTGAGAGAACAGTATCGGGAAGATAGCGACAACGCTCAGGAGCAGGGCGCCGAGGAGTATCATCTTGTTGAGGATATTCCTGATGTAATCCGAGGTGGGTCTGCCGGAGCGGATACCGGGGATCACGCCGCTGTTCTTGTTCAGGTTGTTCGCCATCTCTACGGGGTTGTACTGGATGGAAGCGTAGAAATACGCGAAGAAGATGATAAGTACGAAGTAAATGATTCCGTAAGCCCAATGCTCTGTGGTGAAGATGTTGAAGAACTTCGACCAGAAGCTGCCCTCCGAGACGGATACGAACATCTGAATGGTGGAGGGAATGGAGAGTATGGAGCTCGCGAAGATGACCGGCAGAACACCCGACATATTGACCTTGATCGGTATGTTGGAGCTCTGGCCGCCGTACATCTTTCTGCCGACGACACGCTTTGTGTACTGGACCGGGATCCTGCGCTCGGCGTTGTCCATCCAGACGATGAACACGATGAGCAGCAGCATGCAGACCAGCGCGATGGGAGCAAGAGCGTAATAAATGCCGCCCATATCGAAGTAGCCGTAAAGCTGGGTCATGATGGCGGGGATCCTCGATACGATACCTGCAAACAGGATGATCGAGATACCGTTGCCTATGCCCTTATCATTGACCTGCTCGCCGAGCCACATACACAGGGACGCGCCGGCTGTCAGCATCAGTACTATGACTATGCCCTGCCAAACGACGCCGAAAGTGCTGGTGGTAAGGGTAAGAGCGTTCTGCGAGCGCAGATAGACGAAGTACGCGATACCCTGAAGGATAGCCAGCGCGATAGTGACATAGCGCGTGATGGTGGCTATCTTCTTCCTGCCCTCTTCGCCCTCTTTCGCAAGACGTTCGAGCACGGGAATGGCGACTGTCAGAAGCTCAATGATAATGGACGCGTTGATGTACGGAGTGATGGATAATGCGAAGATCGTGCCGTAGTTGAACGCGTTACCCGAGATCATGTTGACATAATCCAGGAACGTTGCCGTGGTTGCGGCCTGGTTCAGCAGACCTTCCTCACCAATCGAGATGAACGGGATGGGGATGGCGCAGCCGATCCTGAAGATAAGTATTATCAATGCCGTAAACAGAAGCTTCTTTCTTAATTCCGGAATCTTCCAGGCATTCCTTATTGTGGTAAACATCTGTTATGCACTCCTTTGGTCTTGTAAATAGGATGGAGAATCAGATGACCTCGGCAGCGCCGCCCGCCGCCTCGATCTTCTCCTTCGCGCTCTTTGAAAATGCGTTAGCCCTGACGGTAAGCTTCTTGGTAACGTCGCCGTTGCCGAGGACCTTAACGCCGTCCAGGGCGTCCTTCACAAGACCGGAGGCTATGAGCGCGTCGATGTCGACGACAGCGCCGTCTTCGAATCTTTCACAGATGTCCGATGCGTTGACGATAGCGATCTCCTTGCGGAAGATGTTGTTGAATCCGCGCTTGGGGATACGCCTCTGGAGAGGCATCTGGCCGCCTTCAAAGCCCGGACGCGGGCCACTGCCGGCTCTGGCCTTCTGGCCTTTGTGCCCCTTGCCCGCCGTCTTGCCCTGGCCCGACGCGGGGCCGCGGCCGACGCGCTTTACGGGTCTGTTGGCACCCTCGGCGGGTGATAAATCATGTAATCTCATTATAAAGCCCTGCCTTTCGTCATACGTCCTCGACCTTAACAAGGTGGGAGATCTTCCTGACCTTGCCCATGGTCGCTTCGTTGTCGGGCTGAGTGGACGAATCGCCGATCCTGCGCAGACCGAGAGCCTGAGCCGTAGCGAGCTGGTCCTTCTTGCTGCCTATAAGGCTTTTTACAAGCGTAACCTTTTTAGCCATTGCCGTGCCCCCCTCAGCTTAAGATTTCACGAACGGTCTTGCCCCTTACGGCGGCGACCTCGTCGACGTTGCGAAGCTGCTTCAGACCGTCGATGGTTGCCCTGACGACGTTGCACGGAGTGTTGGAACGAAGCTGCTTTGTACGGATATCCTTGATGCC
>JAILQN010000223.1 GCA_024699005.1 Clostridia bacterium
AATAACGGTATAACCGCCTTCGCGGTCAAGTTCACTCCGGTGAACGCTGATCTTGTGCAGTTTCGTATCGGAGATCTTGACGCCGTTCGACTGGCTCCAGTACTCTCTGCCCGCGACCCTGACGCCCACGATCGCCCGGAATCTGCAGCAGACGACTATAATGTAATCAACGCCCGCCGAGCATACTGCAGGGTGGGCGAGAAACGGTGCGGGGACTGGGTTTTGAATGCCCTGTTTTGAGTGCTGAGAAATATTCATCATTATATATGATCAACAACCACAATTATTCATTATTCATTTTTCAGTATTCATTATTCATTATTCATTCGTAAATCCCGAAGGGGATTTACGGGATCATCCGGGCGGCCACGTCAGATCCCTGCCGCCGAGCAGATGGAAATGCAGGTGTTTTACGGTCTGACCGGCTCTGTCGCCGCAGTTGTTGACTATGCGGAAGCCGTCGGAGCAGCCTTCGTCTTTTGCGATCTTTGCAGCCACCTCAAAGATATGCGCGATAACGGCGCTGTTATCCGGGGTGATATCGGCGGCGGAACGGATATGCTCTTTGGGTATTATCAGCACGTGTACCGGCGCCTGGGGGTTGATGTCCCTGAAAGCGAAAACGGTATCGTCTTCATAGACCTTTGCCGAAGGGATATCCCCGGCTATGATCTTACAGAATAAGCAGTCGTTCATATTCATGCCCTCGCAAGCCCGTGCTTCGCCATGACGGAGCGCAGGAACGCCTTTTTGCTGTCTTCCATTTCAAAGAGCGGCAGGCGGCATTCTCCCATATCCATGCCGAATATCTTCATGGCTTCCTTGACCGGGATGGGGTTGACGTCGCAGAACATCGCGCCGGCAAGGTCCATATACTCAAGCTGGAGCTTCGCGGCGCCCGCGACGTCGCCCGCGAGATATTTCGCGACTATATCGTGGGTCTCTCTGGGAATGACGTGCGCCATGACCGAGATGACGCCCTTGCCGCCCAGCGACAGGATGGGGACGATCTCGTCGTCGTTGCCGGAGTAGATGGTCAGGTCGTCTCCGCACAGAGCGGCGGTCTTTCCGATCTGCGAGATATTGCCCGTGGCCTCTTTCGCGGCGACTATGCGCTCGTGTTTGCAGAGCTCGGCGTAGGTCTCGGGCATGATGTTCACGCCGGTGCGGGAGGGGACGTTATAGAGGATTATCGGCGCGCTGACGTTGTCCGCCGTCTTGGTGTAATGGGCGATAAGTCCGCGCTGAGAGGTCTTGTTGTAGTACGGAGTGACCATCAGAAGAGCGTCCACGCCTGCCTTCTCGCATTCGTTGGACAGGTGGATGCCGTAAGCGGTATCGTTTGAGCCGGTGCCGGCTATCACGGGCACGCGTTTGTTTACGACGTCGACGCAGAATTTCACGGCGTCGATATGCTCGTCGTTGGAGAGCGTGGAACCCTCTCCGGTTGTGCCGCAGACGACTATGGCGTCCGTGCCGTTATCTATCTGAAAGTTGATAAGCTCTTCGAATTTTTTATAGTCAACGCGGGATTTGTCTTCGGTGAACGGAGTTATTATTGCTATTGCGGAGCCTTCGAAAACCAGCTTATGCATATGTGACCACTCTCCTTGTACGTTATGGCTGAATACAACATGATGTGCCTGCATACAGTCTGTTTTATAATAAACCAAACATCTTGGTTTGTCAAGGGAAATACCGCATAATTCGCGATTCTGCGATGCGGCTTCTTTTGTATCTGTCTTATTTCATAAATTCCTGCGAAAGCATCTGTCCGAACAGGGAATTCGCCCAGGCGAACCACGGTCTTGTGAAATCCGACGGATCGTCTTTATTGAATGATTCGTGCATAAAGCCCGTGCCGGCGTGGGTCCGGCTCAGCATGGCGAGGCAGTCCGCCTTCTCCCGTTCATCCGTTGAAGTCAGGATCTGCATCACAAGGGAGATATGCCAGATCTTATCCGCTCCGGTATGCGGGCTGCCGATCCCTCGCGCCGCTTTGCCCGAAAAATACCACGGGTTGTCTTCCGAGAGTATAAATTTCCGGGTATTGAGGTAAACGGGATCCGTTTTGTCGCAGAAGCCGAGATACGGCGCGGCGAGCAGGCTCGGAGAATTGGCGTCGTCCATCATGACGTGATTCCCAAGACCGTCGGTCTCGTAGGCGTAGATCCTTCCGTATTTTTCCGTGTCGACGATTCCGTATTTTTTGATGCCCGCCAGCACCTCGCGCCGGAGAGTAAGGGCTTTTTCCACGTATTCCGAGTCGCTGAAATATTTTTCCAGTATCTCCGCGGCGCGTTTTGCCGCGACTGCGCACATCATGTTTGCGGGGATCAGATAGTTGTAAACGCAGCTGTCGTCCGACGGGCGGAAGCCGGACCAGGTCATGCCGGTATAGCCGACCGGGTTGCCCCTGCCGTCCAGCGGCATGGTGTCGCTGACCGGGCAGTTTTTCCTGCGGAAGAAATAAGAGGATCTTTCATCGTGGCGCTGCTCGGTGATGAACGTGTCGATTATCCGCCTGAGCATTCCGCGTACCTCTTCCGTCAGGACCGAAGCATCCCCGCAGGAGTCGAGATAATCCGCCAGAAGGTACACGGATGCGCACAGGGAATCGGTCTCGTATTTGCGCTCCCAGATGATATCGGAGTAAAAATCCGTTTCGTCCTTCGGGTGTCCGCCGCCTGTCGGCCCCTCGTTGAATCCGTTTGAATACGGATCGAGGGAAATATAAAACGCGTGACGGCGGATAACGCCGCGGATGATCTCACGCAGTTCCTCGCTTTCTTTGCAGAGCGGCATATACGGACGCAGCTGAGCCGCGCTGTCCCGGAGCCACATGGCGGGGATGTCCCCGGTTATGACGAACCAGTCGCCGCCGGCGCATCTGCGTACGGTGGTCTCTATCGTATTGAGAAAACATTTCTTCGCAAGTCCGCCCAGCGGCGGATATTTCGTTTTTACGTTCTCTTCGAGTTTTTCGGCGTAGTTTAAAACTGCTTCCGGTATATTCATAAGATCGCCTCCTGTTATCGTTCGGAAAAATCTTAAGTCAGCACGGGCTTTTTGCCGTCTGTTCCGCGCCGGGTATATACTGATATGCCCGGACGTAATCGATGATGAAATCCGTAGGTTTGTCGGAGCCGGAAAGGGTTCCGACGGCCCAGCTGTCGCCGGGTTCCGCGTCCGCTCCGCCCACCTCGACGGAGAGTATCATGTATTCCGGGGTCTGCGACGCGCCGCCGAAATCGCTTTCGCCGGTCTTTATGCCGTTGACGTAGAACGTATAACCGTTTTCGTTCCATTCCAGGCCGTAGGTGTTGAATTCCTCATAGGGATCGTTGATGAGAATATACGGTTCGCAGACGTGGAAGCTTTTGAGATCCGCGCCGTAGCCGTCTATATGTATGTTGGATGAGACCCTGCGGCTGTATCTGTCCGTGGAGAAGGGGGACTCGAAAATGTCGATCTCCGCGCCGTCCACGCCGGTCCCGTCCACGTTGGACATGCCGCCGCACAGCATCCAGAATGCGGCCCACAGCCCCGCGCCTTTCGGCAGTATGCAGCGTACCTCGAAATAACCGTATTGCTGTTCGTAGAGCCCTGAGGTGTCTATCCCGCAGGTGTACCAGCCCGGTTTGCCGTTTCCGTTCAGCCCTTCGGGGTAATACTCCGTCGGGATATGCAGGCAGCCGTCCTCCACCCGGAGCACTGCGGTGGACCAGTAAGAGCCGCGGCGTACCGCCGCGTTTTCACCGCAGCCGTGGCCGTGCCATTTCGCCGTATCCAGACTGTCGCCGTCGAATTCATCCGACCAGACGAGTTTGAAATCCTCTTCATGCGGGACGCGCGGAAAACCGCCGGGAGAGATGATGAGTATCGCGCTTTGTATAAGAGCGATAAGCGCCCTGAAGAAATACTTGGTCAGAAAAGTTCACAGATTCATTTCATTACCTTCTTTTCCGGATTGTTGTATTTATCATATAATACACGCATTACGGATGCGGAGTCAACAGGCAATACTGACTTTTTAACTTCGGTCATTGACATCCGGTCGCATAAAATGATATTATACCGCCGGAAAGGCATTCTTAATAAACCTGCCTTCTGTTCCTGAAAGAGGTATAAGATCATGACAAAAAAAGCGAAAATCATAACGGGGATCATTATATGCACGGTGGCGGCGCTTGTGATCACGGCTGTCATCTTATCAGTGAGCCGGAAACCCGCCGTGAATGATAATGAAAGCGGGACATATCTTCAGGATATTTCACAGGAGCCGGCTCCGGATCCGGAAACGATTTCTGAAACGATTCCGGAAACAGATCCGTATGAAACCGTTGATTATATTTCTGCTGAAGAGGATGACTTCAGGCTTTTGGAAGAGACGTTCTTTGAACTGAAGACAAAGTACACCGCCGCGGCTTCATATGACTCCCGGACGGCAGATCCTCTGGACGTCTACTGGCTGCTTGTAAGGGAAACCGGCGGGATGATGGGGCTTCATGATCTGAAGGAGATGGCCCCCGGCACCGACCCGCTCGGGAAGTTCACGGAACCGTTGTCCGACGGTGATTACAGTTGGGATTGGTACGGCGGCTGGTGGTCCGTTTCTGTTGAGGATTTTGAATCCGCAGCCTCAGACATCCTCGGATATGATTCGGAATTGCCCGATGAAGTGTACAGTACATACGGGGAAAACCGGCTTCTCGCCTACAGGTATAACGGCAATTATTATATCGGGATACAATATGGAATAGACGGGTTTGACTATACTCCGACGATCAAAGTAAACGAGTACGAAAAAATGGCGGACGGGAGATACCGGATATCCTGCATCTGGAGTCATCAGTATGAAGGAACGTACGAGTATTCAATTATCGCCGGTCTGCGCGAGAAGAACGGGGAAAGATTCTGGACTATCTATTCATATGATGTGGTGGGCGAATAGAAACAGCGCGTCGGAGAAATCTTCACGATCTCTCCGGCGCGCTTTCTGTCTGTTGTAAGCTCTGGGATTGGCGGGTTTGCGGGTGACCGGGCTTATCGCCCAGATTTTTCTTTTTTTGTCGGATCTCAGTTATCTGTTCGTCCGACAATCTAAACAATGCTTACATTGTAATGATCGGCAGACTTGATAAGGAACTCAACATATATCTTCCGGGTTCCTTTTTTATATCCACGATAGACCTCGCGATGACAGCAGAGCATTTACGAGACTTGTTGCTAAGTCAGGTCGTGGTTCTGCCGCAATGATTCAAGCTTATTGAAACACATTCGAACCACCTTATGATAACCATTATAACCATTTGCAAAACTGAATTAGGTTTTCCTGTCTTGACAATGCAATCATACGATAGTATTATTTGTGTAAAACGCTACTATATTCAGGTTGGTTTTGTTTGGCAATGACGAAAAGACTCTCATAAGTGGCAGAGTTTATAAAAAGGAAGAAAAAGCGATTGGCAATAATGTTTTCACTCCTTGAAAGCAATTCTTTTTAGGTTATGAGCGCCGATAAGAGGTTCTAGAATTCGCTTTATATAAACTAAGATAACACGAATCAAGTTGGGACTGTTGAAAATCTAATGAAAAGAATTATGGTGATCCTGTTTTTCATATATGTGTCATCTTATGCAAATTGCGGACACTGAAAACTTCTGAAAACACAGAAGAAATATTTATAAAAGGAGAATGACGTATGAAAAAGTGTCTTTCTGTATTGTTGGTTTTTACTTTGTTTATCAACTTTTTTTTCGTAGGTTTTAAGGCTGAGGCATCAAATGACGACTTTGATGAAAATACTTATATCGCAGATTTGTTAACAAGAAGAATTCAATCAAATGTTCCTGAACTTCAAGAAGAGATGTTTGAGATGTATTATAACCTTGTGAATGAGAAAAAGTCTTATGCAAGATTTTTTGTCGAAGGCTGTGAGGAGTCTGAAAGTTTGATGCTTTCCATGAAATCGTGGGAGGTATATACTTTTCATATAAATTCAACGCTTGATTCCTGTGTTGAAAGGCGAAATTATTATGTAAAGCTTATTCTGTCATTACTTGGTTCCTCAATGATGCAGGATAGTTCCGTAAAAGAATCATTAGAAAAAACAAATGTATATTGTGGTGAAATAGTCAGTGCGATTTCTGATTATGTTGATATCAGTGGTGCTTTTGATGTAGCGATCTTGGATGATTTGTCAGCGCTTTCAAAGGAGCAGGTTTACTCACTGTCTGAACAATTATCAAAAAACAGTTATTTGTCAAAGCTGGGTGATGCTGCGGGCATAGCAAGTCTTATTTCATCAGGAATCGGAACAATTGCGGAAGCGGTAGAACTGTTAGTTTTATTGAATAATGCTATAGGAATAAACGATTCGATAGCCCGAAATCTCAGAAGAATGCAATTATATACAAAAGATGTTGATTATTCCGACGCACTTGAAATGGTAGCGGATTGTTTTGATAATTCAGAAGAAAATTTAAGAAATATGATGCAGACTGTCGTCGAATCGGAATTAATTGTCGCCACAAAAACGGCGTCTTATTTCGCATTGAAAGGACTGACGGAAGCAGTTAAGGTGGCTGCTCCTTGGGCAGCGGCAGTATTCACGGCAATACAAGTTGGAAGAGATGTTGGAAAAATACTTTGTGATGAGCTTTTTGGAACCAGTGAATCAATAAAAGTTTTTTATAATTTAAAACAGGTTGTGACCTTGGAGAAAAACATAAACGATCTTGTGATACAGAATGAATATGATTATTATAACAATTTGATTCCGGCGGATGATTTTGTGTCCGCAATTGATTTACTGTTCAGTCTACATTTATTGGCCATTGATTGCGCCAAAGACGGCATAGAAAAGCTATATAAAGCCGGTGCTCTCCATTTTGGAGGTGTGACGGAAATGATGGATGTTTTAGATGTCATTGAATGTAGCCGTCCGTTGACAGAAAAATACTATAAATCTATTCATAGGCTCTGGACTATCGCAGCATACTATGATTATCCGGATATTCCGATACTTGTTGATAATGAAGAAAAAGAAACAAAGAAAATCGTCAATCTATTTTGGATGTATTTAAAACCGAGATCTGGTATTGATATGTTTGTCGATGACACTTTGGAAATAACCAAGGAAGATATTCAATTTACCCCATTTGATACGACAGAACAAGAATATGTGATTACTTCGTCAAATGACGCTATAATCTCCGTTAAAGGACATATTCTAAAAGCTGTTGCACCGGGGAAAGTTACCATACGAATATCATCAAAGTCTAATCCCGATATTTTTGATGAAAAAACATTGATTATATGCAATAAAATTGATTATGAGAAAAGCGATGTGTTAGATATTGCCTTTGTTATTGATACAACATCCTCCATGCGTGATGATATTTATTCTGTACAGGTTAAAATGAATGATTATCTATCTTATTTCGAATCGCAAAATATAAAATACCGTATCGCGGTGATTGATTACAGAGATTTCAGTTCAAGAACCGGCGATTCAAGGGATTACCCATATCGAATTCAGCTTGATTTTACAAATAATCACGATGATATAGTTGCTTGTATAAACAGACTTTCGAATCTCGGTAATGGTGGTGATAATGAAGAAACGCTTAATTCTGCACTAATCGATGGACTTAGAGAATTGTCTTGGGGGAAAAAAAGTGGAAAAACTGCTATTGTTATGGGAGATGCTCCAGCGCTTAATCCTGAACCAATTACAGGATATACAACGAAAGATGTTGTTACCGCTTTAAATGGAATCAGCGTTCGTTCTGGATATACTCCAAAAAACATGTCAAAAAAAATAGTAGGCACAATTACAGATAAAACCGTTTTGTCAACAGGTATTTATGATTCACTAAAACTGAAAGAAGGAACAGGTGAATCAGATGAGACCAGTTCAGATACAGCTGAACTCGTAAAACCTATTATTCCAGGAGAAAAGATTTTTCTATATGCAGTGGCAACATCATCCATTGCTTATGAGGATTTCTCAACTCTTGCGAAGCAAGTTGAAGGAGTAGCCTATGAGTCTTTCGAAAGTATTACCGCAGGGGATGTCATCGAAGAAGTTATTCATACGGCACCGATGCTTGCTTTTCATGAACATATCAACACCGAAATAGATATAGCATTTAGTTGTTCTCAACAGATGCAAAAAATTGAAGTTTGCCAAATCTGTTCGAAGACATCGGTTTCTGAAGATTCCGAAACGGGTCCCCATAGTCTTGATTTCATTCCTGCTGTACCTGCCAATGTTGATGAGGAAGGCAATATTGAATACTATAAATGTAAAGAATGTGGAAAACTCTTTAAGGATTCTGCTACTGAAATTGAAATTCAAATAACAGATACTGTTTTGCCAAAGCTCACCACTCATATCTGGGATGAGGGCAAGATCACAAAAGGAGCCACATCTGAAGAAGAGGGCGTAATGACTTTTACTTGCACCGTTTGCGGTGAAACAAAGACAGAGCCAATCCCTCGATTGGACAATCCCATTCTCAATGAAATCAAGACAGGTACATTAGTTACATTCGGTTCTTACCCACAGAGTCTAGTAACCGATTCTTCTTTGCTCGCTTCGCTCAATTCGCAATCATTAGAATGGAATTATTATGAAGATGATGCTCATGGTGAGCAGGAAAACTATATGGAGTATGCCGATATAACTCTTTCCGGCAATCACTACAGAGCAGTCAGATTCAGTCACTACAGATATGGTGTTTCAAAAGACCACGATAACGCTGATGAATTTATTTATCAGGACGACAACGGCTATAATCCGGGACAGGTTTATTGGTTTAAATATGAGCCGTTAGTCTGGCGTGTGCTGGATGCTGATTCCGGACTTATGATGACCGAGAAAATAATTGACAGTCAGCCGTTTAATAATATCTGTTATACAAATGAAAACGAAGAAGAGCGCCATTTGTACAGCGATAAAGAGTATAAACACTATGCAAACAACTGGGCTTATTCATCCCTTCGGAAATGGATGAATGAAGATTTCTATAAGACGGCTTTTGATGTTGAAAATGCCTGTATCAGAGATGCTTCTTTGACCACTGCTGCAATCGAAGATTCGAAATATGATGTGGGATCGACAACAGATAAGCTATTTTTGCTGACAAAAGATGATGTTATAAATGAAGCGTACGGTTTCAGTCACAATGATACCGGCGGTCCTGAATCCAATCGTATTGCTCGCGGAACCGATTACGCCAAATGTCAGGGATTATTTGTTACAAGTGAATCGGCTGCTTATGACAAATTTGCTTCAAGCTGGTTTTTGCGCAATCCGTATCCGTTCTATGACGATAGCGATATCAGTTCCGTAGAAATCAGCGGAAATATTTGGTTATCAGGCGCTGACACATCATCAGTTGGTATTCGTCCGGCTTTGTATGTCGATCTTAAATCAGCGATATCGAAATCTTTGATCGAGATAACTGACACCCTAATGTTGAATCTTGGTGATGTCAACGGTGATGGTCAGATTTTAGCAGGTGATGCTCGGCTTGCTCTGCGCTATTCTGCAAAGATAGAGGAATTGAGTGCTGCTCAGATTCTTGCTGCGGATGTGGATGAGAACGGTCAGGTGCTTGCCGATGATGCAAGGCAGATACTTAGATATTCGGCTAAACTTCAGCACGCGTTTGATAAAGCTTGAATAACCGATTTTAATAAGTAAGATAGGATAAAAACAACGCGTCGGAGAAATCTTCACGATCTCTCCGGCGCGCTTTCTGTCTGTTGTAAGCTTTGGGATTTGCGGGTTTGCGGGTGACCGGGCTTATCGCCCAGGTCTTTCTTTTTTTAAGGTCAAGCTCTCTCTTCTTTTTCTTGGAGAGCTTTTCATAGGGGATGAATTTATCCATGATGTTCCTCCTTGTTTGTGTTAAACTGCTTCACGGCAGGTGTGTATCTGTTCGATTTCGTCCGCCAAGCTTGTTTTCAGCTCCCGTATATCTATGTCATTCTGCATATCAAGGAAAAATCTGTCGGACACACCGAAGTATTTTGCAAGCCGCAGAGATGTATCGGCAGTAATTTTTCTCCTGTCATGCAAGATATCCTGAATCCTTGACACGGGAACATGAATATCCTGAGCCAGACGATATGCGGAAAGATTCATCGGAATCATAAACTCCTCAAGAAGTATTTCACTCATTTTGGGAGTCGGAATTATATCAGCCATACAAAAGTGGTTTTTCAGTATTGTTTGAGTATATCGTGATGTCCGATATCGATCAGTGCAACAAGGTCTTCACCTTCATAGAACCAGACGACACGGATATCCATATTGACGCTGAATTCAAACAGATCGTTCGTTCCCTGTATGTGTTTCGTTCTCAGGGACGGATGGAGAGGATTATCGGCAAAAAGAGCAAGTTTTGATTTGAATTGCTTCTTTTCGTTCGATGAAAGATTTTTATAGTGTTTTTTAAATCTTTCCGTAAACGTGATCTGAAGCATCAATCGGCCTCCAGCGCGTCAATCAGTGAGGTTACGTCAGAATAAACCGGCTGTGTTCCGTTGCTTAAGTTTCTCCTGAGTTCGGCGATCTCATCCTGCAGCCCCTCAACGTATCGTTTCGGATATACGGCAACCGGACACAGGCAGATGACGCCGTCCTGCTCATACACCTCAAGCTGATCGCCCTCATTCAGCCCGAGAGACGTCACTATACTTTTGGGAATAGTGATCTGTGATTTTGTTCGTAGTTCAGCTAACATGATAATTCCTCCAAAAGTAAGATTTTCTGACTTTCTGACAATAGTATATGCCGGTTTATATTATTTGTCAAGGAGATAATTATTCAGACGTGGCTTACTGTAGTCTGATATTCGCATATCCCCCCACCGGGATATCCAGCGCAACGGCGGGGGAGTCCGTGTTTATCCGCCGGATCTCATCTTGCATACAGTCGTAAACGGTGATAACAAGCGAAGCGCAGGTATCGTTTATCAGGGCGACGGATTCTCCGCCGGTCGCGTTCCAGACGTCCGTATCGGACCCGTCGGCGCGGACCGCAGATTCGGAGTAAAGCACCGTGATCCTGCGGTTAAGCGCGGGATCCTCCGCGGAAAGAACGGAGTAACAGGTTTCGGGATGACGGACCAAGATCGGGGCCTGCGTCAGTATCCGGTAATTCTTCCGGTAATAATCAAGATAGCTTTCCAGCACCCGGAGCTGGAAGTCCGGGATCTGCGTCAGTCTGACGGAGATCTGCAGCACGGAGAACATGATGTTGAGCAGCTGAAGCGCGCAGTTCTCCGCGGTTTCCGTCGGGCTCCACAGCAGCATATCCGAGTGGACGGCGACGTCCTTCGTCATCATGCGCAGGTCGGCGACGCCGATCCTGTTGGTCACCGGGTCGAAGGCGCAGTCGCCGACGCGCAGCATATTCGCGTATTTCAGCACGACCGGCCCCACGTAGTTCTGACGGAATTCCAGCAGAAAATCCGGCTTTATCGCGGTCGCGCCGCGTATTATACCGTCAAGGAGCTTTTCGACGGCCTGCGTCACAGTCTCGCAGTCCATGCCCGGTTTATACCCGGGAATATCTTTGTTTTTCGCGAAAGTATCTATAAAGTCGAGCTTGAGCCCGTCTATGCCGTACTCTTTTATATACCGCATATAAGTGCCCGATATATATTCCCTGACCTCGGGATACCGTATATCGAGCGTTCCGGCGTTTATCAGCCAGGCTGTCTCAAACAGGAGTTTGTCTTTGAACCGGGCGTAAGCTTCCGTGTCGAAACCGGCGAAAGGTACGGCGAACCACAGAACGAGTTTCTGCCCGAAGGAGTGGACGTCGTCGACGAATCCTTTGAAATCGGGGAACTTGTCCGGCGCCGGGAGCCAGTCTCCGCTTTTGCGGTAATCGCCGGTCCCTTCCCCGGCGATCTGCCAGCCGTCGTCCAGGATGACCGTTTTAAAACCTATACCGGCGGCAATCTTCAGTTCTTTTGTGAGTTCGCCCTGTTCCGGCGTCTGGTGGAAATTGTACCAGGTGGAATACAGGGGAGCGAACGCGTCGTCAGGCAGGGGAGCCGCTTTACCGACCGATCCGTTCCACCAGTCCCATACCGCCGCGAGCGCTCCGGGAAGCGGAAGTCTTCTTCCGTCGATCCGCAGTTCCGTCGAATAATCTTCGGGAACGTCAAAAAGCTCTACGAAGAACGCGACCTCGTCGTTCTGTCTGAAATCGTCGACGCAGTAGCCGAGGACGCCGGTTATCGCGGCGTCTGATATGGCGACGGTCCTGTGCGCGGTCCCGTCTGGTCTGAAGGTCGCGATGACCGGGGCGCCTCTGTGCAGGCAGGAATCGGCGCGTACCTCGTGAAAGCGCTGGGGCAGCCCCCGCCATCTGCCGGCGAGGGGATTCCACGAACCGATATGGTCCGTCATCGGCTCCCGCCACTCGATCCGGACCGAGTCGGATTTGCCGGATATGACGATTTTGTATATCTCCGTGCCGTTTTCGTCGGATAAAAGCGTTATGCCGGTATGGCAGGAAAAGTCGGCGCCTGAGCCGTCTGTGACGTAATAATTCATGTTCTGTTCCAAAGTCTATTCCGTTCTGAAATCCCGTTCCTCCGGGTCGACGGGTATGGTTTTCACTCTCATGTTTTCGATCATGACGTAAGTCCCTCTTCCGATCGATATGATCACGCTGTCGATCTGCTCTTCCGTTCCCTGTATCTCCATGGTGACGGAATCGTCCCATTCGTTGCGGCACCAGCCCGTGCATCCGTATGCGTTCGCAGCGTGAAGCGCTCTCCAGCGGAAACCGACGCCCTGCACGGAGCCGTAAAACACTATTCGTTTTCTGATCATCTGTTCAGGTCTCTGCTCAAGTTTTCCGGGATGCCACGGGGACCGCGGACCGCGAAAATGCCGTATTCCCTGCCGAGGGTTTCAAAGGTGAAATCGTCCGGTGAATAACGCTTTTCCAGCCGGATATTCATCAGGCTTAATACACGCAGGCGTCCGTCGCTGAACGGTTCGCAGGGAATATCTGTTTCGGTTACCGCGCACTTGTACAGTATCGCGGATACCGGCGCGGCGACGTACATATAGACCGTGTCGCCGGTCTTTATCCCCGCGCCCTGCTTCCAGTGAATCTCGGTCTCCCGGTCGAAAGCGCTCTGAATATCGTAATACTTCGGATTGGACGGGACGATCCATTCCTTCGGCGGACGGAGTTTTTTCTTCTTTTCTTTCGGCGCGGTGGTAAGATAACTCTCGTCTATTAGCCATGTGATATCTTCAAAAGGCACCGACCCGTCCAGCAGGACCGATACCCAGCTTCTTTTGTTCATGTGATATGCCCGGCAATAGCCCGGCTGCCGGGCGAGGAAGTCGGCGAACATCGGGTCGGAGAGTTTGACGTTCAGCACGTCGACTAGATCGTCGCCCTCAAGCCCCAGTCTGCTGCGCCGGACGTCCATGATGATGCCGAACCATTTTCTGTTGTCCGCGTGGCGGAAAACCGCGCAGTCGGGATATCTCGCCCAGAGAAACTCCGGCTTGGCTGAGTATTTTTCTTTTACGTATGAATAGATCTGTTCTCTCATGGTTACTGCGGTCATAAAGTTGCACCTCTGCAGTATTATACTCCGAAAAAATGCTGTTTTCAACAGTAGTTCATTATTTATTAAAAAAATTGACATTTTTATTCATATATGTTATTCTGTGAACGCAAACAATAACAAAGGAGATATAAATCTTATGAAACGCATGAAAAAAAGCCTTGCTGTCATTCTGACAGTGATCATGGCGCTGTCCGTCTTCAGCTGCGCGGCGTTCACCGTGAGCGCTGACGACACTGCTGCCGAGACGACGGGCGAGACGACTGCGGATAACGGCGGTTTTGACTTATCCGGTCTCACCAACGGAATCGACCTCGGAGGCATAGATCTGTCAGGTATAGATCTCGGCGACGCGAGCTGGCTGCTCGACCTGGTTAAACTGATCTTCACGATCATTATGTTCTTCAGCAAACTTTGATCGGACTTTAAAGAAACAATTTTTCGGGACCGGGCTTTGCGCCCGGTTCTTTTTTATACAAAGGTTCGTTATGTCCTCCCTTGACAAACTTCTCATATATGTTAAAATCTGAACAGATACTGACATAAAGAACGGGGTATTGTTATGTTTGCTTCATTACTTCAGAAATTCATATCTCTGCTGCTGACTCTGATTGCTGCGTTTTCGCTTTCCTGCATCAAATGGCGGGACGGCATGGAAGGACATAATTTCCCGATCATCCCGCAGGAAGAAAAGGCGGCGGAGGACGTGCGCGTCATGTCTTTCAACGTGCGCTGCGCGGACGTGAACGGCGTGCCGCAGATACTGCGCATCGATCCGGTGATACGGGAGATACTCAGGGTGCAGCCCGATCTGCTCGGCGCGCAGGAGGCTACGCCCGAATGGATGGCGGTCCTGCAGACGATGCTGCCCGCCTACGGCTGCGTGGGCGTCAGCCGCGACAACGGCAAAACCGTGGCGCGGCAGGGTGAAGCCGCTCCCATCTTTTATCTTAAAGAGAAATACGAGCTTGTCGATCACGGCGATTTCTGGATCAGCGATACGCCGGACGAGCCCTCCTACGGCCCCGGGGCGAGCTGTCGCCGTATCTGCACGTGGGCGCTTCTGAAAGACCGAAATACTCAGGCTCCGGTCGCCCACGTGAATACCCATCTGGACAGCGATTCCAATGAGGCGCGCAAACTCGGCGCGAACATGATCTGCGACTTTATCGCCGACCGGTTCGCAAAAATACCCGTGGTGTTCACCGCCGACCTCAACTCGGAAGAGGGCGGTCCGGCTTACCGCATAATGACGGAAAAACTGAATGACGCCTGTAAAGCCGCCGCGGATTCAGTATCGTTTTTTTCCTGGCATGACGGCGATCCCGGGGAGAACAGCCGGGAAACGCTGGATTACGTGATGTGCTCCCGCGATATTACCGTCAACGCCTTCCGCACCGTTACGGACGGCATAAACGGCAGGCTCGTTTCCGACCATTTCCCGGTCTACGCGGACGTGACGTTCCCGCCCGCCGCGGACAGTTACGCCGGGCACGACTTCCCGCTGATCGGACCCGACGCGAAGACGGAAAACACGACGCGTATCATGTCCTTCAACGTGCGCTGCGCGGACGTGAACGGTATCGACGTTCCTTTCCGCAGCGAACTCGTTCCGCGGCAGATCGAAGAGGTTATGCCGGATTCCGTGGGCCTTCAGGAGGCTACCGCGGAATGGATGGGCATACTCGAAAAGAGGCTTACGGATTATGCATGGGTCGGGCTGGAACGGGATAACGGGAAAGCGGCGGACAAGGGCGGCGAAGCCTGCCCCATCTTCTGGCTGAAAGCGAAATACAGACTGCTCGATCACGGCGATTTCTGGCTCAGCGATACGCCGGATCAGCCGTCCGTCGGTCCCGGCGCCGCGTGCAAGCGCATCTGCACCTGGGCGAAGCTGAAAAACCGCCGGACCGGCGCGGTATACGTGCACGTCAACTCGCATTTTGACCACGTATCCGAAGAAGCGCGCGTGCTGGGCGGTGAGATCGTCAACTGCTATATCGAAGAACACTTTGCCGGCATTCCGGTGGTGTTCACAGCGGATATGAACACCAAAGAGAACGGCGAAGCCTATAAGACGATGACGACGAACCTGCTGAACGCCCGCCATGCCGCTCCGGACTGCGTGGATTACGGCACCTTCCACAACTGCAGACCGGAGACTCACGCGGATTCATACATCGACTTCGTGCTGTGCTCGGATGATATCGACGTCCTCGCTTACAGAACGGTAACTGCTGGAATCGACGGGCGTTTCGTCTCCGACCACTTCCCGATCTACGCGGACGTGATGATCCCGGGCGGAAGGAAATCCGCCTGCTGATTTGCCCATGTGCTGCTGCTACCGGATAGAAAACTCCCGCCGTACGCGGGAAATAATCGAAGAAATGAACCGTTCGCCCCTTGT
The DNA here is from genome assembly GCA_024699005.1 of Clostridia bacterium. Next base: position 16,030 of record JAILQN010000223.1, read on the forward strand.
TCCGTTGTGGAGGCAGGGGGCTGAAGTGATCACTGAATACGGGGAAGTCCGCCCGACGGATATCGTTCCGGTCATCGCCCCGAACAAATCGGGAAAACGGACGGTATTTCCGATGAAATGGGGCTTTTCCGGCAAGTCGCTCATCATAAACGCCAGAACGGAGACCGCCGCGTCGAAACCCACTTTCAGGGATTCGTGGAACAACCGCCGCTGTATAGTGCCGGCTTCGTGGTATTTTGAGTGGGAACATATCCCCGCCGGCGGCGGCAAAACGCGCAGGGGCGATAAATACAAAATACGGTCCGGTGAAGAACTGACCATGCTGTGCGGGCTGTACCGTATGGAAAACGGTCTTCCGTCGTTCGTTATACTGACCCGCGAACCCGGCGAAAGTACGCGGGGAATCCACAACCGCATGCCGCTCATCCTTCCGGAAAAATACGCGGACGACTGGATAAGACCGGATACCCGCCCGGAAGAGCTGCTGACTTTCGCTCTGACTGAACCGGAAACGAAAAAAGTCTCCCCCGAAGAGGAGGAGACAGAGAGCCGGATAAGACGCATACGATACTTTGAGGAGATCTTCCGCGAAGCTCTTCACAGGCCGGCGCCGCCGGCTTTGCTGGCGGAACTCGAAGCTTATTATACGAGCGGCGAATGGCGGGAAGATTTCGAGGCGGACGAGGCGGGGCTTCTGCCGCCGGACCTCCCGCGGGGGGTGCTTTCCGAGGACGGGATATATAATCTTCTGGAAGATCAGGGATAATCCTTTAGGGTTTCTTTTTAATCGCGGCGCGGAGTACAGCCAGACCGATCCCGGCGGCGGCGGTGAACGGCAGAGACCGTTTTGCCCACGCCTTTGCCTGCGCGATGCTTGACGGGGTGTTGGAGATGATGAACTCTTTCACGGGCTGGCTAGGGCGCTCGTTCGTAAGATTCTCCCACGTGCGGGTGTAGGTCTCATATGACGCCGGATCTTCTTCATCCAGAACGAAGACCCTCACGCCGCGTTTCAGGCGCGGACCGTAGGTATGGAAGCCGGCGCCCTGCGTATATATCAGGTCGATCCCGTCGTAGCGGGCGACGAAACTGTTGTTGTGATCGTGACCGACGGCGACGGCGAGAACGCCGCCGTCTTTTTTCAGCGTTTCAAACTCCGCGTCGCCTGATATGGACGGCGCTTCTTTCATAAAACCGCCCGCGGCTTTTATATCGTCCGGCAGAGCGTAGAAGGTGTGACTGCGCTTTCCGAACGCCTCGACCGAGTCTTTCGTTCCTTTCGGGACCTGCCTGATCACGCGATAGAATTCCGGTACGGCTATGTGCTGGAATACCAGAGCAGGAGGCGCGTCTCCTGTTTCCGCGCGTTCTTCGCCGCGGATCTTCTCAAACCACTCAAGCTGCGCCGCGGTAACGCCGCTTGGCGTCGCGGAGACCTTGGAGCCGTGGGTATCGAAGGCGAAAACGTCGAACAGCGGTTTGCCGTCCGCGCCGCATATCGGTATACGGAAAGTGCCGGGGTCATCGTCTGCGCGGCGGTCGCCGGGCGTATACGCGGGATAACGCGAATAGAGAGTCCCGATCTGCTCCGGACCGGAGATCCCGCATTCGTCGTCATGATTGCCGAACGTGACGGCGAAAGGCGCTTCGTATTCCGCGACCGGAGTCAGGATGGAATCGATGATGCGCGCGACGGCGTCGCGGGTCCAGAGCTTCGGATGTATGCCGTAGATCTGGTCGCCCGTGAATATCACGAGATCGGGCTTCTCCGCCGCGACAGCCATCCTGATCAGCCGGACTGTGTCCGGCGAACTGCTCCGCAGATCCTGCGTGTCGGAGATCTGCATTATTTTGAATTTGCCGTTATGAAAACGTAAACGGTTGTCGGTCATTATAAACGTTCTTTTCTGAATCAAAGAGTGAGACTGTAGTTTTTCGCGAAACGCTCTTCCCAGTTGTCCTCGAGTTTTTTTCGCCACACGGCCGCGGCGGAGGTGAGTTCGCGGCAGACGTCCGGCAGATCTTCGGACAGATTGTTGCGTTCGCCGGGATCGGAACTCAGATCCGAGAGCCATACGGGGGCTGACGGCGCGTCGGCTTCGGTCAGGCGTCCGTTCAGAACGAGCTTGTAATCGCCGTGTCTGACCGCAGTCTGATCTTCCATTTCCCAGAACAGATATTCATGTGCGCTGTCGTCTTCGTTCCGGAGCATCCCGAAAAGACTTTCGCCGTCGATATCGTATTCTCCGGGATCGCCGCCGCACGCCTCAAGGATCGTCGGAAAAACGTCGGTCGCGATATGAGCTTTGTCTGCGGTGCGCGGCTTTATCCTGCTTCCCCAGGACAGCACGGCCGGGACGCGTATCCCGCCCTCAAAAAGGCTGAACTTATGCCCTTTAAGTTTGCCCGCCGTGCCGCCGTAATACGGGTCCGGCGTGCCGTCGAGCCAGTTTCTGCTTTCGCGGGAGGGACCGTTGTCGCTCTGGAAATAGATTATAGTGTTTTCAAAAAGCCCGAGCCGCCTGAGGGTATCTGTTATTTCGCCCACTCCGTCGTCCACAGCGCTTATCATCGCCGCCATGATCTTTCTGTCCCGCGGCAGATCCGGAAAGCGATCCAGGTACTTTTCGGGGCAGTGCATGGGATAATGCGGCGCGTTGTACGCGACGTATAAAAAGAACGGTCCGTCTTTGTGGCGGCTGATAAAATCAACGCTTTTCCGTGTGATCCGTTCGGTCAGATATTCGCCGTTCGCCCAGACTTCTCTGTCGTTTTCCCACAGGTCGTGCGTCGGGTCGGAGCCGCCGTCAGCCATGCCGTAATAGAAGATATGGGAGTAATAATCCAGACATCCCGCCAGAAATCCGCTGAATTCGTCAAAACCGTTCGCGTTCGGACGGCATTCGGGCTTCAGCCCCAGATGCCACTTGCCGCAGATCCCGGTCGCGTAGCCTTCTTTTTTCAGCGCCGTCGCGAGAGTCGGCACTTCCGGCGTCAGACCGCTTGCCCTGCGGTGCCCCGCGAGGATCGCGCGTACGCCCGCGTTGCCAGGATACCTGCCGGTGAGCAGGGCTGCCCTCGACGGCGAGCAGACGGGCGAGGCGGAATACATGGAAGAGAAGAGGATGCCGTTTTCGGCGAGAGCGTCGATGTTCGGCGTTCTGAGGTCGGCGGAACCCATGCAGCCGAGATCTCCGTAGCCCTGATCGTCGGTCAGTATTATGACTACGTTCGGTTTTTCCATTTTTCTTCTTATCTCCTTGAAAAAGGTTCTCCCGTTTATTATACTTAGTTTTGACAACAAGTCAATAGGATCGCAGCCATGAAACCTCTGACCCTTCTTATAAAGCCTGCCGCGGGGCTCTGCAATATGAACTGCGGATACTGTTTTTACAGGGCGGCGAGCGAAACGAGAGAGAACCGCGTCATGACGGAAGACACGGCGGATATGCTGATACGCAGGATAAGGGAGTATCGGCCGTCTGCGCTGTCCGTTTTGTTCCAGGGCGGCGAGCCGACGCTCGCGGGACCCGGGTTCTTCCGCAGTTTCGTCGGAAAGCTGGAACGGAGCGTTCCGGCTCCCGTTTCTTTCGCGTTGCAGACGAACGGCCTTCTGATCGACGACGGATTTGCCCGGTTCTTCAAAGAACACGGATTCCTGATCGGAATATCCCTGGACGGCGACGAAAAAACGAACGGCCGCTTCCGTATTGACAAAAGCGGCGGCAGCGTTTTTCCCCGCGTTCTGAACGCTGCCGCGACGCTCGAAAAACACAACGTTGAGTACAATATCCTTTCCGTTATCGACGATGAGAATGCGAAGGATACAGAACGCACTTACGCGTTTTTTAAAAACCACGGGTTCCGCTTTCTGCAGTTCATTCCGTGCATAGACGAGGGCGGCGGAGTCTCCCTGTCGGAGGACGGATACGCATATTTTCTGAAAAAATCCTTCGATCTGTGGTATGATGATTTCATCAGGGGAGAATATATCTCAATAAGGCATATCGACAATTACGTGGGCATCCTTATGGGCAACCCGCCCGAAAACTGCGCCATGTGCGGCGTCTGCGGCAGTTATTACGTCGT
>JAILQN010000284.1 GCA_024699005.1 Clostridia bacterium
GCCTTTTCCGTGCTTCCTGTGCTATTATGTTCATGAGAAGTTCTCCTTTGATTTGGTTGGTTTTGTTTGGTAGCTTGATTATACCATACCAAAGGTTGATCTTCTCTTTTTTTTTGGCTCATATCATTTTACATCATACAATTTTTGTTAACTATATATGAACAGAATATTACGACTGTTTTGCATACACGGCAACAGCATAGTTATCCGACGAGTAATACAGACCCGTTTCAACAACCAGATAGTATGTTCCGACTCTTAACTCGGAAGAAGAGAAAGAAACAGTTTCAGGCGAAGCCGGACTGACGCCATATCTTACCAGTTCCATTCCGACTGCGTCATAAAGCGCGATACTCCACGCCTCGCCCGTTCCGGTTCCTTTTGTATGGGAAAAAACGATGTCCAAAGCGCACGGAAAAGCGATATCTACCTTGTAAACGTCTGTGTCAAAATCCACGCCGCGTTCGATAAGCGCGCCGCCCACGTAAGATCCAAGCAGGAGTTCATCTGCGCTTTCAGGGGTATTGTTAGGTTCTGTCTCGACGAATTCCGACGCCTGCCAACCGACAGAAAGATTATAACTGAGATCGCTTCTGTAAAGGTTGTCGGAGTCCACGGTTATATAATAGGTCCCCGCTCCGACGCCGATATACGGGCTTTGATGTGATGAGTCGTTCCAGTGAGACATCACAGTATAAAGAACCGTACCGGCGGTATCTGTAACGGTGACGTTCCAGCCGCCGTGATCCTCAGATTTGTCCGGCGAGTGGGAAAATATTACAGCAAAAAGCGAAGGTGTGGCTATATCGACTTTAAAACAGTCCACGTCCGCAGTGCCGGTTCTCTCGCTGAGCGCTCCGGTTACGACCGAGGTATTGAAAAGTTTGTCGGCACAATCCCTAGTATCGTTTATCTCTGTCTCCGCTCCGGAAATAGCGTTAAAGTCAACGGAGATATAATATGACAGATTCGAAGCGACAAAAGATCTGACTTCTATAAAATACACTCCGGGCTCTACGCCGATAACTGCCGAGCGGATCACGTCATCTTCAGCAGCTGATACTGTGGAATAATACTCTCTCCCCTGTTCATCAGTAAGCTTAACCGAATAGCCGGCCTGAGATTGAAAGGTTATTCCCGGCGCTTTTGTAAGGTCTTCATGTTTGAAATATACGGTCATAAAACCACGGCTCGCAATCTCGGTCATATAGAAATCGGTATCGAATGAGCCGACGGCATACGAGGAAGAGGAAGCACTGAAAACCTTGTCGCGGGGAAGATAAGTATATCTAGAGCGGGTATCGTTTGGTTCGGTTTCGCGATCCGGTGAATCCGTAAACATTGTATACAGTCCGAAAATATTATCCGTATAACCGTTGACACATCTGACTGTAAGCCTGTAATTACCCGGCAGAATACCGACTGTCGGGGATCTGAACATCTGTTTATTGTCCGTCACGCGCATAGTCGTGATCTCTGTATACTCTTCGGTCCCGTCTCCGTATTGAATTTTCTTTTCAAGACTGACGCGCCACAGGCAGGATGAATCCAATTTCCCAGTGGAATCAGCAAGAAGCGCAAACAGCATACCGCCTCTTTTTGTTATTTTGATATTGTAGATATTCTCACCTGTGGAGTGGACAAGAGCGTCCGTTACGGCGATATTAATTCCGAGATCGGCGATTTTTTTCCGTCCGTCGAAATATGTGTTTTCCGTTTCACCCACTGTCACGACCGGTTCATCCGCATCCGCAGCGGCGGCAAACATGCCCCGCGTCTCTTCCGTCAACACGAAACGTTCCCCTTGCGGAGCAGAAAAGCGAAGAGGCGCAGTATTTTCAATTGCCGACAACAGTTCGACAGGATCCCTTACATCCCCGAAAAGCCTTCCGCCTCCGCCGGTTATCAGTCCGATCATCAGCACTGCGATCACGACAGTCAGTAAAAACTTTCCGGGTTTTGTATGTATTGCTTTGAGCATATAACTCAGAAGTCAGAACCGTTGACCACGTTACGCGGTTTACCGCTCAAAAATGCTTCTATATTTCCTTTGAATATCTCCATAAGCCTTACTCTTGTCTCAAACGCAGCCCAAGCGATATGAGGAGTTATGAGGCAGTTTTTCGCGTGAAGCATCGGATTGTCCGGAGCAGGAGGTTCAACAGACAAAACGTCGACGCCGACCCCTGCAAGCTTGCCAGAATCAAGGGCGTCAGCCACATCCTTTTCGTTGAGCACGGGGCCGCGGGATGTGTTGATGATATACGCGCCGTCCTTCATACCTGCAATAAAACCGGAATCGACAATACCATCGGTTTCCGTTGTAAGCGGACAGTGAAATGTTATAAAATCCGCCCCGGCACGAAGAGTATCGATATCCACAAACGATACGTAATCCGGTTCGTCTCCGTGCATCCTGGGAGTATAAGCTATCACGTTCATACCGAAAGCATCGGCACGTTTCGCGACAGCCCTTCCTATCCTGCCGAATCCGAATATCCCGAGAGTTTTGCCGGAAAGCTCGAAAATATTCTTTTTTGTATAGCAGAAATCCGGACATGCAGACCACTCGCCGGAATGTACGGAATCGGAATGAAGCCCGACCCCCTGCGCGAATTCAAGAATGAAAGCCATCACAAGCTGAGCCACGCCTTCGGTGGAATAGGACGGGATATTTGAAACCGGTATATGACGTTCGGCAAGATAATCGCAGTCTGCGATATTATATCCCGTCGAAAGAAGCGCGACGAACTTCAGATCAGGTAATCGGGAGAGCGTATCTTTTGTCAGCGGTGTCTTGTTCGTAACAACGATCCCGGCGCCGGACGCCCTTTCAAGTATCTTGTCCGCAGGCGTGCGGTCATAGATCTCGATTTCCCCGTAATTTTTCAGAAAATCCCACGAAAGATCACCGGGATTTTCGGCGTAGCCGTCTAAAATCACTATCTTCATATTTCTCCTCGGCCGACAAATTCGGCAATGCAGCGATTGTAAGCATGTACAGGATCGGAAGCGGCCGTTACCGGCCTGCCGACCACAATGTAATCAGACCCGAGTTCCTTCGCGCGTGCGGGTGTAGTGACACGTTTCTGATCTCCGATATCACCGTCGGCAAAACGCACGCCGGGAGTAACGGTCAAAAAGTGTTCTCCGCAGACCTTGTGAACGGCAGGAGCCTCAAGGGGGGAACAAACTACACCGTCCAGCCCGCTGTCCGCGGCGTTTTTCGCATAGGACATTACAACGGACTCTACTTCGCCCGGGATAAGCAGTTCTCCGTTCATCATCTCCCGGCTTGTGGATGTAAGCTGGGTCACGGCTATAAGCTGCGGTCTTGTACCGTCGGGACGCGTCAGGCCCTCCAAAGCCGCTTTCATCATGGAAGAGCCGCCCGAAGCGTGCAGGTTGCATATATCCACGTCCAGACCGGACAGCACGGTCATGGTCTTTTTGACTGTGTTCGGTATATCGTGCAGCTTGAGGTCAAGGAATACCCTGTGCCCGCGAGCCTTGAGTTCCCTTACAAAAGGTGCGCCTTCCGCATAGTATAATTCCATTCCTATCTTGACAAAAGGTCTGATCTCTCCGAATCCGTCAAGAAATCCAAGACAGGTCGCCTTATCAGCAAAATCACAGGCGATTATTACGTCTTTACCCATTATGTGCCGCCCCCGTTATCTCTGAGATATCATTAATTCCGTATTTTTCCATTACAGCAGGCAGAATTTCAACTATTTTTTTACACGCAAAAGGATCGACAAGGTTAGCCGCCCCGATTTCGACAGCGGAAGCCCCTGCCAGCATCATTTCAATAACGTCTTCAGCCCGTGATATACCGCCCATTCCGATTACAGGTATTCTGACCGCATCATAGACCTCATATATCATAGCAAGCGCCACCGGAAAAATACCGGGCCCCGAGTATCCGCCGAATATTCTTGAAAGCACGGGCCTTTTCGATTTCAGGTCTATTCTCGCGCCGACAAGCGTGTTTATCAGGCTCAGTCCGTCCGCACCGGCAGACTCACAGGCACGGGCGATCTCCGTGATATCTGTCACATTGGGACTCAGTTTGATAAACACGGGTTTATGAGTGACGTTTTTCACCCGCTTGGTTACCGCCGCAGCGCTTTCCGGCGATGTACCGAAACTCATTCCGCCGCCGTGGACGTTCGGACAGCTTATATTGACTTCGATTATACCTACAGCATCCACCGTGTCGATCCGTTCACAACAAATGGCGTATTCATCCAGCGAAAAACCGCTGATATTGGCAACAAGCGGTTTATGAAAGACCTTTACAAGCTTCGGAAGCTCTTCGTTAATAACTCTGTCTATACCTGGATTCTGCAACCCCACGCTGTTCAGCATCCCTGCGGGACATTCTGCGATCCTGGGAGAGGGATTACCGAAACGGCTGTCTTCCGTAGTTCCCTTGAAAGAGATCGAACCCAATATATTCAGATCGTACAAATCAGAAAATTCCGCGCCGAATCCGAACGTTCCGCTCGCCGGAATGATCGGATTATCAAGCTCTACGCCGCACAGGTTGACTTTAGTTACATATTCATTTTTCATAATCACGGATCAAGATCATACATCCCATAAAAGTTCGTCCCTGTTGAAGACAGGACCGTCGGAACAGACTCTTTTAAAGCCGCCGGCTGTTTCCACCGAGCAACCCATGCACGCGCCGAAACCGCATCCCATACGCTCTTCCAGACTCAGCTGACATGAGGGAAATTTCATATATACGGCTTTCAGCATAGGGATCGGTCCGCAGGCGAAAACGTATGAACAGTCGGCAGATCCGAAGGCGTCAGCTGCGAAACCGCGTGTTCCCATCGAACCGTCGACGGTAGTTACGATCGTATTCGCGCCGACGGACTCAAATTCCCGAGCAAAAAAAACCTCTCTTGCCGTATTGAAGCCCAGGACAGCGGTGACGATTCTTCCGCTTTCGACAAGACGTTTTGCGAGAGCATAAAGAGGAGGTATACCGACGCCTCCGCCGATAACTGCCGGATTAACACCGCAGTCGGATATATCGAACCCGTTACCAAGTCCCGCCAGGCAATCGAGTCTGTCGCCATTTTTCAATTGTGTCATGTACAGCGTGCCGTCGCCGACAACTTTATATATGATATCAAGCTCATCCGGACGCCAGTCGCAGACAGATATAGGGCGGCGAAGATAGAAGCGGTCCAGCTTTATATTGATAAACTGTCCGGGCGCTGTAAAAACGGAAGTATCGCCCTCAAGCGTCATTTTATAAACAGAAGGAGCGATACATATGTTTTCTTTTACGGTATATTCAATGCTTTTCATATTCATACACTGTCTTGCCGCCGTAGACTGTTTTTAAACATCTGCCGTAAACACGCTGACCTGCGAAGGGAGTGCATCTGCCCATAGATAAAAATGAGCCGGGATCAATAATATATTCCTCTTCAAGATCGAATTCCGTATAATCCTCCGCCGCAACCGATATGCCGAATCTTTCCGAAGGATTACAGCTCATCATATTCATAAGCCGTTCAAGAGTAATGAAACCGGATCTGACAAGACCGGTATAAAGCACGGGAAACGCAGCTTCCAGCCCTGTGATGCCGTTCAGCGAGCCGGCAATGCCTTTTGACTTTTCCTCCGCCGTGTGCGGAGCGTGATCGGTGGCTATCATATCTACCGTACCGTCACGCAAGGCATCCAGCAAAGCCTCGCGGTCGCACAGAGATCGGATAGGCGGATTCATACGGAACGCCCCGTCGTCGCGCAGCATAGAATCGTCAAGCAGCAAATAGTGCGGAGCTGTCTCGCAGGTCACGTTAACACCGGTAGCCTTGGCCTGACGTATAGCTTCCGCACTCTGACGCGTGGAAATATGGCAGACGTGATAAGCGCATCCTGTCTTTGCCGCAAGATCCAGATCGCGTTCGATCTGCCTGTATTCCACCTCGTTTGTTATCACGGGAATGCAATGTTTTCTTGCGTATCCGCAGTCGTTTATCTTTCCGCCGTTAAGCAGAGCATTGACTTCGCAATGCGCGGCGATTATTTTGCCCAGTTCCTTTGCGGTCCTCATTGCGCGGAGCATCATATCATCGGACTGCACGCCTACGCCGTCATCGGAGAAAGCAACGACATACGGAGCAAGAGATTCCATATCGGAAAGTTCCAGTCCCTTTTCACCCGCAGTCACGGAACCGTATGGCAGCACTTTTATTACCGCGTCGCGCCTGATTATATCGAGCTCTGGTTTAAGATTTTCGAAGCAATCCGGCACAGGGAAAAGATTCGGCATTGGACACACTGCAATATATCCGCCCGCAGCCGCTGCGAGCGAACCGGAACGGATCGTCTCTTTTTGTGAAAAACCCGGTTCACGGAAATGCACATGAACGTCTATAAAGCCGGGAAGTCTTACAGTATCCATACAATTCAATTATACCCTTTATCCACGTTATCTGTCAAGAAATAAAACCCTTACGCAAGGTGATATGGTAATAATCAATAAATAAGAAAAAGCGACAAAAAAATGCTTGCAATATATCGAGCCGAAATAGTATAATGCATTCAGTTCATCTATACGGAGGCAAAGCCTCCTCATATAAGAAAGAGTGTATTATGCTTGGTAAATTAGTAAAGGTCCATGTTACCGAGCCCGTCAACTCCTTCGATAAAACGCGCGGTTTTTATTACCGGCACAATTTCGGGTATATCTCCATTCAGAACGGCAAAAGGCTGATAAAACTCAGAGCCTGCGTTATGGGGATGACAAGACCCGTCAGAAGGTTTGACGGCAGAGTAATAGCCATGGTGACCCACGCCGACAGGCGTTTGAATTATGCTGTAGTCGCCCCGGACAAGGCGCGGTATATCAATCTTGACGTTCAGGCGGTAGTATCGCTTTACGAACCGGACGACACATACCGTCTGAGGTGTTATTACGAAAACTCCTGCGGAGCCATAATCATCCGCAAGACACGCAACACCTATAACTGTCTGCTGATAAAAAACAAGCTTTCCGAGAATTGGGGATTCCCCAAAGGGCATATGGAGCAGGGCGAGGACGAACACGACACAGCCCGCCGCGAGGCTTTGGAAGAAACAGGGCTCCACATAGATTTTATCCCCGGTTTCAAATCGGTATCAAGATACCGGATAGCCGCCGGCAAGATAGACAAGCGTGTGACCATATTCCTTGCAGCGTCTCACGATGTGGACGTATATATCCAGCCGAGCGAGATATCGGACTTTATGTGGCTTACCTTTGACGAGGCGGAAAAGCTGCTCCGGTTCAAAAACGACAAGCAAATAATCAGGGAGGCGGCGGATTACATCAAGCGTCTGCAGTAGATCCGCAATAATTATTATGACAGAATCACTTGCTCAGAATCTGGTAGAGTTTTTCGGAGATAAGATCCCCGGGGAACTCACGATTTTTATTATCTCACTTCTTCCCATCCTTGAACTCAGGGGCGGGATTATAGCTGCAGCGCTGCTTAATATACCTATCTGGAAGGCGTTTATAATCTGCTATGTCGGCAACCTTCTGCCAATTCCTTTTATCCTGCTGTTCATAAAGAAGATATTTGAGTGGCTGCGCAGATTCAGGTTCTTCGCCCGTTTCATCGAAAAAATGGAAGCAAAAAGCGAACGCAACAGAGACAAGATCCTTCGCTATAAGCAATGGGGCCTGCTGCTGTTTGTAGCCATACCTCTGCCCGGCACCGGCGGCTGGACAGGCGCGCTTATGGCGTCGCTTCTTGAAATAGACATCAAAAAATCCATGCCGATCATCGCCATTGGCGTACTGATCGCAGGCGTGATAATGACGATCCTGTCTTACGGCATCAAGGCGATTTTTGCTTAGGTGATGTTCAGACTCAGTATTTTCTTTTTCTGAGTGTGACTACTACCACCACAGTCAGCGCTCCTGCAACGATAATTCCGTAAAACCATACGGACGTGAAGAGCTTCTTCAGGCAATATGCAACGTACATCGACGTGCTGCGTTTGACCGACTCCCCTGCCACAAGCACGACATCAGCGATCGTATCGCCGGCGTATTTGATCTTCGCACTGCCCATTACATCTCCCTTGCTGACGGGAGCTTTGATCTCCGGATTGACGTCACATTCATAAGCAAAGCTTGCACTGTCCACGTCGTCCATCAGAAGCGCGGTCACTTCCTGGCGCGGCACAAGCCGCACATGGTCGGTCTGCGCGCTCAGCAGCACCGGCACGTCTTTTATGATGGTGGACGTGTCCGCGACAACCATCAGTTTCATATTGGAAAACGCCCATTTGAACATTCTTGTAAGCTCAAATAAAGCGGTTTTGTCGTTTGCGCCGTCATTGTTATAATCGGCTCTCGGCGCGCCGAGAATCACGCCTATATACGTATAGCCGTTATACGTGGCAAGAGATACCGCGCAGTTCAGCGCAGCATCCGTGTTTCCGTATTTGAGCCCGTGAGCGTATTTGTAATAATAGGTATAGCTTCCGCTGTCAATTATCGACAGATTGGTTGAGAGTTTTCGCTCGGCATGTTTATTTGTGGCGGGAACGATATACTCCACTGTATCGGTCATTTTAAAAAGCACCTCATTTTCGATGACCTTACGGGCAATTTTCAGCACATCGTTCGCCGTAGTATGATGGCCGGGATCGTCCAGACCGCTGGGATTACCGTAAACCGTGGACGTGCAGCCGATAGAAGCGGCATAGTTGTCCATCATCTTGACAAAGCCGGATACCGACCCGCCGAAATGTACGGCAAGCACGTTGGCAGCGTCGTTGGCGCTGTCGACCAGCATACAGTAAAGCAGATTTTCCACGCTTATGACTTCCCCTTCGGAAAGCCCGCATGTGTATCCCGACACATAAGCTATCGCATCGTAGCTTACTGCGATATTCTCGGACAGATCGGAGCAATGCTCCATAACGACAAGCGCGGTGGTAAGCTTGACAAGCGAACCTGACTGCAAGAGCTCGTCTGCCCCGCTTGAAAACACCATAATATCTGTATCCGTATTATACAGCAGGTACGCTTTGGCGTTCAACTTGTCCGCAATACGGCTGTTATAATAATCCGCGCCTGCCCCCGCCGTAAAAACAGCGAGAAGGCTGACAAGCAGTATAACAGAAAGCATCGTTTTTTTAAAGGATCTCATATTCAATAGTACAAAACGGGAGCAAATGATATGATTTATATTACCGGAGACACTCACGGAAATTACGACAGACTCTCCGCACGCAGTCTTGCTTTTATGCAGCCGGGCGATACTCTTATCGTATGCGGTGACTTCGGTTTTGTGTGGGACGGCTCCCCCAAAGAGGAGTCCATCCTCAGAAAGCTCGGGAACAGAAGATACAGGATCTGCTTCATCGACGGCACGCACGAAAATTTCCGTCTGCTCAGCCAATACGCCGATTCAAAATGGCAGGGAGGACTTGCCGCGAGGATAAGCGGAAATCTCTTTCACCTTAAGCGAGGCTCGGTATACAATATCGAAAACAAAAAGATATTTGTTATGGGCGGAGGCGAACTGCCCGATGCGGAGTACAGGTATGCCGATTCGGCGGACAGCCGCCCGGAAATGCCGAAAAAAGAAGACTTTTTAAGAGCAGTATCCTCACTTGAAGCCTGCAATTACAAAGTTGATTATATCATAACGCATGAGCCGCCGTCAACTGTCAGAGAATTTTTAACAATGAAAGATACCGCCGACGCGGCTGTTTCCGCTCTCAATTCCTTTCTGAACGAACTTTCCGTTCAGTGCGATTACGGCAAATGGTTTTTCGGCAGCATGCATGTGGACAAGATCGTGTCTTCCCGCTCAGGAGCAGTATTCAGGAACGTTGTGGATGCAGCGACCGGAATGCCCGTAAAGCTTAGGTAAGCACTGAATAATTCTTGTGCATACATCTTGCCGGATCTATTCCGGCATCTATCACAAAAATGCTCGTTAATACACAAAGTATTGCCTGCGCTTTTGTTTCAGCTGCCGAAAAAATATCTCGCCAATCTGCATACACCGAATTAATCAGCATTTACTTAGACAGACGCAAATACTTCCGCTGCATCATCCGCCGTAAAGCCTCCGGGCGAATGGATGAAGCTGTTTATTTTACCCTCCCAGCGGGGGTAATATTTTTTTATATCTTCGGCTGATGCATTGATCCTGACGTCCGTCAGATCGTCGATCAGTTTTATAAGCTCCGCTTCCGGGGTGCCGCAGGCATCAAAATACGCCCCGGATTTCTCCGGAAGATACTTCTCCGCCCTTTCAAGGAATGCCCCTGCGAAAGCCGTACAGGCTCTACCGTGAGGAATTTGATATACTTCGGTCAATGTATAGCCCATAGTGTGCGGAAAGCAGGTTCCTGTTATATTTATAGCAAGACCGGCGAAGATCGAAGCCATATAAAGATTTTCCCTCGCAGCATCATCGGGATCGATACCTTTTTTCAGTTTTTCCATTTCGGGAACAACCAATGACAATGCTTCGCGGGCGTATAATTCGGAAAGATGATTGCTTGTAGATGCAAAATAGGATTCCGTCGCATGGGCAAAGGCATCCAGAGCGGTGGAAACAGTAAAGCCATGGGGCAGCGAACGGGTATAACCGAAATCGCAGAACGATACGGCAGCGCAGCAGTCGTCGCCGCGTACGCTCTTTTTGCGTCCGTCGCGGCTGTCTGTCAACACTGATACCGCCGTCACCTCACTGCCGGTTCCGGCTGAGACGCCGATAAGTGCAACAGGATATTTTATGCTCCCTCTCTGTTTATCAAAGATATCTGACGGGACCTTGAACTCCGGATTATTAAGATAGACCGACACAGCTTTCGCCGCGTCCATAGGCGAACCGCCGCCTATCCCAAGCACAAACTCCGCGCCGAAGCTGCGGGCAAGTTCCGCGCATTCAAAACAACTTGCTGTGAAGGGATTCTGGGTGATCTTATCGTAAATGAAATATTCTGTCCCGCAGTCAGTCAGCGCCCTGACCGCATCCGAAAGAGCACCAGATCTGACCGCAGATGAAGCGCCGGTTACGATGACAGCCTTTTTCCCGAGCTTTTTAAATACATCCGCATTTTTTCTGACGCATCCTGCTCCGCAGATAAGCCTTGTCGGCATATATGAACTGATATCGATATTCATCATTATAACACCTTCCGATACGGATAAGCGGGCAGGATTTCTTCCGCCCGCAAATCAGTTTTTGTCACTCAGCCTATTTTGCGCGCAACCAGAACGCAGTCCGATACATCCGCCTTCGCCGTATTGTTATCACCGTCGATCACGATGTACGAATAAGAGCCCCTTTCTGCGCACGCGCTGTCGGACAGATCCACGCCGGCGGCGGCAAGAGAAGCCTTCAGAGTCTCGGCTCCGCATTTTGCAATGACCGTCATGCGCTTTCCGCCGGAGTAAGCCTTGGTGATATTCGGATAGTTGACGGAATTGATAACGTCTCCTCTTTCAAGGTAGGCGGCTATCTGACGTGACGCCATCACCGCGCAATTCTCTTCTGATTCGGGAGTGGACGCGCCAAGGTGAGGCAAGGCGGTCACGCCGTCAACGCCGATAAGATCTTCCGATGGGAAATCGGTAACGTAAGCCGCCACACTGCCGTCGGCAAGAGCCTTTTTAAGGTCCGCGGAATTCACAAGACCGCCTCGGGCGAAATTCACTATCCTGACGCCGGGTTTACATTTCGCGATAGATGCGGCGCAGATCGTGTCCTTTGTGGAATCATTGACCGGAGCATGGAGAGTGATGTAATCGCTCATGGCGAAGATATCGTCAAGACTGCCTGTGATTTCAACAGCCTTTTCAAGAGTATTTGCCGCTTTGTCGGTAAGATAAGGATCATATCCTATTACATTCATGCCCATCCTGACCGCCTGATTAGCCACCAGCACGCCGATAGCGCCCAGACCGAAAACGCCGAGAGTCTTTCCGGCGATCTCTGGCCCTACAAACTGAGATTTGCCTTTTTCAATTTTTTTGGCGATGTCATCCTCGCCTTTCAGGCCGTCGGCCCATTCAGCGCCTGCCACGATCTTTCTGGATGCAAGAAGTATACCGCATACAGTAAGCTCCTTGACTGCGTTGGCGTTCGCGCCTGGAGTATTGAAAACGCAGATGCCTGCTTCGGAGCATTTTTCCACGGGGATATTATTATAACCGGCGCCGGCTCTCGCTATTGCGAGCAAAGAATCGGGCATATCCATATCCAGCATGGAAGCGCTGCGCACGATAACGGCGTCCGGAGCCTCCGCACTGTCCGATATCGAGTATTTATCCGCATCAAGCGAGGCAAGTCCGGTTGCGGAAATCTTATTAAGAGTCAGAATGCTGAACATTATTTATTCTCCTTTTCGAACTTCGCCATAAAATCAACAAGAGCTTTGACACCCTCATAAGGCATAGCGTTATAGATGGAAGCTCTCATACCGCCGACGCTCCTGTGCCCCTTCAGGTTGACAAGGCCGGCTTTTTCCGCCTCTTTGACGAATTTAGCGTTGAGTTCGTCGCTGTCTGTGACAAACGGTACGTTCATTAACGAACGGTCCTCCGGCACGACAGTGCCGCGGAACATGGATGAGTTATCGAGGTAATCGTAAAGCAGTTTCGCCTTTTCCACGTTGCGCTCGCGCATGGCTTTAAGCCCGCCCATATCGCGCAGCCACTCCAGAACGAGCTTGGTGATATATATCTGCCAGCAGGGCGGTGTGTTGTAAAGGGAGTCGGCGTCAGCCTGAGTTTTGAAATCGAGCATTGTGGGGGTACCTTCGCGGGCGTTGCCGACAAGGTCCTCACGGATAACGTCTATAACAAGCCCCGCAGGAGCCACGTTCTTCTGCGTACCGCCGTAGATCATGCCGAATCTGCTCACGTCCAAAGGTTCAGACAGGAAGCAGGATGAAACGTCCGCGACAAGCGGAACATTGCCGGTATCGGGCAGTTCGTGATAAACCGTTCCGTAAATAGTATTATTAAGGCAGATATACGCGTAATCCGCTTTGGGATCAAAATCCGCAGCCGTCGTTTTGGGAATATAGGAGAAAGTCTTGTCTTTGGATGAAGCGACGGCCCTTGTGGAGCCGTATTTGCAGGCCTCCTGATATGCTTTGTTCGCCCACTGACCGGTAATGATAAAATCGGCCTTGCCGCTGCCGTTCATCAGATTGAGAGGTATGGCAGAGAACTGGGTGGACGCGCCGCCCTGAAGGAAAAGGACCTTGTAATTATCCGGGACTCCAAGGATCTCGCGGAAAAGCTGCTCCGTGGATTTTATGATCTCGTCAAACACCTTGCTGCGGTGGGACATCTCCATAACGGACTGACCGCAGCCGTGATAATCGAGCATCTCGGCAGCTGCTGTTTTAAGTACCGGTTCCGGCAGCATAGACGGTCCTGCGGAAAAATTATACACTCTGGACATAAGAATATCCTCCTTGTTTTGTTCTTTAAAATTATAACATATCATTTCAGGATTGCAACGATAATTCAAGCCAACGCATAACAGTAATAAAAAAGCATTTTACGGCATTTTTGTTAAATATTTACAAGCGTTATTTTTTACTTGCAACATACAATATATTGTGATATATTTTTCCCGGTACGAAACGGGAGGAGGCATATAAATGAACGTATACGATTTTGACAAAACCATATTCGTAGGCGACAGCGAAGACCGCTTCTTTGAGTACATTTTCAGCAAGCCCGGTTTCGGTCACTGGAAATTATACTGGCATATCATGGATAAACTGTATAAAGCAAAGATCCTTTCAAGGACTGCTTCAAGGCAGCAGCAGTACAGATTTCTCAAAGATATACCGGACGTCGACAAAACGGTCGAGGAATACTGGGAAACTGTCTGGCAGTACATGATGCCATGGTATTTTGAAGTCAAACGGGACGACGACGTAATAGCCACCGGAACTCCCCGTTTTTTGCTGGAACCCGCAATGCGCCGTTTGGGGCTGACTAACCTTGTCGCGACGGAGATGGACCGGCATACCGGCAGGATCGAAGGCAAATTCGCCATAAAAGCAGACAAACTCGATCATTTTGACAGACAGTTCGGCAAAGAAAACATCGACAAGTTTTATTCCGACGACTACGCCGACAATTTCCTCGCGCAATATGCGAAAGAGGCTTACGCCTGCAAAGACGGCAATATCTATCCCTGGACAGAGTATTTCGAGGCCCATCCCGAGCTTAAAAACAAAGTTCAGTTCCGTTGATTCCCGAATCAAATAAAATATAAGGAGATGTAACAAATGCCTGCAGCGCTTATGACCCTTAACATCGCCGAATGGCTGGACACGTCCTGCCGCGGTTTTGACCTGAGGATCTTTGGGTTTTTCGGCAGTCTTCATTCCGAAGGGCTCACAAAATTCATGCAGATCTTCACCGAGCTCGGCGACGCTCATTTCGTGATCCCGATGATGGTCCTGGGGCTTATCCTGTGCTTCTGGAAGAAGACGCGCAGATACGGCCTGACCATTTTCTTCTCAATCTTTATCGGCACGCTGATAACCAACGCCATTCTCAAACCGCTTATCGACAGGCCGCGACCCTACGTCTCGCTCTCCGCGAACGAAACGTTCATGCAGTGGTATTACGAGGCGGGAGCTCTCTCCGAAAGCGACAATTCCTTCCCCTCCGGTCACACCACGGCGGCGTTTGAGATAGCGGTCGGACTTTTCCTTGTCACAAAACGAAAATGGATAACATGGATACTGCCGGTTATCGCTCTTGCTGTGGGCGGATCAAGGCTTTATCTTATGGTCCATTATCCCACCGACGTTATCGCCGGCATGTGCGCGGGCATCATAGCAGGCGTTCTCGGCTATTGCGTCATGCGTTCGCTGATGACGTGGATGGAGCACTCGGACCATGGGTTGGGATACAAACTGAACAATATAAATCTGTTTATAAAAAAATGACAGATATCAAAAAACGTCGGGATCCGCGAAGGATCCCGGCGTATTGTTTTAGCTCGGACATGTCAAGTCGGCCGCGGTTATCATAGCGTTTTGTTTATATCATCCCTGCTGCCTTGTGTCACCTGAAACTGCACTATGAACATGTTATGATTCACCGCGGTAGCGCGCGTGCCCCACGCGCCTCATATAATCTGAAACCTTTATCAATGTTCATGCCCTTTTTCGTTCCGGTTGAACACATGACAGATGGGTCATATTTTTCAACCGCACAAATCGCAGGCAAACGAAAGGTAAATAGTTGTTGTCTGTATTGAGGCGCGTTAAGAACGCGCGCTACAGCGGCGTTTTAAAACAAATCACTTTCAAAACAAAGAGCATGGATGCAACAATTAAAATGAAATAAGGTACGGTCGTTCAGATGGCATTTTCGGATACGGTATATATTATCACACCCGATCGAACTTACTCTGTAATTTCGCTGAAAACCTCAATATCTGTCTTGCGTCGTCGGCAAGGACCTGACCGTTGCCGTCAACGTCCGCAGCGAGAGCCTGTGATACGGTCAGTTCCTCAAGCTTTGCCGAGGAACGAAGGGCAAGGCGGGCGTCATCCGCGAGGATCTGACCGTTTCCGTCAATATCACCGGGAATATAATCTCCGGCGGGCTCGTCGCCGACAAATACGCCGAAGAACAGCTCCGTACCGTTTTCCGCTTTATATGTAAACTCTATCGTTCCGTTCTCTGCCGTTTTCTGGTCGATATAGAGCAGATTACCGTCGGCTAACAGGTCGGCGTCCGCATCTTTCACACAGACGAATATATATTCATTCCCGGGTATGCAATCTGCATGGGCGGCTGTCTTCGGCTTTGATGAGACGACCTTAATATTCAGACCATCCGTAAGCGATTTTTCAGCGACCGCCTCCGGCGTTGTTTTTTCCGCGACCGCAGCGCTGCTATTTTTCAAAGAAGAGCTTACCCTGATGTTGACTTTTTTGATTATTGATTGAGAGATTGCAGATTGCAGATCAACATTCAAAGCAGGGCGTACGCCTAACCCGGCGTAGTCGGTACTGTGCCCGTGGTCGTGGACGTAGCCGTCGATGTCGACGTCATCTGTACTGTCGTTGCCATTGGGAGTGCGCAGACGCCAGTACGTCGCGCCGCTGTAATAGTAGCCCGGCAACGAATGCACATAAAGCCCTTGACATTTTGCGTAATCCGTACCGAAAGCTACGCGCCCGGTTTCTTCACCGGAGAGATACGAAGAGGTGAAGCCGTAGGACTCAGTCAGCACATCACTGTGGGAGAGAAGATATATATTATCGTCGTTCGTAGGGTCGGCGTCGTATGAAGAATAAAATGTCGAAGGGGTTGTAAGGGACTGAGTTTGAATGTATCCGCGTTCACCCGAATTGAAAGCCGTATAATAGAAGTCGTCGTTGAGCCATTTTTTTATTGAGGAATACTTCCAGTTGGAGGCATAGTGAGTTCGCGCGCTGTCACCGTAGCCGTTGTAATACTCATTGTGAAAGGGCTGACAGTCAATAAGGCTCTCCGCCATTATTAGCCCGGTGTTCGCATCAAGGACTTTCCACTTTATAGGCTCGAATTTAAACCAATATACAGTATTCGGCGAATAGCCGTTTTCGTCCTGCCAGGTGTAATCGGCTCCGGTGGAAGATGCTCTTGTATAGACCGGTCTGTAATGGCTGAACCTGACTGCCCTGTAACGGTCGCCGGTCTCGAACACATCGGAAACATCGGCGTACTCCATATAGTTTTCCTGTTTGCCGCCACAGTAATAATCATACCATATCCAATTTAAGGATTGTGAATTCAGCGATGCCAGCGTCGCAGCATCCTTTACCTCACTCTGAGGATAAGAACCGAATGTTACAAGCATCTGTGAGTCATTCTTCTGCAGTTTAAGTGTAACAGCAACGTCTTTTTCGCCTGTTATCTTAACTTTATCAGAAGTATTCATACCGTCCTTTTCGGCTTTTACGGTATATTCACCGGCTTTCAAATCAAAAACTGCTGTTCCGTAATCGGAAGTTGATAAATACTCCGTAACACCGTTACCTGACAACGTGATCTTCGCACCGGAAACAGAAGCACCGTTTTGATCCTTGACGTTAACGGTCAGTTTGCATTTCAGCCTGATCATTATTCCGACATCCTGATCCTTATCTTTTACGCTGATATTCTGACTTCCGGAAACGCCGTCTGCCTCAGCGGTGATCGTATAATCTCCGGTTAAAAGATAAAACGTCACTTTTCCCTGTGAATCCGCAGTTGCAGATTTCGTATTGTTTTGATTGTCCTTATATGATACTTTCGCGCCTGAGATGGGTTTGCCGTTCTCATCAACAACAGTGATCCCTGTTTTGTATTCCTGAGGGATGAGTGTTACTGTAACGGATTTTGCTCCGTCGATTTTGATTATCTGGGAAACGGCAGCGCCGTCCTTTTTAGCGGTAACAGTATATTCACCTGCCTTCAGATCGAATACCGCGATTCCCTTATCCGACGTTTTACGGTTTTCTGTTATACCGTTACCAGATACCAGAACATCAACGCCGGGCACGGTCGCGCCTTTTGTATCCTTAACGGTCAAAGACAGTTTATGTTTTACACGTATCTGAATCACTATATCCTGAGCTTTATCTTTTACCTTTACAGTTTCATATCCGGATGAACCTTCCGCCTTTGCGACTACCCTGCTGCCGTGTCTTGTAAGATATATATCCGCCCTGCCCTGCGAATCCGCGATCACGATCTGAGTTTTAGAATTCTCGTCTGTATATGATATTTCAGCACCGGAAAGAGGCTCATTGTTTTCATCGACCACGGTGATCCCGACACGATATTTGATATGCGGACAATCGCCGAAGCCAAGTTCCTTCCGTGATACGGACCAGTAAAAGTCCAGATACGGCAGGCGTTTTTCAACGTCGACCGGAGTATAGGTCATTTTTTTCTTCGAATTCTTCAGCTTCGTATATTCATATTCGATCTTAAAATACAGTTCCGGTTCTGCGTCTATACACAATAAGCAATCATGCCGAACATCGTCGGTAAACGTGTTTTTTATCTTCTCTGCATCAAACGGTTTACCTGTGATTTTAAGTCCGCCCTCCAAAGTGGCCTCACCGCCCCATATTTTTTTAGGGTCTCCGTTGAGTTTGATCCTGGAAACATCTATTTCAGCTGACAGCTCAAGTCCTATGGAGACTTCGATTTCAGCATCTACGTCAAACGTATTGATAAGATTTTCCGGATCATCTGAATGATCATAGAATCCCTCGCCGGTTGAAAGTCCGAACTCAAGCATAAAGGTCTGTGTGAATCCCACCTCGATGGATATTTCCAACTCGATTTTGATCGCACATTCAGCACCCATCTCAAGACCGGCAATATCGGTTTCAAACTTCAGCCGCTTAAGCGGGATCCTGCCGGTCGCTTTACTTGTAAAATTGATATGTTCCTCTGATTCGATCCCGATTTTTATATTAAAATCAAAAAATTCCTCCTCAAAAAGCGCGAGTTTTACTTCGCCGCTCGCCGTCACTTTGACCGTGCCGGTAACTTCACCTTCAAACTCAAGAAGCCGGAGATTCTTATTTTTGTCTTTATTAACAGGTGTAAACGTAAATTCATTCTCAATACTTGTAGACAGTTTGCCCTTCATTTCAACTCCGAGCTTCGGGTTAAGCGTGTTATTCTTCGAAGCATTATCATAAAGCACATTATCATTTTCATCAAGCACCTTATACGTCAATCCTTCGGGCAGCTCGCTGTCATCATCTTCCGCATACGCATCAGGCGAAAGACCTGCCGCTGCGTCTATCTTGACATACTGATAAAAATCCGCAAGACCGGCTTCGGAATCGCCTTCGATAACGGCTTTATCTCCCTTGATATCAATGGATTTAACGACAATAAGTATTTCCTCATCATCGGTTATATAGTGAAAGATATCCCCGGCTTGAAGACCGCGTACGTCGTCGTCTATATTATCAAGAGTATACTTTTCGTTTTCGTCATCTGCTTTGGTGATGATATTATGCTCGCCGTCGTCATGTTTGATAACGGTCCCTTCCTTATATACCGCGAAGTTGGTTTCAGCCGATTCGTCCAGATTTTCAATAAGCTCAGGACTGAAATCCTCTGTTGTTTTTGACCGGAACTCCTCGTAGACTGAGGTATGGGTCCTGTCTTCATATTTTTTGC
Source organism: Clostridia bacterium (assembly GCA_024699005.1). The sequence continues at coordinate 19,208 of JAILQN010000284.1, forward strand.
TTACGGGTGTAAGGTCTTTATGATTTTTTGTCAAAAAACCCCGGATCACATAATATTCCGGAAGTTCGACACTCAGGTCAACGTCCACCGTGCCTGCGTCCGGTTCCAGATCCTTATATCCGTAACCTATCATAGTTTCACCGGTATCATCATAAATCGCAACAACCAGTGTACATGCATTATAATTACGGACTCTGACGCTTGCTTTGCCTTCGCCGAGCGTGATCTCGCAGACCGCATTCTCTGCCTTGTTCTCAGCTGCGTCGCTTTCCTCCGCAGCAGCTTTCAGCAGTTTCGCAAAGCCGGTAGTTGCGGTATAGGTGATTTTGCCTGTTTCAGTTTCCACATTCCGTCTGTCTCCGGCAATTGAAGAAAGCGGAGCAAAAGACAGAAGCATCACAACAGTGAGAAAAACAGAAATAATACGTTTCATAATCTTTATCTCCTTAAGCCTTTTTCATATTCACAAGATCCCTATAGCTTATCATCTCCACCCCTCTGGAAGCGAGATATTCGTGAGTCTCCGGGTCTTTCATCAGCTTATATTCCGCGTCGCGGCAGTACCAAAGCGCGGTTATGGACCTGAGCTCATCGGAAGCCACCGCTGGATGGATGAACGTCTCTGTTATACCCTCGGGGATATCCGCCCATATCCGCAGGATCACCTTTTTATAGAGCTCATAACTGAAATCGTCGTGCATGAGCTTTCTTATGGGACCCCAGTCCGGGAACAGCAGATAATCCGGCACGATGACGTCGTATTTTTTCGTCCAGCGCTCATTGAGTTTTCCCGTGGGCTGAAAGATTTTCCACGGAACGCCTGCGGGACAGGTGCGCTTGTCCGTCTTCGTATACAGTCTGTACGGATAACCGTACTCCCCCACAATCCTGAGAGTCATAGGTATAAGCGACAGACGCATAGTCTGATGCCCGTAGAGAGAACCCATATGATTATCGATATGCGAGGGCTTCATACCCATATCATGAGCAAGGTCGATCTGCGCCCGCGTCTCACGTTCGAGATCTTCTTTTTTTGCGTGCAGCTGGACCTGATGGGATTCATGCCACATAAAGCCGTCTTTGTCCAGAAGAGACGGTGAATCGGAGATCGTACCCCAGCGGTAATCACGCCATTCCGCGGTCATTGTAAGATGGACGCCTATAGGGTATTCCGGATGCGCCTTGGAAAATTCCACAGCTGCCTCTGCGCCACGGCAGGTCATCATGACGGTAGAGGATTTTAGAAATCCGCCTTCAAAAAGCTCGAATACGGCCTCGTTTGCCGAGTCGCACAGACCGAAGTCATCGGCGTTTACTATAAGGTATTTTGACATTTTTCTTCTCCTTCAATTATAACTTGTATTTCAGCAGGAACGGTGATCTCATCCCGGATACCTTTTCCTGTTGTTACTGTTATCACTCCGTAAGGCGTCGGCACACGCGCCGTGACACGATCAAGCCCGAGACAGGACGGAGAAAGCCGGATCTTCTTAAATCCTGGTTCAAGGATCTCAAGCCCGGCAACGGCGAGAGGAAGCGCGTAAGCCGGAGTCCCGCCCCAGGCGTGGCTGCGGTCGAAACAGTAACCGGGCGTCGGCTTATAAAAGCCCTCCGGCAGTCCTTTGGGGCATTCCTTTACAAAAGGTTTCCACTGATCCAGAAGGCGCAGCGTATATTCATCCCGCAGACCGTTCCGGTAAATCGCATCGAGCAGAAAATGCTGAAAATACGGCTGCACTTCACCCAGGGAATCGTCGTCGATGATCCGCCTGAGCACTTCCCTGTTTTTCTCTTTGTCAAAGAAACCGAAATACGCCGCCAGGATATTGGCGTGCTTACGGTAATAACGTTTTTCAATATTCTGCGGCAGCCACTCCCCCACCAGTTCAGCGGGTGTCGGTGTATTCAGTCCCTCAAAGAAAAGCCCGCGTTTATCATCCCACAGAAAAGATAAGACAGATTCTCGCAGGCTGTCTCTCCTTTCACGGATCACGCCGGACCGGGAGCCGTCTCCCAGAGCCGAATAAATACTCTCTGCAGTCTTCAGCGCTCCGAAATAATACATACACAGGCAGGTCTGCCCCAGAGCTTTGGGTGGGTGGTGGAGATTTATGCCGTCCGGATTCAGCCAGTCTATGAACATATAATCCGGTGAGTACTCTATAAGACCGTTTTTTCCGATATAACTGTTGAACCGTTCAAGCAGCAGCCGGAGGGCGTCCTCATTCTCTTCAAGCAGCGTATGATTGCCGGTCAGCATATATACGTCCCGGAGCATCTGCACCCAGATCAGGCTGTAGGACGTGTGGAACATCCTGCCGTCATGGTGCCGCAGAAGCTCCGCAGTACGGTGTATATCAAATTCCGCAAGGCGCATATCTCCGAAGGTGAACGCCGTCATAAGCGTTTCGATATAATAATCTCCCGTGCACGCCAGAGGCTCGCAGTGTCTCGGGCTGTCCAGATGTATGCTCTGCCTGCAGTATTTTAGCGAATGTACGCAGGTATCGAAAACCGCGTTCAGATCCTCATCCGAGGTGACGGTTTTTGCAAGCAATGGAGCGGGATAATGAGCGGCCCGAAGTTCGATACGGATACAGACCGGCTCATCGGAATCAGTTCTGACTTTAACTATTATCCCGCCGACACTCTGAAGCTCCATCCCGCGGTAAACGCCGTTTCCGTTAAAATGAAGTTCTGCTTTCCAATCCTGATTTCCGCGCAGCTCATATCCCGTCACACAAACGTCAACAGGAAAATGCGATTCGCAGTATACGTTCAGATAACAGGCGTATATTTTCGGAAGTTCAAAATCTTTTATATATGTTCCCGCGGAATCAACGTGTATTACACCGTTTCCCGGCAGAGGAAGAGTATTCTCATCACACGGCGGAATGGGTGCCGTAATAAGTGTAACGTCCGACCTTTTCGGTTCGGTGGGAACAAAACTGTCTGGCAGGATCCCTCCCGAAAAGCGATAGGGCTCCGTATATGCTCCGATATACCGGACAAGCCAGCTTTCGTCGGAGCTTATACGCTCTTCTGTTCTGTCGGAAAAATAAACGGTTCCTTCAAGGAAAAAACCGCCTGCCCCCCGCGAATACTCGCAGATCCGGACGCTGCCCATACGCACAAGCGCGGAAAACGATATTACGCCCGGATGTTCCGGCGCGAATTCAAATTCATAGGCGTAGTATTCGGGCCTCGACTCATCGTTGAACAGAAAGTCGCCTCCGACCCAGGCGGGGCCGCGCAACAGCTGCCTTTCGCCGTCAAACAGGATAAAGGCAGTGTCGCCGCTCACTTCAACGCGGACCGATTTTGCCTGCTTTCCTTTAAAACCATAGGTTCTTCTGAATTCGCAGACAGTATAGTTCAATTCCCCGCTCCCGGAGAGCGAGGAATATTTTGTGGTTTGTTTTTCGGGATATTTACCGTCCGGCAGCCATATCCGGTTGTTCATAAGGAAATCACTCTTCGATCTCCGCCCTGCGCTCGTTGAGGGCGTCGAGCATCTCGGTATGTTCCTTGTCGGTAAGAGCGTATTTCCAGGTGGGAACAGCCGAGAGCACCATGCCTATTGCCGGAGGAATGGACACAAGCAGGAACATCGCCATGGCGTATCTGCCACCTTCATAAGCTCTGAAGGTTGCAATGCCGGCGGAAAGCTCTTCGTTCATGACCTTGATATTGTCTCCGCTGAAACCGACTATCGCGTATACAGCGCTGGAAATAAGCGTCGCGATACCGGCTGAGAGCTTTGTGATGAAAGACTGACCGGAGAAGAAAACGCCGTCCGGACGTATACCGTTGTTGTATTCCTCATAATCCACGCAGTCGGCGATCATTATGGACTGCATGACGTTGAGTCCGCCCTGCGCCCAGGATGCGAAGAAAAACACAATGCCGAGAATGACTGCGAAGTGCATCGGGAACAAGTCGCCGCCCGAGACCTTGTAAAGCACGAATACAAGCAAAAAGGGGATAGCGCCTATGATCGAATAGAAATTATAAAGCTTTTTCTTTTCGAATTTGCGTGCAAGACCCGGAGTGAACGCCATACCTATCATCATTCCGCCGAATACTCCTATCGCAAGGATGACAATTCTGATAATCATCTTCACGTTTATACCACTATCTCCCATAAGTTGAGTAGGTATATCCTGATTGTTAAAATAATAATAAGTAATCAGTAGAAGAGGGATAGTAGAAAGAAGCTGTATTGGACTTCTTAAGATACCGGAAATAAGCAACTGCCTGAAAGGACGGCATTTCCACATCATCCGGAAATTCTCCTTCATGGTGTGGGTCTCTTTCGTGGTGGCTTTTACGCGCTCTTTGACGGAAAGACCAGCGATCTGGAAAAGTATGGATGCAAATACCGTCAGCACGACAGCAGTAAGGATACAGCCGTATTGCAGAGCAGTGGCGTCGTCATAGCCCTTTGCAATAAATACATTCTTGACAGACGGAGCGGCAAACTGAACAAGCATTCCGATAAAACCGGCTGAGGCGACTATACGCGCAAGTGAGAGCGCCTTGGCGCGGTCATTCTGATCCTCCGTCATAAGCGAGGTCACGCCCCAAAGCGGGATATCGCCTACGGTGTAGGACATTCCCCACAGAATATATGAGAATCCTGCCCAACCGACGATCAACACCTTACGCCAGCCCGGAAGGTCTGCGGAATACTGCCCGTTCACAAAGGTGAGAATCGTAATGATCATTATTACAGCAGGCACGAACAGAAGGAACGGCTTGCACTTGCCCCATTTTGTGTGGGTCTTGTCCACAAAAGTGCCCATCATCGGATCGTTGATGGCGTCCCATACCCTGGCGATAGCAAAGATAACGCCGGTGTACATTACAGGAATAAAAATAACAGTCTGAAGATAGTACGTAAGACCGCTGCTTACGATGTTATAAATAATGTTCTGACCGGCAAGACCTATCAGGAATCCGGCAAGCTCCTTTCCCGTGTAAGTATTTGGATTTTTGATTTTCTTTGACATTAAACGCCTCTCCCTTTCATAGGCAATACTGCCCGGAAATTATCAACATATGAATTTTAACATATTATTGCAGATAATTCAAGACGGATTTGTGAAATATTATTCCATGAATCCTTCCATAGTCGAAGCGTAATCCAGGAGAGAAGTCTTGGTATACCCATTATAGGTAAAGAAGCGGTCAAGGTTTTCATATTCAAATCTGTTTATGACCATGGTCATACCGTCGTCCTGATTCTCACCCTCGCTGAAAGCTATTTTCGCAAGTTTCCCGCCGTAAAGATAACTCTTGAGATGCGTACCGTCGGAGGTGGCGTAATCATATACGGTATACTGTTTTCCGTCTGCTGTCTCTGTCGTCCGGTTCTTGGTAACGAAATCAAGCTTCGAAAGATCAAGTTCGGAAAGCTCACCGCTTAAATCGCTCACATCCATGTCCATCATCTCGGTCAGCGCCTGAGAGAGCTCAAGATATACTTTTTGGGTATCGTCGAGCATGTAAATCTTATCGCCAATGATCATCATGGTGATATTCATGCCTTCCGAGTTCATACCGATAAGCAGATCATTCCCGCGTTTTGCCATCTTGATGGGTTGAGCGTCGCCATACCCATCCGTCATATTCGCCTCGATATAGTAATAACCGTTTATAAAAGCGTCGATCTGCGCGGTCTCCCCAGTGAAGACAGGCGGTTCGGTCTGCGGTACAGTCGTCTCACCGTTCTGTATCGCATGAGCGGTCGTTGAATCGCTCCTCGGTGGTTCTGTAACGATCACGGTTACGGTCTCGGTCACTTTGGAAGTGACTTCCTGAACTCTTGTTGTGCCGCCTTCACTGATAACAGTCGTGCCGACTACAACGTTTTTGGTAACCGTTTCCTTCTTTATGGCAGTAGTAGTCTCCCGCATGGATCCGATCTCTTCATTTGGAACAGCGAAAGAGCCGCCTTGACCGTTCCTGCGGCCCGATTCATCCTCATCGCCGCCGAAAAGGCTGTGACCGGCGGTTGTAGATTCTTCCCCGACGCCGAATCTGCCAGACTGTTCTTCGTCGGGTTTGTTTGCGCCGCGGTTTACTACGATAAGAATCACCACTACGGCAACGATCACCAGCGCGAGAACCGCGAAGGTGATTATCAGATTTTTGTTTTTAAGATTTTTGAATTTTTCCATTATATTATTTCCCCTTTGCAAGAAATTGTCAGAAAATCTGAAAACTTATATAACCATTCCGCCGTTCACGCCGAGCACCTGACCTGTGATATACGACGCGTCGTCGGATAAAAGAAAACTGACAGCGGAGGCGATCTCCTCCGGACGCCCGATCCTGCCGAGCGGTATCTCCTCACATAAAGCCGCTTTGTCTTCTTCCGAAAAGCCGGACATCATTGCGGTATCCACACACCCCGGAGCCACACAGTTGACACGGATCCCGGACGGCGCGACCTCTTTTGCAAGCGCGCGCGTCATACCGATGATCCCGGCTTTCGCCGCTGAATAATGGACCTCGCAGGAAGCCCCTGTCTGGCCCCACATTGAAGCGATATTCACTATTGATCCGGTCTTCTGTCTTATCATGGCGGGCAGTGCCGCACGGGTCATCCTGAACGCTCCGGAAAGATCGGCGGCAAGCATGGCGTCCCAATCACTGTCCGTTATATCCGTAAACAGTTTCTGCGAGGCTATGCCTGCGTTATTCACAAGCGCGTCCGGATTGCCGAACAATCGTCCGCACTCGCGGACAACATCTTCACAGCAGGAAGTATCGGTAATGTCGCAGTAAACCGCGCTGACACGGGCGCCGCATCCTGCCAGACGCTCACACAGTTCGTCGGCAAGTCGTCCGGAAGTACGGTAGGTAAACAGTACGTTATACCCCTCCGCACCCAATCTTTCAACTACGGCGGAGCCGATTCCGACGGCTCCGCCTGTTACAATAACTGTTTTTGCTTTCATCAGCCGACCAGACTCTGAATGAAAGAGTAATACGTCGCCTTTGTGTAGCCGGCAAGCGTAAGCTGATCGGACGGGATAGTGGGAGAAAAAGTTGTAAAAGCCATCTGCATGGTCATATTGCCCTTTTCGTCAAAATTCTCCGCCTGACAAAGCTTTTCGCCGATGGTATAAAGCTTGACGGAATTATCCTTGCCGTCGTCGGTTTTATACAAGATCTCGGTGCAAAGCCCCTCTTCGCCGTTAATAAGCACGGCGGTCTGCGTAACAGTCGTATCATCGTCCATTGAAGCATTTGTATTCGACGTAAAATTCGAGATCTCAGTCAAAGAATCGGTATCGATACCGAGTATGCTGAGCAGCCTTGCATTGACCTCTATATACGTGTTGTCTTTTTTATTTATAAGGTAGGGCTGTTTATCAAGGATAAGGAAAGTAATGGTAATTTCTTCAAGTGTTGTCTCCAGCTGAAGATTCTTATTTGCGTCGGTAGCCATCTTCATATCCATGCCTTCATTATCCATGGTAAAGACCGTACCTTCGAAATAGAAAACACCGTCCAGAAACGCCTTTGCCTGGGAACCTATCGGCTGTTCGCTCTCGATTTGCGCCGATTCGCTTTGTATTTCAAGATCACTTCTGAATCCGAGGCCCGTGGCAATGGATGGGATCTCCCCGTTATCCACAACGGAACCGCCGGACTTTTCTTTTTCTCCGCCGCCTAAGCTGCAGCCGGTGAACGCCATCACTGCACAGAGTAAAAGAGCAAGTGCAACGTATAAAAGTTTTTTCATTTTAAAGATACCGCCTTTTATTTTTGTTCTTTTTTATTCTATCCTATTTCTGTCAAAAAATCAAGCCCCTGAATTGTTTTCACGAATCACCCGGTTTCAGGTGAACTTTACTCCGCGTCCTCAGGTATACCGCCAGTATACTGAGAATTGTAGAGAGAAGCGTAGAAACCGTTCGCCGCCATAAGATCTTTATGATTTCCCTGCTCTACTATCCTGCCATGTTTCATAACGATAATGTTGTCGGCTTTTTTGATAGTCGAGAGCCTGTGGGCGATAACAAATGAAGTCCTGTCCTTCATCAGCGTATCCATCGCTTCCTGTATAAGCCCTTCCGTTTTTGTATCGACGGAGGATGTGGCTTCGTCAAGGATAAGGATCCTGGGATCCTTGATGATGGCCCTGGCTATAGTCAGGAGCTGTCGCTGTCCCTGGGAAACGTTCGAGGCTTCCTCGGTCAGTTCAAAGTCATATCCGCCGGGTCTGCTCATGATGAAATCGTAAATATTTGCAGCTTTCGCAGCCGCGTCGATCTCCTCGTCTGTAGCATCGGCTCTGCCGTAGGTGATATTTTCCCTGATCGTCCCCTTGAACAGCCATGTATCCTGAAGGACCATTCCGAAATTATTCCGCAGATCGTCCCGGGTCATGGTGTTTATATCCGTTCCGTCAATGTCGATCTCACCGGAATCGATCTCGTAAAATCTCATCAACAGGTTTACAAGAGTAGTCTTACCCGCGCCGGTCGGCCCCACGATCGCCACCGTATGACCGGGCTCCGCCGTCATGCTGAAATCCTCTATAAGAGGTTTCTCCGGTTTATACCGGAACGATACGTTTTTAAACTCGACCCTGCCTTCACTGTCCGGTGGGGTGACCGGATCGGAAACATCCGGCTTCTGTTCCTCTTCGTCCAGAAGTTCGAAGACTCTCTCTGCGGAAGCGAGCGCTGACTGGATATTGTTTATAAGGTTCGCAAGATTCGTTATCGGAGATGAGAACATCGACGAATAAGACATAAACGCCTCGAGCGAGCCGAGAGACAGCGTCCTGCCTACAGGGATTCCGGTGTTGAACCACGTGCCGATGTAATAACAGCCGCCCACTATACAAAGCGAAACGTAGTTTATGTTCTTGAACAGTGTGAGCAGCGGGCTCAGAATACCGGCGATCATATTCGCGGCAAAACTGTTGCGGCGCAGATTCACGTTTATGGCGTGGAACTCATCGATGCTCTGTTTTTCGTGGTTGTATATCCTGACAAGATTATGACCGGTATACATCTCCTCCACGTGACCGTTCATAGCCGCCATGGAGCTCCAGAACTTGCGGAACCAGCGTTTTGATATCTGACTGATCTTATACGAAACGGGGCCGGACAGCGGTACGAGTATGACGGCAACTATCGTCATGACCCAGTTACCGGTCCGCAGCATCATATACAGCGAACCGATGATCTGAATGATTCCGGTCAGTATCTGTATAAAACTGGACTCGATACCCTGAGATACGTTTCCGATATCGTTCGTCACCTTACTGATTATAGTGCCCTTGCTGTAAGTATCGAAATAGCTGAGAGGCAGACGGGAAAGCTTCCCGTTGGCCTGACTGCGCAGATCATATACAAGTTTCTGTGTAACTCCCACGCTGAAGAACTGCTGCAGGAACTGCACCACGCCCATTGCGAAAAACACTGCGCCCAGAACGAACAGCTTGTAGAAGATAGTGCCCGGCTGTGTGATACCGCCGAAATCTATCGGTGTGCGGTAATTGGCAAATTGTTCCACCTCAGCCTGGACAACGTCTATAAGGTCCGCCATATAATCCGGGAACCAGATGTTCACAAGAGAATAGGCAACGGAACAGATAAGGATGATTGTGACCTGCAGCCACTGCGGACGCAGAAGACCGAAGAACCTTAAAACAGTTCCCCTTGCGTCCTTGACTTGCGGCGCTTCGCCCGCCTCTGCCCGCTTCTGAGCTTTGCCGTAAGATGCATAACGTGCTTCCAATGCGAGCGCCAGTTCATACTGTTCCGGTGTGGCTTTGGTGCTTGAGCGGATCAGAGTGTCCGCGGCGCGCTTTTCTCTGCTCATGCCGCGTCCTCCTCTCCGGGCAGCTGTGAAGCGACGATCTGTTTATATACTTCGCAGCTCTCCAGAAGCTCTTCGTGCGTACCCATTCCGACAGCCTCTCCATTGTCCATGACGATTATCCTGTCGGCGTTGATGACTGTACCGACTCTTTGGGCGACGATGATTATATTTGCATCCGGCAGTTCTGCCCTTAGCGAAGCGCGAAGCCTTGCGTCCGTCCCCAGGTCGAGGGCGGAAAAGCTGTCGTCAAGAATGTATATCTCGGCGTTCTTGATAACGGAGCGCGCAATGGCGAGCCTCTGCCGCTGTCCGCCGGAGAAGTTCTTGCCGGACTGTGAAACAAAAGCATCCAATTCCTCGGGCAGTTCCGAAACAAATCCCTTTGCCTGAGCGACCTCAAGGGCGTGCCAGACTTCCGAATCGGTCGCATCGGGATTGCCGAATAAAACGTTGCCGCGTACGGTATCGCTGAAAAGATAGCTTTTCTGCGGAACGTAGGCGATCCTTTTATGAAGTTCGGAAAGCGGCATATCCCTTACGTCCACTCCGTCGATAAGTATCTGCCCTTCCGTAACATCGTAAAGCCGGGGAATAAGGCTTACGAGCGTCGATTTGCCGCAGCCGGTAAGACCTATTACAGCTGTGATCTCGCCTTTTCGCGACGAAAACGAAATATCGTGGACAGTGTCACGATCGATCGGGCTTTTCTCCTCATCCGGCAGGACGGTTTCTTCCTCCTGCTCTGGCTTTTTCGGTGCTCCCTTCATCTTCAGCATCGGCAATCTGCGTTTCTGCGGCTTCGGACGGGGCTTATATTTGAAAGTTACGTTCCTGAACTCCAGACTGCCGCGTTCGTTTTCGTCGGGGATCACGGGATTTTCGGGCTCTTTTATATCGGGAACGGTGTCAAAGATCTCATTAAGACGTTTTGCGCTGACCTGCGCTCTCGGGAAGGTGATAACGATCTGGACTATAGAAGCGATCCCGCCTATGATGATCGTGAAATACGACAGGAACATATACATATTCGGTATCACGCCCAGGATCTCTTCCCTTTTAAGCCCGGGCGTCTGAACGTCCCTGATGCATATATAAATAATATATACGATTATGGAATACAGCGCAACCGTGACGATGGGCAGGAGGGACGACATGATCCTTGTCGCGCGTACGGTCATATGCCTGAGCTTGCCGTTGGTCTCCTCAAAACGGGAATCCTCGTATTCGCTCTTGTTGAACGCCCTTATGACTCTGATGCCGGATATCTTGCTCCTTAAAAGGAAATTCAGTCTGTCCAGCAGCTTCTGCATTTTCGAGTACAGCGGCACGATAACTATAAGCGCCATTATAACTATGAGCAGAAGGATCGGGATAATATACAGGATCGTTTTGAGCAGACGCGGATTGGTTATATATGCCATATAGAATCCGCCGCCGATCATGATCGGAACAGGCAGAAGGGACTTCAGCGAGGACAGAATGATATCGTGCACCTGCTTGACGTCGTTGGTGGTTCTTGTCATCAGTGATGAAACGCCTATTTTATCAACGTCGGACTGCGACAGGTGCGATACCTTCGTAAACACGATGTCACGAATATGCATGGCGTAACCTACGGAAGTCTTTGTGGAAAAATAAGTGTTTCCCAATGAAGCCACAACGCCAACGAGAGTCATTCCGAGCATTATAACGCCGGTCTTTATTATCTCGCTCATATCCCTGGCGATAACACCTTCCGAGAGTATCTTCCGGGTGTATATCGGCAGAAGTATCTGAAGCACAGTGCTTGCGACCGAGAAGATTATCGAGATGATCAGAGTCTGTCTGAAAGGCCGCAGCAGCTTAAGAATTCTTTTCATAAAATCTTATCCCAAAAGGTTTCTGAACTGACCGACAAGCGAATCAAGAATATCGGTGGAAGAAGTTATGCCGGCTCCGCCCTCTGCGGCGGAAGTCCCCCAGACTTCAAGCGTGACCTCGGAGCCTTCATACACGGAGGAACCGGCGGATGGTGTCATCGAAGCGATATATCCCGCTTTGCCGGAGCCGTCGTTGACTTTTTCAACGATATTGTATGTCACGTTCAGCTTGCCCATATAATAGACTGCCTCGGTCATCGAGATATCCGTAAAGTTGGGCAGACTGACTATCGCTGCTCCGCGCGAGTATTTCAGGGTCAGAGAGGAACCGACTGCGACTTGCGTGCCGGGCGCGATGTCCTGTTCATAGATCATATTTTCCGCAGCGCCCTGAGCATAATCCGGCTGCAGAGTCACGTGCAGATTATACTTATCGGCGATTTGGGATATCTGCGGATCGGACTTGTCAAGGTTTGTGAAGTCCGGCATATCGAATACCGCGGCGGTTTTGCCCGCGCCGGTGAGATTGAACGATACCACGCCTGCAAAAGTCAGCCCCGCAAAGAAAATAAGCATCACAAACACGATGCAGAGCGACATCAGCACAACGGAGCTCGGCGCAACGCCCTCCACGGTACCGACTGGTCCTCGTTTGGACAGCACCGGCACAGTATCGTCTGCAGGGAGCAGACGAGGAGCTTCTTCTTCATAATTGAGATCAGTCATTTCCGGCATCACGGATTGTTCAGTCGGATTCTGCGGGTCAAACATTCTTTTAACGTCGGTGACAGTTCTCAGACGCTCGGAAGGCATAAGTCCCATAGAAGCGACAAGCGCATTCACGGCATATACCGGAAGAGCATCGGCGCATGATGCGGGCAGAGTCAGAGTATCCTCTCTCATCCTCTCCTCGCTGTCGATGGGATCGAAGCTGGTAATACATCTGTACATGATCGCTCCGAGAGCGTACACATCAGTATGCGGTCCGCGGGATAGTCTCTCGTCATACTGCTCCGGAGCGGCATACCCCGGAAAGACCTCCTGTCTGAGACTGCCGTCCGGAATACGGGAGTCCGGCACCTGGAAGCCCCAGATCTTTATGTTGCCCGCGTCACCGATAAACAAAGTTTCGGGTGACAATCCGCCGTGGATTATTCCGAAAGCGTTAAGAGACTCCACACCGTCCATTACCGGAACAAGCAGATCAAGCGCCTTGTCCCACGGCAGCGCGCCGCATCCGGCAAGATAATCGGAGAGTGTCATACTGCCGTCCGCTTCCGTGACGGCGTATGCCGTTCCGCCGGATTCGATCACTTCGTAAACATTCATTACCGCAGACTGAGATCTTACGTTCATAACGCTGCTCCACAACGTTTTGAACTGCCCCAGAAGTCTGCCGAATTCGGTCGAAGCGCCGGCAGCGGCTTTTACGGAAATAAGATCCTCTCCGCGCTCACACAAGCCCGCGGGGAAGAATTCCCTGATCCTTACGATCTCCCCTGTTACGGTATCCTTGCCCAGATATGTTACGCCGTCCGCGCCCGGTTCAAGTATATCTCCGACGACATACCTGTCGCCGAGAACGGTATTATATGCAAGATACTGGCTGTCCTGCGTTCTGTCAAGGTCAAACCCGCATACGGGACACACAACGGCACCTTCGGGTATTTCACGCATACAGCCGGGGCATAATCTGATAGATTCATCCATGATGCAACCTCAGTTTCTGTTTATTCTCTGTATTATAACATATTATTTTAATAAACTCAATCATTTTTTCTGAATGATTGATCTGCTGTAAATACATATTCGCCGGGTTTAACCCTGAGTCTTGCATATCTGCCGTCCAAACCGACAAATTCCACTCCGTCTGCATTTTCCGAGACTGTCCCGTCCGCATATATCGGCACACCGTTTGCGTACAATGCGACCGGATCATCCGAAACAAGCGGAACACCCAGCTCACAGACAGTTCCCGGCGGGGACGAGAGTTTCACTTCGCTTTTTCCGTTCTGTTTATCGAGACTTATGTCTATCCCGATGTCTCCCCTGACCGACGGCACTACGGCGCTTACTTTATTAAGCGTACCGAGCTGCGGCTCCGCCCTGTATATACTGTATCCCGGTTCAATGGGACAAATCCCAGCTACCGAGCCTGACAGACAGACCAGCGGTCCGCCGGACCATGCGTGATTGTGCGTACCGACGAACAGCCTGAAGTGCTCCCACAGTGTAGTCCATTTTGAGTTGACCATGGCGGAATAGCGGGCTTTCATACGTTCAAGCGCATCTTCGGCGTACCCCATACAGAACATGGCCTCAAGCACGTACTTTTCCATATACGGACTTGAGTTCCTTCGTTTCTGAAGAACGTTCAGGATCGACGGATATTTATCCTTTGAGGCAAGCCCGGACAGTACAGCCAAAGCGTTAGCCCTGTCGTCAGGACGTCTCGTGTCTGTTGAACCGTAATAGTATCTGCCGTTCCAGAATTTTCTGTCGCAGGCGTCACGGACTTCTTTCATCCGTTCTTCAAGAAACTCGTTGCCTCGGGCCGGTTCAAGTTCTTTGGACATTTTAAGCACACAGCTCATCGCGTAATAATACCAGACGTTTTCCATTACAGGTTTATCGTGATGCATCCCCCAATCGGGCCAGTCCCAGTTTCCCGGTCTGTGGATAACAAGTCCGTCGTCACCTTTTTTCCACAGCTTAAGATAATCGAGCGCAGGCTCGTATACCTGTTCCAGGAAATCCCTCTCCCCGGTATAGAGATAATATGTCCACATCCCCACGACTCCTGCGAGCTGCTGGAAAGGAAGTTCAAAATAACCCTCATTGATCGGGACGACCGTCTGCAGTATCTTATCGCTGCCGTACTCCTCCGCTTTCCATTTTCGCCACGCCAGCATCCTGTCCACTCCCGCGCGGTACAGGAACCTTGCTTTCGTATCGAGCGCGTAATGGGTCATATGCGCTTCATTAGTGGAATCCCCCCACCACTGAGCGCGCTCGCGGTCAGGACAGTCCATATAATTATCGCGCATCGTAATGTAGAGTGTATAAAGCGATTTCTTCCAGAGTATATCGTAAAAATCATCATCACACGAGAACGATCCCGCGAACTCCGCGTCATATCCGCTCTGGGTATAAGCCAGTTTACGCACTGTCACGCCTTTGGGGATGATATAGGTTATCGACTGTGCGCTCATCCAGAGGTAGCCCTCGAATTCCTGCTCGCCCTGTTTTGTGATATAATATGTATTTATCGGATCCGTCCCGTCCGAGAGCATTGCTATTTCCAGACCGGCGGGAGCGCAGATTTCAAGATAAGGCTGGACCTGCATATTGTAAGGAAGTTCCATCCTGATCTTTGTGTTCTTTTTTGTCGGAGTGTTTTTATACACGGCATATGCATCATTGTTAACGTACTCCGACCTGTCCAGATATTTCATCTGAGGGATACTTCGCTCCCAGAGTCCGTTCCATGGGGCGCAGGGAGCCTGACCGGACGTCAGTGCGTTACCCCATGATGAATCGTCGAAATCCGGCGATTCCCAGCCCTCAAACGCCTCGGCAAGACCGGCGTCATAAAAGTGATGCCCTTCGGGAATACGGTAAGTAGGCGATTCGTTATGCGTCGCCTTTCTGTTCAGAAAACCCGTGTGCGTTTTCGCTTTCCAGCTGCCGTCTGTTTTCAGAGTGTACTCCCCGATCTGAGCTTCGAGCAAAAAACCCGCCTGCCCGGACGAATGATAAGAATAATAATCGCTTTCGCTTCCGAAATACCACCCAAGTACGGCGACGGTATTTTCACCGGCGCGAAGATACGGCGCGATCTCAACTCTCTCAAAATATGTATCATCAGGCGTGGGCCCTCGTTTCAGGCCCCCGTCGGTGATAACGAGAGTCCCGTTGATCCACAGCCAGTAAGAAGAATCGACGGCTATCCGTGCCCGGACCGTATCGGGTACGGAATCCAGACAGAAGTGTTTTCGGAAGCACGCCCAGTTATGCGCTGAGGTATTGTCTTTCGTCCATATCCAGTACGCGATCCACTTTTCGGCAGACGCTCCGTCACGTTTGATATCATCATAATCTTTTCCGGACATATTCAAGTTTTCTCCTCCGTATTTTCATACTTTTATTTTACACTTCAATTGACAGTATTTCAACCCTGCTTTTTATTTCAAATTCTTTTAAATATTATATTGTAATATCTTTTCTAATGTGATATAATTATAAAACAAAATAATATATATGAAGGCGCAGTATTATGAGTAATTTTCTTACGGATCTCGCCATGCGGGTCATGGTTATCAAGGGCAACGGCAGTCTGAAGCTTCTTCAGAATGCTGCAAAAAATCCCATGGAGCAGAACTATGCTTTGCTGCAGAAAATCATCGCTGATAACCGTGATACCGAATATGGCAGGCAACACGGCTTTGCCGATATCAAAACCATCGAGGATTTCCGCAAAAACGTTCCGATTTCGGAGTACGAGGACTTTGCCCCCTATATCGAACGCACGAAAGAGGGAGAAACGAACGTCCTTACAGCGTCGGAGATCCTCGGATATTCGCGTACATCCGGCTCATCCGGAGTGCCGAAGTACATTCCCGCCACGAAAGCGTCGCTTGACGCTTACGTCAAATATACCTGGACAAGGGCTCTTGCGCTCGGCGCGGCGGAACTTAAGAAACAGGGCAAAAAATACAAACCGGGCAGAGGTGTTTTCCTCTCCCCCGCTACTAACGAGACCCTGCCCAACGGTGTTCTGTGCAGCAACATCGCAGAGATAGGCGCAAGGGAATACGGTTTCGTATACCCCTATATCCTCACAGTTCCGGAAAAACGTCTGTTCGACGTCCATGACGGCGACTATATTTACAATATTTATCGCTTCGCTCTCGCCGATCCGGACGTCACCTTCATATTCTCCGTTTTCTTCAGCATAAACGTCAGTCAGATGGCGTACCTCATGAAGAATTGGGAGCTTATCGTAAACGATATTGAACGCGGCACGATAGACGACAGCATAGATATGAAGCCCGAGATCCGCGAAAGGCTGCTCAAAAAAATCAAGCCCCTTCCGGAGCGGGCGGCATATCTGAGGCGTCAATTCGAACAGGGCTTTGACGAAACCATCTTTAAACGCCTGTGGCCGAATCTGACTGTCATTTGCAGCATAGGCAACGCATCGTTCAAGCCCGCCGCCGAATACATAAGGAAATACGCAAAAGGCATTCCGTTTGATTTTTCCATCTACGGCGCGTCCGAGGGGCTTATCGCCGCCTGCTATGAGCTTGAGAGCACAGACATGCAGCTTCTTGTGGACAGCTGTTTCTATGAGTTTATCGATATTGACAACGATAACAAGGTGATCACCCTTGATGAACTTGAGGAAGGCAAAAAATACGAGATCCTGATCACTACTCAGGCGGGTCTTTACCGTTATCATCTTAAAGACGTTCTGACTGTAAAGGGCTTCCGCGGCAAATGCCCGATAATGGAATTTGTATTCCGTAAAGGGCAGATGTTCAACATCGCCGGCGAAAAGTTCAGCGAGGAAGACGCCCGCAACACCATAGAGGAGCTGGAACGCGCAAGGAATATCAAGATCGACCACTGGATCTTTTATCATGACGACAGCGTTGTTCCGAACCGTTACGGCCTTATCGTTGAATCGGACGCCGATATTGACTGGGACAGTGCCGTGGACGAGCTTGAGGGGTATATGGGTAATTTCAACAAGCGTTATTCCTCTCAGCGCCAAAAGGCTTTCATCGAAAGGCTGAAGATCTATTTCCAGGAGCCCGGCACTCACGATGAATGGGCAAAACGCCTGATAGCGCAGGGGGCGGCAGCCGCTCAGATAAAACCCGTCCATTCGCTTGACAATGAAACAAAACGGGAGTTCTTCCTTTCCCGTATCATAAATAAATAAGGAGCACCATCATGAAAAGAACATTTAAAAAGACAATCTCGATCCTGCTGACTGCGCTTATGCTTTTCGCGTGCGTGTCGATCGGCGTATCCGCGGCGACAAAAGAGACCGTATATCAGTACGGCAAAGCGGGCGGTTATCTCGCCATAGGCGACAGTATCTCCCGCGGCTGCGGCGCGGACGGCTTCTACATCGACCAGGACAAAGCCGAAGGCGGACAGTATGACGAATACTTCCTGCGCAACGTTGTCGGCGCCGTCCCCACTCAGATAGCCGAGGCTGTAGGATGCACGATGCCCGAGCTTATGGAGGAACAGGATGCCACGTTCTGGCCCTTCTGCTACCCCGGCATGACCACTGCCGTCACCCTCGACCTGATGGGCATTGAAGACAACTATACCGACGATAAACTCAAATATTCCTATTATAAAGACATGCTTGAGTACTTCGGGTGGGAAGGTTCCGCTGTCGGCGCCAAGGGCGAGACCTATGATCCGGATACCTGCGGCAAATGCGGCAATATCATAGAACTCATACAGCAATGCGACCTTATCACCTTACAGCTCGGCATGTGCGACATTTTCTACCGTGCTTACCGCATCGTATCCAACGGCGGCATGCTCGCTGACGGACTGCAGTTTGATCTGAGCTCCACAGACGCGATCAAGAGCCTTCTGGAAACCGCCATTACCGAAATGAAAGCCGGTTACGATTACTGGGAGAGCCATTATACAATGATCCTGGACAGGCTGTTTGAACTCAACCCGGACGTCACGCTGGTCATGGTAGGTTCTTTCAACGTTGTCGATCAGCTTACCATAGCGGATGAAACAATGGCTCCGATCGGTAATATCATAAACATCATTACCGATAACATGAACAAAAAATACGTCCAGTGGGAAAAGGAATACAAGAGCAAGGGATTCAACGTCAGTTACGCCGACGTAAGCAATACCGAGACTCAGGCATGCGAGAACGACTGGTCCATACTGGGAGATTTCAAGGACAATACCTTCACCGGCACCCATCCCACTCAGAAGGGCTACGATTATATGGTCCGTCAGATCCTTCTGCAGCTTCCCGAATACGAGACTGTCGGCGATATCAAGGTCGACCTCGGCCGCTTTGATAAAGTCGATTACGTTCTTGTCAACGGCATACCCGTAACGAATTACACGATGGACGGCTTCAATCTCATCATCCCCTATTCCGGGCCGCTTGTCACAAGCCTTACGATAGCTGTCAAGAATGATGACGGAACTGTGGCCATGCAGTATTATACCCTTGACTATAACTGGGGCAACGGCTATACCGCTCACAGGGTATACGGCAAAAACGACGTAAAAGGATATCTCCTGCGTCCGTTCGAGCTTCTCAAGAAGCTTTTCAATATGATCGTTGACGCGATAAAGGGTCTGTTCAGCTGATATACATGGGGCTGTAAAATTAAGATTTTTACAGCCCCGGATTTATATTCTGAGTTTTATGAGCATCGGAAAAAGCAAACGATACAAAAGATTAAGAAGAACGCTGCTGATCATCTTTCTAGTCGTCGCGGTGATAATCGGCGTGTCTTACCTTGTATCCAGCCGCTACCTGAACAAAATCAACCGCGTGGACGATACTTATACGATTCCGGCGCAGCAAGAGGATTTCGAGACCGACGAAAACAACGGTCTGGAGGAAATGGAGCCGGAAGAGGTCACCTGGAAACGCACCGAGCCGCTTATTGACGAGGATCTTCTCAACTTTCTTCTGGTCGGACAGGATAAGCGTCCGGGCGAAGGCAGACAGCGCTCGGACACCATGATAGTCATCAGTATAAATTCCAAAACGAAAGAGATCTCCATGATCTCGTTCCTGAGAGACCTTTACGTTCAGATCCCGGGCTATTCCGACAACCGTCTTAACGCGGCTTACGCATTCGGCGGTTTCCCGCTGCTCATATCCGCGCTGTATACCAACTTCGGCATCTCCATAGACGGCTCTTTTGAGATCGATTTCGAGGGGTTCCGCACGCTTATCAACCAGATTGGCGGTATTGATATTAACCTGACCGAAGGTGAAGCGGCGATAGTAGGCAGTCCGACAAAGGCGGGCATGAATCACCTGGACGGCAGGCAGGCGCTCATCTACGCAAGGATAAGGAAGATCGGCACCGATTTTGCCCGTACCGGGCGCCAGAGAGCTGTACTTATGGCGTGCTACGAAAAGATCAAACAGAAAAGCTTTTCCGAGATAAACGACTTGATAGGCACGGCATTGCCCTATATTACCACCGATATGTCCAACCGGGACATTTACGGCACGGTTTTCAAGCTTTTTTCTCTTATCGGCTCTGTCAAAATCAATTCCTATTTCATCCCGCCGGAAGGCACTTACGAAAACAAATACATACGCGGGATGGCCATACTGTACCCCGATCTTGCCGCAATCAGGGATATCCTCGCGGAGGAATATCTTCCGCTCAAACGGGCAAGGGATTGAATCTCTTACAAGATAACAAATCCACATTGGGGCAGTATTACGTTTTATGCTGTCCCAATTATTGATTCAGTATAATAAAAAATCTTACAACACACCAGCATCATGAATAGTACATCTTCCAGAATACAGTATTTTGATTATCTTCGCATTGCAGCTGTATTTAGCGTGATTTTGCTGCATATTCAGGCCGTTCACATTTGGGAGCATATCGGCACTCCGGTTTTTTTCGTTTATGATTTCTTTAACTCGATCACCCGTTGGTGTGTTCCAATTTTTGTAATGATCTCCGGCGCGCTGTTTCTCGACCCGGAAAGAGATATTCAGATCGGCAGACTCCATAAAAAAAATCTTTTGCGCATTATTACTGCATTTGCATTCTGGTCGTCACTGTATGCTCTTGTTGATTATATTGAAGGAATGCGTCTGCGTGATGCCGTCTTTAATATAGCGCGAGGTCATTATCATTTATGGTATTTACTGATGCTGGCAGGTTTATATCTTGTTGTCCCTATATTACGCAAAGTTACCGAGTCAAAGAAATTAACGGAATACTTTCTGATATTGTGGTTTATTTTAGTGTTATGCCTTAGGACAATTATTTATCTGGCGGGTTTTCTGGGCCATTCATTTTCAGATCTTTTTTCCGATATCTCTGATAAGCTTAATTTTTGTGTCGCAGGCGGGTATTCCGGGTATTTTGTGATCGGTTATTGGCTTAATCATTATGAAATATCAAAACGGAATCGTATTTTGATTTACTGTTTGGGTCTGGCGGGTCTGATCGCGACATTTGTTTTACCTTTGTCATACTATAATTTAAAAGGAAATCCGACCATTAATTTTAATGAAAATCTGACGGTAAATGTTTTCTTTTTATCCGTAGCGGTTTTTGTATTTTTCAAGTATAATATAAATAATCTCAGAACAAATATTATTGTCAGCACGCTCTCTGAATGTTCTTTCGGAATATATCTTGTTCACCTTCTGATCCTTGAGTTCTTTGAAAGACATCTTGGGTTCGACTCCGATTCTTTCTGGCCGGGCGCCTCAATCCCCGTTCTTGCAATCAGTGTTTTTCTGATTTCTTTTATAAACACCTTCATCCTGAGAAAAATCCCATTTTTAAACAAATATATTGTATAAGCATTAACGATAAGAATAATAACGGAGGTTCTGTATGAATATCCTGGTCATGGCGGAATTCCGCGCTGAATGCAGCGGAAATTTTATAAATTCCCTGCTTGCGCTTGCTGATTATTGCAGATCGCAGGGCGACAAAACCTGTTTTTTGTTTCCGCTTCTTGACGACGGTTCCGAAACGAACTGGATGGATTATATCCGCAAATCCGGATATACTGTTTACACATTTGATCACAAAACAGTAAACGCGAAAGAGTTTTTGACCGCATTGATCAAAAAAGAACAGATCGATCTTATCCATTCCCATTTCAGCTGTATGCACACAACTCTGCTTTGGGACAAAGATATCCATAAAATGACGAAGATCCTGTTCCATGATCATATGGATTATACCGCAGGACAGCCGGAAAAGCCGCAAATACAAAAGCAGAAAAAGCTTGCAAAAAGATATCGTGAATACGGCATAGGCGTCATTTCGGTTATGAAGAAGAAAAACCGCGGTTATGCTGCAGTTCCGAAACACAAATATATACCGAACGGACTGACTCTTCAGAGAAATGTCGAAAGATCCCTTTCAAGAGAAGAATACAGACAAAAACTCGGTTTGTCCGAAGATGATCATCTTTGTCTGTTTCTCGGCTGGGATATATACAGAAAAGGCGTCGATACGGCTATAAAAGGCGTATTAAAATGCAGAGAAACAAATAAGAATATATATCTCGGTATTGTAGGTTTCGGCACGGAACCGTCCCCGGAACAGATTGAAACAATAGAGAAATATCTTGGATTCAGCCCTTTCTGCAAAGGGATCCGATTCCTCGATACGGAAGAAGACATGTTCGCCTTACACAGAGCCTCGGATGTATGTATCTCCGCAAGCAGAACGGAAGCCTTCTCTTACGGACTTCTGGAAGCTATTTCACAGAATGTTCCCATTGCTGTCAGTGATATTCCGGGCACGAAATGGTCGGCAAAATACTCCAAATGCATGTTGTTTGAAACCGAATCCCCGGATGACCTCGCGCGCGTTGTATTAAAGCTTTTACCCTTGAGAAACACCGAATCGAACCGCGATAAAATAACAGACAAATATAATATAGATACCTGGTGTCAAAAAGTGTATAAAATGTATCTGAAGATGGTATAGTTCAAAAAAGATACAGCAAAATACAAAAAGTAAAAACCCGGATTTCTCATTCAGAAGAAATCCGGGTTTATTCATCTGTGATAATTCCGTATGCCCTGAGCTGTTCAAAGAACTCATCGGCGTCCTGCCTTGCGGTCTCGATATCTGTCTCAAATTCCTCCGCCAGATTCAGAGCCGCTTGCTCTTCATCCGAACCGCGTTCGATCTCATCCATAAGGAACGCGCCGGTTTCCGTCAGGGTGAAAATCCCGTTGAATTCCCGCGTTTTTTCGCCGACAGGCATAAGCAGGGTCTCGCCGCATATCCTTCGGCATATAAAATCTTT
>JAILQN010000292.1 GCA_024699005.1 Clostridia bacterium
CATTTATAAAACCTCATACCCTTTTCTCCTTTTTTGTTTGATGACATCTGAATCATACCATAGATTTGGACGCTTTGCAAGAAACGTTTTTTCTTGTACTGATCACGATTCTTTTATGACTGCGTCAGCACCTGATTATCACGTCGGATCGACTGCGGCGGCGGGCTCCTCCGCCGGTCCCGCGGGGATCGTTCCGCGCATCCTGCCCGGTTTGCGGAAGCGCAGGGAACCGTCGTACTCGGCGGGATAGATCCCTTTTTCCGCCAGCGCCGCGCGCTGCTTGAGCACCTTGATCACGTACTCGTGCTGCTCGTTGTTGTAGTCCCAGAAGAAATAGGGGATCATCATCAGAAAGTGGCCGACGAGGTCGAAGGCGATGGGGATGGCGATGATGCGGAAGCGGGCGCTGTCGAGGAACAGAATATTCCAGTCGGAGTTGAATCCGCCCTTCAGCAGCAGCAGCGGAATGATCAGCCCCACCAGCGTGGCGATGGGCGAAACAAACCAGCTGAAAATATTGGAAAAGCCCTCCAGCCGCTCGCCGGAAAGATACATCTGATAATCGTACAGACGGATGTTCATGTCCTTTTCCGCCAGCTTCGGGATCTCAATGATGAAATCACGCAGCCAGTAGCTGGTGAACATCACGATGCCGCAGAGCTTTACGTTGCCGCTGAGGAAATACAACGCCAGGATCACGTTGGCGCAGTGGGCCATCTCAAAGATTTGCCGGAAAATGCGCATCTGCCGGAATGTGTATCGCCGCATGAAGTACGGCGCGAAGAACGAGGGCAGGGCAAACCGCGCCAGCAGCAACAGCATCACCGCGCCGTATTCAAACCCGGAAAGCCGCATCGTATACAGCATGATGACGGTGACGATATCCAGCATGCCGTCGCCCAGTGAATCCAGCAGATTCGTCAGCATATTCAGCCAGCGGTACTTGTTGCGCATCACCTGAAAGATGCCGTACCAGAACGGTATGACCTGCTTTTTTTCCAGCGGCGGCTGGGGAATGCGTTCCTTTATACGCCCGGCGCATACCATGGTCAGCGCCGCGAAGGGCAGAAACAACCCCGGTATTATATAACGGTAAAAGTTGATATTGTCGAAGGCGCCCATCATGGGTATCACCGTGACCAGCAGCGAATTTAGCAGATGGCTGATTTTTACGGGATAAGCCCGGGTCCAGATGCGTTCCTCCGAGTTGGGGCTGATGTTCTCCGAGCAGGATTCCAGCCTGTTTGTAAAGCCGAACATATTGTACAATGAAAACAGCAGATACGCCAGCCACAACCGTTCATAAACGTCCGGGATCTCATAGATTGGCAGCCATCCGATCAGCACAACCATAACGGATTTCTGTATCACGTTTTCATACAGCCCGAATTTATATCTTCCGTGCTTCGGCACCAGCTTTTTGCGCCACAGTATATTGCGCAAACCTCCCCAGCCGTTCTGCAGAAGCTGCACTCCGAACACCTTGAAAAAAGACCTGGCGTTTATGCCGCTGATGCCGTCCAGCGCCGTGATCAGCGCGCCGCCGGCAGGAAACAACCTGCTGACGTCGAAGATCATAAGCAGCAGTCCCGCAGCTGCACCAGACAGATATATAGTGTTCAGAATCCTTTCGCTGCGCTTTTCCAGCAGACCGAGATTATCCGTCACGAACCAGTCCAGCAGATTCCACAGATAAGAAAGCGGCACGCCTATCAGCGATATCACCGCAAATGACAGGTAAGGCAGCGAGTAGTGGTGCATAATGAGGAAGCACGACGCCGCGAAGCTGATATACTTAAGCGGCGCGATCGCCGCGTAGTTGGCTGCCACACCGATAAAAATATCCAGATATTCCCGTCCGCTTACGTATTTGCCGTGGGCGGTGTCGGGCACGTTCCAATACTTTTTTGTTTCAGAGAGAAACTGCTTCAGCTTGCCCATCAGGATCCCCTCCTCTTCTCACCGTATATAACGGGCACGTCGTGCAGCACCAGTTTCCGTTTTTTCGGCAGCCAGTCCTGTCCCAGTACGGGCGGATCGTTCTTATCACAAGCCATGCGGACGTTTTCAGTACCGTCGCAGCCGAAAAAGGCGTGGTGACCGATCTCTCTGACTCCGGCGGGGATGAAAACATCCGGAAGCTTCTCACAATAAGAGAATCCGTCGGAACCGATGACAGCAAGCGTATCCGGCAGTTCTATACCCCGAAGCTCGGAGCACTTGTAAAACGCCATGGAGGCTACTTCTTTCACGCCATCGGGGATTGTGACCTCGAAAAGGTTATCGCACTCGGCGAAAGACATCTCGCCGATCCGCGTCACACCCGGAGCAATCCCGCAGCGCAGACCCGCCTGCAATGCTGCTCGTTCTTTCTCCGTCAGACCGAACGCTTCCCGAGACGGATAGTCCTCCCGCTGGGCGGAAAGCCAGTCGCCGCACTTCTCATCCAGCTGTAGAGCACCGGCGATGAATTCCTTTGCCTGAGCTGCGTCCGCAGGCTCTTTTTCGCCGAGGGCAAGCATGGCGCGATAGAGGTAATTTTTGGCAGGATAAAGCATCAGCTCCGTCAGTTTTCCGCTCTCCTGCCGGTACAGCACACCGTCCACGGAGCGGAACCGTGTGTTTGCCGGATCCACGATCACCGCCTGCAATACGGTGCAGTTATAAAAGGCTATATCCGGAATATCCCGCACGTCGCTGCCGATAAGAATAACGGAAGTGTAATCGTTGCCGCAGACGGCAAAACGGCGCACAGAGGTCACCGATTTACCCGGTATGACCTGTCCGTCTTTGTCAAAGACCGGACCGACCTCAAGTACGGAATCGGTTTTGCCCGCGACGAACTCCGTCAGCATGATACCGCCGTCGGTCTCCTCATACCGGAACCGGTCTTTGGTCAGCGAACGGAAGCTGAGCACTATGGAACTGCCCACGAACAGAGTCATCACGATTGCAAAGATAGCCTTTTTAACGGGCGCCCTGCCCCAGAAACCGCGTCCGGGAGTATCACGGATAACGGTGTCCGGCGGAGTTTCAAATAACGGATCGTACAACAGTACTCCGTCATTATTCGGTTCGGTTTGCGCCATAGCGGAACCTCCTTACGTTCAGCGGCGAAAGGCACTGCGCCTCTCCCGCCTCGGATACAGAACAAGTATTCCTATTATGCGTATAGATTATCATATTAACGGCTTGCTAGCAAGATAATAATTGCATTATTATCAATGAGCGCCTCACATATCGTCAATTAATATAGCACAGATTTTGACAGGGCTATTGTAATTGCCCTTTCAGGTGTGGTATAATGTCATTTACAGCAACAAGTATTAATCTGAAATGCAATAAAAATGAATGAGAAGAAAAGAACAATAATCCTGCGCGTACTGATAATCATCGCGATGCTGGCTGTCGCCGGCGCGTGCGTTTACATGTATCTGCGCTTCGGCAAATCAGCTATAGAACTGATCAAAGACACGGAACGCTTCAAGGCGTGGATCGACAGCTTCGGAGTCCTGGGCATTATAGTCTTTGTCGCTATCCGCATCCTGCAGACGGTGGTCAAATTCATACCGACGGAGCCAATAGAGATCGCCGCCGGTCTGGTATGGGGCTGGTTCGGCGGATTGATGCTGTGCCTGCTGGGAAATATAATCGGATCGATCGTTATTCTTATCATGACGCGACGCATTGGCGTGCGTATCCTGCGGCTTTTCCGCCTTGAAAACAAGCTGCAGTCCATGCGATTCCTGCAGGACCGTGAGAAGCGCAACCGCCTTTTGTTCATTTTTTATCTGGTCCCCGGCACGCCGAAGGATACCATGACATATTTTGCGGGCCTGACAGATATAAACATGATAGAGTTCATGATCATCTCGTCAATTGCGCGTATTCCCGCTATAGTTTCCTCCACGATCTGCGGCGCGTATCTCGGGGCGAACAATTTCAAGGTCGCAGCGATAGTTTTTATAGTAACGGCTCTGCTCAGCATACCCGGCGCGATGGTATATAAAAAAATCTCGGCTCGGTATATACAGAATCATCCGCAGACCGACCCCGGACCGGAACCTGAAACGGAAACAGATTCCACGCAGGAGGATAATTGATATAAGCTGTATATTCATACCACCTTTTAAATACAGCAACAGCCACGGTCAACCGTGGCTGTGTTCTTATCGCACTCCGAAGGACAAATGATCTACATCTGTATATAACCGCAGAAAGACATCTCACATTTATTGCCTGTCACGGCCGGAAGATCTTTCTCAACGCCGGTCATACCATTTTTCAGCGCGTCGACAGATCGTTAATCCACATACAGCAATCTTATTCTTGTCTCGGCAAGCTGTTTTGCTGTGTTGACCGGTCCGAAACAATATGAAACAAGCATTTCATTTTTACTCAGGAACCCA
This sequence comes from Clostridia bacterium, assembly GCA_024699005.1. The sequence continues at coordinate 4,410 of JAILQN010000292.1, forward strand.
ATCGCAGGATAGCAAAAGCCGGTATCCGGGTCGCTCTCAAGCAGCGTAAAACCGGAAAAATTTATCCCGTCCCGGCTTTGCGCGATCACAAGAGGCGTTCTTCCGCTGGCTGTGTTTGTGCCGGGAACGCGCGCGTACGGATTCCATATTGCGTAATATATTCCCGAATAAGGATTTCTTTCTATGAGCATCGGCGAGGTCGGAGATTCAAAAACCGACGCTGCGGGCGCAGTCCAGTTTATGCCGTCGGGCGAACGGCCTTCATACTG
>JAILQN010000296.1 GCA_024699005.1 Clostridia bacterium
TGCGGCATCTCATTGGTCTTGGCATAGGCGCTCCTTTCTGACATATGTCATTTATTATAATACACCTGTTTGCGACATATGTCAATAACCACGAGCAGTTTTGTTGATCTTTCAGACAAAAAAACCTCGGCATTGGCTTCCAGTGAGATATATTTGCCGATCTCATACCCGCTGCGATAGAGCAGAAGCGTCGTCAGCAGACGTGACATCCTGCCGTTTCCATCAATGAACGGATTCCCTGTGTTTATTCTCTCCAATAGGATACCTTTAGGGAATGTCGGCGCCTTTGTTTTTCAGTGCTGTTTTGCAACGCGCCCGTGTTGATTATATCTCGATTGCGATCCCTTCTTTTGGGATCGTAAGTTTTATATCCGGATAAACGGATCTCAGTGTTTCACAGTACGATTCCACTTTCATCCTCTTTGTAAGCGGCGGAAAGGAATCGTCAAAATGGTCGAAAAGGATATGCTTCGGCTGAAAACCGTTCAGAAACGCTCTTGCCATCGGTTCTATTCCGGAGTTCCCGCTGAACGGAAAAACGAACAGGTCCGGCGCCTTCGGATAATCCGCAGCCGGATCTACGCCGTAGGAGCCCATCAGAACCACCGTTTTGCCTTCGGCTGTAATCACGTAAGAAACAATCTCTCCATTTTCGGGGAGTTTTTTAATATAGTATAACAGTCTGAAAGCTTTTGGAAACATGAAAACGCATTTCGGCAAAACGGAAAGAATATATTTCGTGTCAAAACGGATATGTCGCCCGCAGCATACGTGCACGTCCACGCCGCCGAAGGAAAGGCTGTCGCCGGGGGAGATCAAACGGATGCGCTCCGCTGCAACGCCGCGTTTCAAAAGGCTTTCTTTCGGCGTTTTCGTACAGAATACGTTGATTGTTCCATCATATGAAAGAACATCGGGCACGGCGAATACGTGGTCAAAATGGCCGTGAGTTAAAAACAACGCGTCACAACCGGAAAAACGGGCTGCGTCAAAAGATGCCAGACGTCGGTTCATTCTGTTGAACGGGTCAAAAAGCAAGCGCGTTTCGCCGCTTTCAAGTAATATCGTTGCTGTACCGAACCACGTGACTTTCAATATCTCACTTCCTCAATCGTATTTAGTTCAATTATAAATAAAGTCACAAATAAAGTGTACCAAATTCCGACAGGATTCCAATTGTACATTCTTACAGTTTTGCTATGATTTCCGAAATCGCCACCAGCGCCGCCTGGCCGCTGATGGTGATCCTGCCGTTTCCCTGCGGACGGCAGCGGAGGTACCCGCCGCGTTTCGACGCCCGATAAGCGAAGATTTCACTTTTGCCCAGTTCCCGGGACCAGTAATCCGCGATCTGGCAATGGGCGGAGCCGCACACCGGGTCCTCGCTGATGGACAGCTTCGGGCAGAAGCTGCGGGAGACGCAGTCCGTCTCTTCGCCGCGTGCCGTTGCGTTCTGAATGCGGCCTTCCAGCGCCGTCAGGAGCTGTTGGTCCGGTGTCATGTTCCGTACCTGTTCTTCCGATGCAAACACGCAGATCAGGTCCAGACCCAGCAGCGCTTTCACCGGGCGGACCCCAAAAGCCCGCTCCATTTCCGCGGTCACCGGGATCAACTTCAAGTCATAGGTCGGGAAATCCATCTCATAGAAATCGCCGATCCGGCTGACCGTCAATCGGCCACTCAACGTGTTGAATGCAACGGAGTCGCTTTCGGTTTCGTAAAAATGCAGGATCACGAAAGCGGACGCCAGCGTCGCATGACCGCACAGTTCCACCTCGGTGCCCGGCGTAAACCATCGGAGGCGATATCCCGTTTCCTCTTTCACGATAAACGCGGTTTCGCTCAGATTGTTTTCCATCGCCAGCTTCATCATGGCCTCTTCCGACGGCCACACGTCCATGACGCAGACGGCGGCGGGGTTGCCTGAAAACGGTTTGTCTGTGAATGCGTCCACGATATATTGCTTCATAGGCCCTCCCGCCAATTACACCGTTGCGATGACTTCCACTTCACAAATCGCGCCCTTGGGCAGCGCCTGGATGCCGACGCAAGACCTGGCCGGTTTTTCGGTGAAATACCGGGCGTATATATCATTAAAGGCGGCGAAATCGTTGATATCCGTCAAAAAGCAGAGGGTTTTCACCGCGTTTTCCGGTTTGCTTCCTGCGGCGGCAAGAATGGCCGTCAGATTTTTCATGACCTGTTCTGCCTGCTCTTCAATGGTTTTGCCCACCAGCTCTCCCGTAACGGGATCAAGGGCGATCTGCCCGGAGGTGTACACCAACCCGTTGACAACGACCGCCTGTGAATACGGGCCGACCGCCGCCGGCGCTTTTTCCGTATGAATCTTCTGCATCGTTTTTTCTCCTTTTCATCCTTTGAATCTTATTGTAAAAGGTTGTGCTTCTGCAGCTGGAAGCTTCTTGTGCGAGGGCAAAGAATACAACGGTGAAATTCATAATAGTGCATTTCTGTTCTGAGTTCGTTGCCAAGTTGTACCACTGGCAGACCTCTGTATTTCTGCAAACGATTATTGATATAAGAATGCTTTTTCCTTAAATCCGCACCTTGAGTATTATAGTGACTGGTATAATCTTTGATTGCAGCGTCGGCAAGGATTAAGAATGGGTTATCTTTATAAGCTTTCCAGATTTGTTTTGCTGACATGTCCTCGTAACCCGGCATATCATCAAGCACAAACTTAAACTCAATATTTAGCACCGGGGTGGTAACCTGAAGAGTAAGACGCAGATTCCCTTTGTCTTCTGCGGAACCGTTCTTCACACAGATATATTCTATGATCTCTATTCCTATGTATAGGTCCTCTCTATCAGACTCCAAATAATAATACTGAGATACAGAACCCAGACCGTAGGTATCTGATACTTGTGATCCGTATTCCGGCGAACCGAATTCATGGTATGTCCAGGTAATACTCTTGTTGAGTATCATGTCCGTTACCTGCTCAGCGTAATACTCCGCTTCATCATAATACTCGTCTTTGTCAGAATACGCAGGTGCATTGTAATAGTCGGGATCGTCGTAAATCACAATATCGTCATCTTCATATTCGGTATCGTCATCTGTCGAGTAATCCATATCATAAAATGGTCTTTGCATAGTTCTCCTTTATGAGTAATGTCTCAAACAATCATTATGGGCTTTTGGAGTTTTCATCCGGTGCGGTATTCTCCATGCCCATTTTAACGGTCAGATCTCCAAGGCTCTTATCGTACTGTTCCCTGGATATGGCGTGGTGTTCTAAAAAAGTGTCAAGAAGTTTTTTCTGTCGGAAATAAAGCTGCCGGTTTTTTTCGGCATAGGACAGTTTTTCCCACTCAGATTGAGTCATGAAATCGAATCACTCTTTCCGTAAGATCTATGCTATCTCATTATAATCGAACCCCCCAGTTTTTTCAATCAAAAAAGAAAAATAGGTCTAATTATACTATCAGGAATTGTTTAATTCCATATTATCCTTCGATATGAAAATGGAGAGCTTCCGCAGAAGCTCCCCCGGTCACAGGCCTCACAGGATTCTGTGACACGATCACCCAAGCCTTTGCATCTCTTCCGAAGAATCGGGCGGCATTGGCAAGGATATTACATATTTCTGAGGACAGCAGTCTTTCGTGAATAGGAATTATGCTTCCGAAATGATTAGGTTGACACAACAAAAAGTTTAGGTTGACACCAAAGAAGATTTATGATATGCTGTTATCGAACCCGATTCCACGGAGGAACGACATATGGGAAAAAACAGAGGAAATTACAACGAGATTGTAACTGCATTCCGAAATACGCACTCTGTCGACAAAACGGTAATAGCCACAGGAGCGCCGAAGGTAACAGTGCAGAAAGTTCTGATCACAGAAGGATTATGGGAGAGCAGGCGCAGCAGAGAAATAGCTCAGTTGAAGGATCAGGGCTTGTCAACAGAACAGATTGCTGAAAAACTCCATGTTACTGTAAAAGCTGTGCAGGCCTATATGCCTTATTCCCGAACTCCGTACGGAAGTGTGGAAACAAGAGATGCCTGGAGAAGCAAAAAGAAAAGAGAAAAAATGCAAATTGCGGCAGGGCGTCAGGTTGCGTCCCCCGAAAAGCAATTGCAGCAGAGTG
>JAILQN010000120.1 GCA_024699005.1 Clostridia bacterium
GGCTTACGCTCTTGCGTATGCGTTCCGCAACGCGGACGGCTTCAATATCCCGGACGATTACGGCGAAAACTCCATCGTAAAGAACCTTATGGACGAGGCCGCTCAGGAATCCGATGAGGATATCCTGGATGAATTCGACAATGTCGTGATGACAGCTTCCGAGACGCGCAAGTATAAGGAAAATACCTTCTACAGATTTGAGGACGAATATATCGACGAGAACACCGGTTACACAGTAGCGGGCAGAAGAGTCGCGTACGACTGGGGTTACGACAATCCCGCCATCAAGAGAGCTTATGATGACAGAGCGATATTCCTGAACGCACTCTCCGCGATATTCTCTCCGTTCGCTCTGGTCATAAGGTATATCGCCGCCGGCGAGGATCTGAGCGTCCTGGGCGTTGTCAACATCCCCGGCTATGAGGGTTACGCCTACTCCTGGATCAACATCATGGAGGCTTTCGGCGCGACGAGGGATCTTCTCAGTTACCGTGATTATCTGAGCTATGCTTATCAGGCTGTTGACGAGACCGAGGAGTACGATTACGATTCTTCAAAGGTGCGTGACGACGGTACTCCGCTTGATTCGGGCGATATACTGATCAGGAACTATAATTCCATCTACTATCTGCTCAAGCCCATGTTCAACTGGATGCAGGATCTTATCCAGGATCCGCTGCAGTATCTGCTGGACGTCATCCCGAACCTGATGTTCTATCTGTCGATAGGCGCATTCTCCGACTGCATCAACAATCTGGTACACTTCGCTTACGTGCTCGTTTATATGCTGCAGCCCGTGATCGATATCATGCCGCTCGCCAATAAGTTCCTTGCCAATCTTTCGTTGGGCGATTTCGACCTCAACCTGTCGCTGCCGCTTGATGTCGACCTCAATTCTCTGCTTAACGGTCTTATCTCCACCTATCTGACGGATGAACTGCTCACCTTCGATATCGAGAACAAGAACATCCCGATAGGCAAAGAAACGGTGGAAGTCCAGAAGGAAGTTCTGGATGATAACGGCGACGTGGTGCTTGACGATCAGGGCAACGTGGTCACGGTAACCGCACAGGAGGAAAAAACCTTATATCAGACCGCTACGCTCAAGATCACCCTGCCGTACATCGACTTCACGACTCTGTGCTGCGGCGAGCTGCAGCTCGACCGTCCGTCGATCTCCACAAGCAGGAATTATGTGACGATCAATACCGGCAACGGCGGCGATATGATAACGCTGCTGCTGCGGCTGGTGCTCGATACGCTGTTCTATAAGGACAACAACGAGAACCTGACCAACTTCCTTATAGGCTTCTTCCAGCTCGATGACGAAGATCATAACGACAGGTTCTTAAAGGAACTCATGACCGCTCTCTACTCATGGTCTATGGAGCAGTCCGTTCCCGACAAGATACTTAAAACACTCTTCACGGTTTATAAATATCTGGTGCCGCTGTCCGGCAAGCTTGCCGACAGGTTCAGAAACGTCGATTTCAGTCTGATCGACATGTTCAACTCTATCGACGATATGCCCAGGTTCATAAGCTACGTCACAAAGCTTCTTGACGTCGGTTCCGCCACGACGAGCACCGACTCGCCGACCAACCCGTCCGCACACACCACAACGGTTGACAGCACAGGTTTGTCCGGCTTCGCGAAACTTATCGCGGCTCTCAAGAACTTCTTCGGGGCAATAGCGCAGTTCTTTGCCAGACTCTTCGGCGTCGGCTGATAAGCAAAAAATGTGCCGCCCTTAACGGGCGGCCGTTTTTAATATACAATGTACAATAACAGATCGGATAAAAGAAAGGGAGTATTTGGCATGTATGATTCAACAGATAAAAACTATGACCGTTGCCCGTACTGCGGCGGGACGGAGATGATCGAGTGTTTCCAGGCCGGATACGGAGCGATAAGCGCGGTGAAGCATAAGCTCGGCGGCAGCGCTCTGTATCATTCCGTCTGCCGCGGATGCGGTACCGTCGTCCGCAGCTACGTCAGAAAACCGGAAAAGCTGCTCAGAAGAAAAGACAGAAGGAAACCTGAAGAATAAAAACACAAGCCGCCCGGAAAACGGGCGGCTGTGCTTTTAAAAAAGGAGAAAAAATGAAAACCAAAGAATGATTATCGGAAAATTACTTGAGCTCAGCGAGATACTTGATGGTGCGGACCATCTGGCTGGTGTAGCTGTTCTCGTTGTCATACCACGCAACGACCTGGACCTGATAGGTATCGTCGCCCATGGGGATGACCATGGTCTGAGTCGCGTCGAAGAGCGAGCCGTAGGTCATGCCGATAACGTCGGAAGAGACGATCTGGTCCTCGTTGTAACCGAAGCTGGCGGAAGCCTGAGCCTTCATGGCTGCGTTGATGGACTCTGCAGTGACGTCTTTGCCCTTTACGACCGCGACAAGGATCGTGGTGGAGCCGGTGGGCACGGGAACGCGCTGTGCGCTGCCCTGAAGTTTGCCGTTAAGCTCGGGGATAACAAGTCCGATAGCTTTGGCTGCGCCGGTGGAGTTGGGAACTATGTTCGCAGCGCCTGCGCGGCCGCGGCGAAGATCGCCCTTGCGGTGCGGACCGTCGAGGATCATCTGATCGCCGGTGTAAGCGTGGATGGTGCTCATGATGCCGGACTGGATGGGATATACGTCGTTAAGAGCCTTTGCCATGGGAGCCAGGCAGTTGGTGGTGCAGGATGCGGCGGAGACGATGGTGTCGTCTGCAGTAAGAGTGTCCTCGTTTACGGAATAAACGATAGTCTTGAGGTCCTTGCCCGCGGGAGCGGAAATAACGACCTTCTTCGCGCCGGCGTCGATGTGAGCCTGGGATTTTGCCTTGGAGGTGTAGAAACCGGTGCACTCAAGAACGACGTCGATATCAAGAGCCTTCCAGGGCAGATCGGCGGCGTTCTTCTCGGCGAAGATGGTGATTTCCCTGCCGTCTACGATGATGCAGCCGGGAGCCTTGACAGTGCCGTCCTCGGCGACGTCGGCGTCCTTATAGTCGACAGTGTGAAGGTTCTGACCGATGGTGCCGGTGTAACCCTTCTGAGCGGTGTCATACTTAAGCAGATAAGCCAGCATCTTGGGGCTGGTGAGGTCGTTGATGGCGACGATCTCGTAACCCGCGGCGTCAAACATCTGACGGAAAGCGAGGCGGCCGATCCTGCCGAAACCGTTGATAGCAACTCTTACTGACATATTATTGTCCTCCGTTATTTAAGATTACAATGATATTTTAATATCAATTCTGCGAATATTCAAGCTTTTTTCGCAAATTGCGAAAGTTTGTAAAAAGGATATAAAAAGTAGTACAAGTATAATAACGCAGTTAGTAAAAAATAAACCGCCGATATTTCCGCGCACTTCGCGCGATGAATCTCAGCCCGTCGGCGCTCCGTTCACCGCCGGCCGCTCCTCCGCGCAGACAGTATGAAATGCCCGCTGAACAGGCAGAAAAGCAGCAGATTATGCGCTATCATGCAGCCCCAGGCTGCGACAAGTCCTAAGGATAAAACCTGCGTCGCGATGAACGTGCCCAGGATCCTGACGCCCCACATGCCGGTCATATTGTAAATGAAGGGCGGAACGGTCTTTCCCTGCCCCTGGAGGATGCCCTCAAGTACGATCGGTACGCCGTAGAACGGCTCGGACACGGCTACCATATGCAGCACGGAAGTCCCGAGAGCGATGACCTCTGCATCCTTTGAGAAAAGACGTATGAGCATGGGAGCGAAGGCAAAAAGCAAACCCCCGGAAACGAGCATAAGACCGACCTCAAGCGTAAGGATCGCTTTTGTCAGCTTTTTGATCCCGGCTGTGTCATCTGCTCCGGTGGCGTTGCCGGAAAGGGTGGCTGCAGCCGTCTGCATGCCCCAGCCGGGGATATAAAAAGCCGATTCCACAGTATTGGCGACTGTGTGTGCCGCGGTGGCGATCTCTCCCAGAGAATTGATCATGGAAGCGAAAAACACATATCCCAGCGAGGTCGCAAAACGCTGGAGCATATTCGGTATGCCGACTCTGAAAACCGGCTTGAGGATTGTCTTGTCCGGTCTGAAGGAGTAACCGGCGGGGGAGATATCGGGGTGCCGGAAAAGCTTTACGGTTATAATGATCCCGCCCAGGGTATAGGCGATTGCGCTTGCGAGAGCGGCGCCGTTTATCCCGAGCCCCGCGCCGTAAAGGGTGATACTGCGGGAGAATACCGGAACGGTTCTTGTGTCGTAAATCAGCAGAAAGTTCAGCACGACGTTCACCGCGTTGACGATAAGTCCGGTACGCATCGGGGTTCTGGTGTCTCCTGCGGCGCGCAGTACCATGCCGAAAATGATGCTCGCCGTCCTTAAGAGCATGGGGGAGTACAGTATCAGCAGATAAGTTGATGCCGCGGACCGGATCGCCGGATCCGCCTGCATCCATTCAGGGATAAAAGGTGATAATCCGGTTGTCAGAAGGGTAAAAACCAAACCGAACACGAGAGTCAGCGTGACAGACTGCGCCGCCGCCGCCCGGGCTTTGTCGGGTTGTTTCGCACCGAAAGCCTGGGCTATGAACGCCAACAAACCGACACCGACAGCCGATACCGTGCTGCCGGTGAGCCAGTTGAAGGTGGTTGTCGCTCCGACTGCCGCCACGGCGGAAGTCCCCAGGACCCCGACCATGGCCGTATCTATATACTGCACGGCGGTGCCGAGCAGTTGCTCGAGCATGGTCGGCCAGGCGAGGGAGAAGATCGAACGCAGCATAATCTGAAGATCGTTTTTGCTCAGTCAGAAAGGCTTTAAGGATAATGCGGAATGCGGAATTCGGAATGCGGAATTTTTAAAAGGTTTTGCCTTACTGTATTTGCGTGTAAAGCTGCAAAACAGAAATCTTATTGCCGCAAATAATTCCGCATTCCGAATTCCGCATTCCGAATTATTACATGCTGCTCTGTTTGAAAAATGCTTACTTCATTGTGACGATAGTCACTCCGTCCTCACCTTCGCCGTATTTGCCCAGGCGGAAGGCTTTGACGTGTCTGTGGCCGGACAGCAGCTTTGTGACCGCTTTGCGCAGAGTCCCCGTTCCCTTGCCGTGGATTATCGTGCCCTCGGGCAGGCCTGCGACGGCGAGGGAGTCCAGGAACTCCTCCACGGCTTCCATGGCTTCCTCGGTGTTCATGCCTCGCAGATCACAGCGCGACGACACGGCGGCGGTGGCTCTCGACTCGGTTTTGAATACGATATCCGGGTCGGCTCTTTTCGGCGCCGGCGCTTTTACTTTGCGCAGGTCGGCCGCCTTTGCCCTCATCTTGCCGCTGCCCATTCCGATCTCGACGTAGCCTTTTTTGTCCGGCTCGGTGAGGACGGTCCCGGTCGCTCCGGTAGAACCGAAACGGACGGTGTCGCCCTTATGTATTTTTTCCGGCTCTGAGACCTCAGTCGCCGTTCCCGTCAGCGAGGTTGCCGCGGCGTCGTAGGCGGCGTCCAGTCCGCGGCGTATATCGGACTTCGCTTTCTGAAGAAAGTCCTGATTCGCGTTCTGTTTGCGCAGTTCCTTTTTGATGGAATCGATCTCTGCGAGCAGATCCTGAGACGCTCTTTTCGCGCCTTCCACTATCCGTCTCGCTTCCGCGGTGGCGCGGTCTATCTCTTTTTCGCGGATATTATCCAGGTCGTCCAGCTTCGTTTCCGCCTGACGCAGTTTTTCTTCCGCTTCACGGCGCATCCTCTGTGCGTCGTCGTCGGCCTGTTCCATGGATTTGCGCCTGCGCTCAAGATCGTCCATAACGTCCTCAAAACGGGTGTTCTCGGCTGATACGAGTTCTTTTGCGCGGTCGATCACCTCGGGCGCTATGCCCAGCCGCTCGCTTATCGCGAAGGCGTTTGAACGGCCCGGGATCCCGATAAGCAGCCGGTAGGTCGGACGCAGGGTCTCCACGTCAAATTCGCAGCTGCCGTTCTCCACCCGGGGTGTATCGAGGGCGTAGGCTTTCAGCTCGGCGTAATGAGTCGTGGCTGCGATGGTCGCGCCCTGAGCGCGCAGCTTTTCCAGGATCGCCATGGCAAGCGCCGCTCCCTCTACAGGGTCCGTACCTGCGCCTAATTCGTCTATAAGCACAAGGCTGTCGAAATCAGCCTCTTTCAGGATGGACACGATATTGACCATGTGAGCGGAGAAAGTGCTCAGGCTCTGTTCTATGGACTGCTCGTCGCCGATATCCGCGAATATGTTTTTGTAAACTCTGACCCGGCTGCCGTCTCTCGCCGGGAGCATAAGCCCGCATTCCGCCATAAGGGTCAGAAGACCGAGCGTCTTGAGCGCGACAGTCTTGCCGCCGGTGTTGGGACCGGTTATCACAAGGGTGTCGTATTCGCCGCCGACGCGTATGTCTATAGGCACCACGGAGGTCTTGTCAAGCAGCGGGTGGCGCGCTCCTCTGAGGTCGGTCTCGCCTTCATCGCAGAGTTCGGGAAGCCCCGCGCGCATATCGTACGCAAGCTGAGCCTTCGCGAAAATGACGTCCAGCTCCACGGCGCACTCGTAGCCCGCGTTGAGTTCGTCTTTAAAGGAACCGGCTTCGGCGCAGAGCGCAGAGATGATGCGCTCGATCTCCTGCTGCTCCTTGCCCTCCAGAACTCTTATCTCGTTATTGGCTTCGACCACAGCCATGGGCTCAATGAACACGGTGGAGCCGCTGGAGGAGGTATCGTGTACCAGTCCTCCGAATCTGGAGCGGTACTCCGCTTTCACCGGCACAACGAATCTGCCGTTGCGCTGGGTGATGATCGCGTCCTGAAGCATATCACGGTACGCTGCGGAATGAACGGTATGTTCCAGTTTTTCGCGGATACCTGCTGATTTCGTCCTTATCTGCCGTCTGATCTCGGCAAGCAGGGGAGAGGCGCCGTCGGCGATCTCCTCCTCCGGTGTTATGGCTGTTGTGATCTTATCTTCAAGGTATCGGTTCGGCATAAGCCCGCCGAAGAATAAATCGAGTTCTGAGTTCTGAGTTCTGAGTTCTGAGTTTTCTGATTCGGAACAGGACGAATCAGAAAACGTGGAACTTGGATCTTGGAACTTGGAACTATGATCCTGATTATCTCTCCACTGCCGCAGGGACCGGATGACACGGAGGTTCTCCGCGATATTCAGCAGATCGCGCCTGCCGATGATGCCGCCCGCGTCGGCGACAGCCAGAGCGTTGGAGCAGTTTCGCAGGCCGCCGAAGGAGGGGCTGCCGTATTGGGCGACAAGCCGGAAGGCCTCGTCCGTGCGGGCGAGGCTTATCTTCGCAACGGTCAGGTCTGTCTCCGGTCCGAGCGAAATGCAAGCCTCCTTCGCGTCTGCGCAGGAGGCGAATGTTGAGAGTATATTCAGGATTTTATCGAGTTCGAGAGATTTGAAGTGTTTATTCATATGATAAGTAATGTGTAATGAGAAATGTGTAATGTGTAATTGCGACGAACAAAGTCTCAGCCGTTTGCTTTATACCGCCCTGTCAGCATCAGAAAAAACCTTCCGGGGCGGAGACAATCCAGCTGTTATACCATCCGGAGCGCAATTGCACATTGCATATTGCACATTGTAAAACTATTAACAGATTTCCGTTCCTCCGACCGGGCGTATATTCAGCACGTAGCACGCGTTGTCGCCGAATACGCTCTCGAGGGCGGAGATGTAGCGGTCAAGAAGATCGTCGGGCACGAAAGCCTGGATAGTACCGGCGAAGCCGCCGCCGTGGACGCGCCACGCGCCGGAGCCGCGCAGAACGCTGTCGGAGATCGCCAGCGCCAGAGCGACGGGCTGGTTCTGCGGAGCTTTGGCGGAGAATACGTTCTGGTTATACATATACGAGGATTCGCCGCTCTCGGTGATCACCGCTTTGAATGTCCCGAAATCGCCGCGGGAAAGGGCGTCCGCCGCGCGCTCCACGCGCCTGTTCTCTCCGAAGAAATGGATGCCTCTGAGCACCGGTCTGTCGCCCGCCTGTTCGCGGACCTTCGCCAGGTTTGCAAAAAACTCGTTTTCGTCCACGTCACGGAGCGCGCTTTTGCCGAATACAGACGCTGTCTTTTCCATTTCGAGCCTGATGGCGGCGTATTCGTCAGTCAGATCGGAGTGATCCGCACGCGTGTCGGTGATTACGAGCTTATGAGAGCAGGATGCGAAATCGAACCCGATCGGTGTGATAACGGGCTTTTCGGTGTCTTTAAAGTCGATCTTTACAAAGCCTCCGACAGAGCACGCCATCTGATCCATAAGACCGCAGGGCTTGCCGAAAAACTCATTCTCGGCGTACTGGGCGATCTGGGCGATCTCCACTGCGCTGACGCGTCCGTCGTTGTAAAGGTAATTCATGATGGTTGCGATCAGGACCTCGAACGCCGCGGAGCTGGACAGTCCGGAGCCGGAAATGACCTGAGTTTTTGTGACGGCGTTGAATCCGCCGACGTTGTAGCCGCGTTTTCTGAAGCCGGCGCATACGCCGCGGATAAGCCCCTGAGACTTGCCGTTGTCTTCGGGCTGTACGGTCAGGATGCCGGAATCGACTCTGTCGATCTTTGTGTATTCGGCGGACTTGACGGTGACGATGCCGTCGTCCGTTTTCGCCGCGGCTGCGACCGCATCCAGATTGACTGCCGCAGCCATGACCTTGCCGCGGTTGTGATCTGTGTGGTTGCCGCAGACCTCGGTCCTGCCGGGAGCGGAGAAAAAGCGGATCTCACCGCCTGCGTCGGGATAAATATCCGCCCAGAGTGAAATAAGCTCATCGTAGCGTTTCTCCTGAATGCCGCACTCGGCGTCGTTTGTATAAAGCTCCCTCATTTTGGGCAGAAGCGCTCCGGATTCGAGTTTTTTTCTTGCGTTGATCACTGAATTGTTGTCCATAATAATAAATTCCGCCTTTCATATACTGCTGTCGGACGTCTGCGCACCCGTCTCTTTGATCGGAGCGACAGAGTCTGTGACGTCTTTTTCTTTTATAAACGTGTCGAATACCCAGCGTATCCCGAAGAAGGAAGTTCCGGTAAGCAGGAACATGATCATCGTCGGAATGGAAAAGCTGAGCGAGAACGGATTTGAAACGTTGCTGCCGATAACCACGTAAAAAAGCATCTTCGGCAGGTATCCGGAATAGGATATGAGCATGAACTGCACGAACGGAAAGCCCATGGCTCCGTAAAGCGAGCTGACGTTGCTCAGTGTCATTCCGGGGACAAGCCGGCATGCCAGCAGCAGCCAGGCGTTGCCCCTGCCGTCCGGACCGGAAACGAAACTCTGTATCCAGACGTTTTTGTTTATAAGCTTGCCAAGGTTTCCGCCGCCGGACCACACGCCTGTTACATAACGGACTGCGAACAGTATGATCATTCCCGCTGAGTTTATCGCTATCGCGTGCGGCACGTCAAAGACCATAGCCGTAGCCATGCTCAGGATGGAGATGGGGTACAGAGGATAGACAGTCTTGATGAAGTACATCAGCAGGATACAGATGACCAGCACCCAGAGGTTGTTGATAGATGCTATCTTTATCTCCAGATTTGACAGCCAGATCGTATACGCCCTGTACTTCTCTGCGAAAACTCCCACGCGGCAGATAAGAGACCATACTATAATAAACACTGCGACGGAATAAGACGCAATGCCGAGTACTTTCAGCAGCTTATCTATGTGCCGCGGATCCGCCGTTTTGAGCCTGGACATGTTGCCTCCGTGATTATTGCATACCGAATCATTATAACAAATATAATGCAGGATTGCAACTACAAAGTTTTGAGTGCTGAGTTTCGGGTTTTTACCGGTTGAGTTTTCGTTCAGGGGATATTTGGTGTTGAATGTTGCGGTTTTATCTGATAAAATGCGGACGATCACCGAACGGAGATAATGAACGTGAAGGAAAAATACAGGAATATAACCGGGCCCGCGCTGATCATTCTTGCGGGATGCTTCTGGGGGACCATGGGCATTTTCGTCCGGAAGCTGAGCGCTTTCGGATTCAGTTCCATACAGATCGTGTCGGTCCGTGTCACGCTGGCGGCGCTTGTGTTCTGCGTCGTGCTGTTGATCAGAGACCGTTCCGGTTTCAGGATCGCCGCGCGGGATATACCGCTTTTTCTTGGACTCGGTGTCGGAAGCGTCCTGTTCTTTGCCGTATGCTATTTTACGGCTATTACGATGATGCCGTTGTCCGTTGCGGCCATACTGCTTTATACCTCGCCCGTATGGATCATGCTGATGTCCGTGCTGTTTTTCCGGGAGAAACCGGAACGGGGGAAGATCATCGCGCTTGTTCTCGCGTTCATCGGCTGCGTGCTGGTCTCCGGTATCTCCGGTGAAGGGATCACGCTGCCCGGGTTTTTTATAGGACTCGCCTCCGGTATCGGGTACGGACTGTACAGCATTCTGGGGACCGTGGCTCTCCGGAGGTATTCCCCTTACACGGTCACCACTTACGCGTTTCTGTTCGCAGCCGCAGGTTCATGGATGATATGCCGCCCGGCGGAGATGGTATCGATATTTGCAGGCTCAGGAAAGCTTCCGTCGCTTCTTGCGTTTTGCGGGCTGACCGCCCTTGTCACCGCCGTCATTCCTTTTCTTGCGTATACCCTCGGTCTTAATACCGTGGAGGCAAGCAAAGCGGGTATTCTTGCGACGGTCGAGCCGATGGTGGCGACGCTTATCGGGATTCTGGTTTTTTCCGAAAAGCTGACCGTTTTATCCGGTCTCGGCATCCTTCTGATCCTTGTTGCCGTTATCCTTCTGAATCTCAATAAGAAGAAATCATAATAAGTGAGCCGTCCGCCTGACGGCGAACGGCTCCGGAGAAAAGACCCATAAAAGGAATATTGTTATATTGACAGGCTCAGCGCTCAGCCCGGCACCTTCGGCAGCTCGGCTATGCTCTTCGCGATATCCTCGTCGGTGGGGATCTGATCGGTCATGGTGCCGTCGTTGTAAGCCTCGTAGGCTTTCATGTCGAAATAGCCCGTGCCGGTAAGGCCGAAGAGGATGTTCTTGCTCTCGCCGGACTCTTTGCACTTAAGCGCCTCATCGATGGCGCCGCGGATGGCGTGGCTGGATTCGGGAGCGGGCAGGATGCCCTCGGTGCGCGCGAACATCTCGGCGGCTTCGAACACGGAGTTCTGTTCCACCGCGACGGCGCGGATGATTCCGTCTGCGCAGAGCTGCGAGATTATCGGGCTCATGCCGTGGAACCTCAGGCCGCCCGCGTGGTTCGCAGAGGGGATGAAGCTGGAGCCTATTGTATACATCTTCGCGAGCGGGCAGATCTTGCCGGTGTCGCAGAAGTCGTAGGCGTAGACGCCGCGGGTGATGCTGGGGCAGGACGCCGGCTCGACGGCAACGATATCGTAGCTCGCTTCGCCGCGGCAGATCTCGCCGGCAAACGGCGCGATAAGTCCGCCCAGGTTGCTTCCGCCGCCGGTGCAGCCGACGATGATATCAGGCTTTACGTCGTATTTT
>JAILQN010000099.1 GCA_024699005.1 Clostridia bacterium
GCGGAACTTATAACGATTGAACTGGGTATGTGCGATATTTTCTACCGCGCTTACCGTATTATTTCCGAGGGGACTCTTCTGGCGGATTTCAAGCTTGATGCTTCCGTCGTAAACAAAGCCGGAGATATCGTCACAAAGGCGGTCAGCCTGCTCAGAGACGGCTTCAACAACTGGAAATCACAGTATCCGCTTCTTCTTAAAAAAGTTACGGACCTGAATCCCGACGCCACGATCCTTATCTGCGGCGGGTTCAACCTTATCGACGACGTGACTCTGCTTGACGAAACGCTGCTTCCCATCGGTGATCTCATGGCCAATATCACCGAGCAGATGAACATCCTGTATGAGCAATGGGCAAAAGAATACGGCGTTACTTACGTTGATATCCAGAACTGCGAAACATACGCAACGGAACAGAATATGGCGCTCCTCGGGGAATATTTTGAGGATTCTCTTACCGCCTCTCATCCCAGCCAGATCGGTCACGACTATATCGCAAGACAGTTCCTTGCCGCACTTCCTCCCGTTGAAGAGCATCACAACATCTACGTTGACCTTGTAAGGAATACGTCTGTAAGCAAAGTCCTTATCAACGGCATTCCCGTAACCAACTACACGGTTGAAGGCTACGACCTCAACGTTGACTACACAGGTAAGCTTGCAACATGTATGACGATCTTTATAGACAACGGCGACGGTACCACCCAGATGCAGTATTATGATCTGGAATACAAGGACGGCGGATACGTTGTTCACCGTGTTTATCAGAACAATGATTTCCGCGAACTCTTTACCCGCCCGTTCAAGCTTATCAGGAAGCTGTTTGAACTCATCAAAGGGCTTTTCAGCAAATAAGCAAACGTATACGAATACAGTATCATTGCAACAACAGGCAATGAGGACTGAGATCAGATCGAAAAACCGGGCTCCGAAGCGGCTTTGCGGCTGCTCCGGAGCCCGGTTTTTGATTTCGGCGCAAAAACACCCTGAAAAAGCCGGCGTGATTTTTGCAGAAGGATTTTGAATCACGACAGCGCCGGAAAATCGGCAAATTATGCGGTCGTGTAACATATGTGTTCCCCGAGCCGAAATGTACCCTGAAAACCTTGATTTCCGGCCACGGCTGCGCTATACTTTATAATTGATTTCAGGTGAGTCTTTCACTTATAAATACCCCGGAAGGAGTGTCGGGGGAGCTGCCCGACTTAAATGATGAAAGCACACAAATATGACGTCCTTGTGGCCGTAAGAAGTCCTGCGGGGATCGCCGCGCACATGCTTCTTACCGCGTTATGCGTATCTGCATGGCAATGGGCCACTCAGCCGGGATCGCAGCCGCGCTCATGAGCGGGAATGGCTTATCCTGCCGTGAAATCGACATCCGCCGTGTGCAGGAAGCTGTTGGGATCTGTAAAAATATATAATGTACGTAAAACAGGTGCAATATGAAGCGCAGAAAAACGATACTTAATGCAATACGGCGCTTGTGCCGCGTGAACGCGGTGTTGATTGCTGCCGTTCTCCTTCTTGTCTCTATGCCGGTATTTGCGGAAAACGGTTCCGAAACCGCACGGCCTTCGGTCAACGGCAAACTGCAGGTCGTTGACGGCCGGCTTTCGGATGCGTCCGGGAATGCCGTCCAGCTGCGTGGTGTCAGCACCCACGGCCTCACATGGTTCCCCGAATATATAAATGCGGATCTCTTCGGGCAGCTGTCGGAAGACTGGGATTGCAATCTGATCCGTCTGGAGATGTATTCCGAGCTGTACTGCGGCGGGGAAAAGGATGAAAACCTTGCGTTGATGAGGTAGGGCATCGGGTTCGCCGTCGACGCGGACATGTACGTTCTGGTGGACTGGCATATCCTGAACGATGCGGATCCGAACGAAAACGCAGAGGAGGCAATCGCCTTTTTCGAGTGTATCACCGCCGAATACAGTAATTGTCCGAACCTGATTTTCGAGATCTGCAACGAGCCAAACGGCTCTACCGACTGGGGAGACGTGCTGGCGTACTGTGACAGAGTAATACCTGTGATCCGCCGGAATATGCCTGACGCCGTCATTGTCGTCGGGACTCCGGATTACGACAGAAACCTAGGCGATTGCCTGCTGCGTCCTCTGCCATACAATAACGTCATGTATGTGCTCCATTTCTATGCCGCCTCGCATCACGAATCGTTGTTTGAGGAACTGAACGCGGCCGTTGACGCAGGGCTTCCCGTGTTTATCAGCGAGTGCGGGATCAGCGAAGCGAGCGGCGACGGGGACCTTGATTTCGAATGGGCGGCGAAGTGGTTCTCCTGCTTAAACGAAAAGCGGATCAGTTATGCTGTCTGGAGCTTATCGGACAAGGAGGAAGCTTCGGCGATCTTTCGTCGTGGATTTGATCCCGTGGGGGATATCGGCGACACAGACCTGACGCCCGCCGGGATATGGGTCCGGGAACTGATCCGGGGCGGTGATCCGGAGAAGATCACGGCGCCTGCGGTAAGAAGCCGTCAGAGCAAAGCGGATAAGGTCAGAACGTGGATCCTCAATACTGTCGGGGAGACGGGTATTGAAGCAGTCCGCAATTGGAGATGCTTCGGCATTGTTGCGGGATCCATCGTTCTTGCAGCCTGCGTCGCCGGGTTGCTGTACGGCCGGAAAAAGAGAAAAAAACGCAGGACTTATGATGATATCATCGGCAGAAGCGGGGAGAGACCGGGCGCATTTACGGTGTTTTCACGAGCGGCGCTGATCGTCGGCGCCTTCAGCACGTTGATCTATCTCGGCTGGCGCGTTTATTACTCGATACCGTTGGAATACGGCGCAGTCGCTGTCGCAGCGAACCTTATCCTGCTGGTTGTGGAAGCGCTCGGATTCGTTGAATCCATCGTGATGTTCGGCCATCTCGTCCGCAAGCGGGAACATCCGCTGCCCGCGATCCCGGAGGATGCCTGGCCGGACGTGGACGTGTTTATCGCCACGTACAACGAGCCCGTAGAGCTGCTTCGCCGGACAGTCAACGGCTGCGTCCACATGAAATACCCCGATAAATCAAAAGTACATATCTATATCTGCGACGATAACCGCCAGCCGGAGATGCGCGCCCTTGCCGGAGAGATGGGCGTGGGGTATTTTGACAGGCCCGACAACAGCGGCGCCAAGGCAGGCAATCTGAAACACGCCCTCGGACTGACCTCTTCGCCGTATATCGTCACCTTTGACGCCGATATGATCCCACGGAGCGAATTTCTGCTGAAAACGATTCCGTATTTTGTTGACGTTGAGCTGCGGGAAAAGGAGCGTCCGGAGAGCGATCGGCTCAGACTCGGATTGCTTCAGACGCCGCAGTGCTTCTACGATCCGGACGTGTTCCAGCACGCGCTGTATTCCGAAAAGCGCGCCCCGAACGAACAGCACTTTTTCTACCGCATCATCGAACCGTCCAAGACAGCTACGAACAGCGTGATCTACGGCGGTTCCAACACCGTGCTTTTCAGAAAGGCACTGGAAGACGTCGGCGGTTTCTACACCGGATCGATCACCGAAGATTTTGCCACAGGTCTGCTGATCGAATCGAAAGGGTATGTCAGCCTCGCTCTGCCGGAACCTCTGGCCTGCGGCCAGACGCCGCACACATTCAGAGAGCATATCAAGCAGCGTACCCGTTGGGCGCGTGGCGTGATCGTGACCGCGAGAAAACTGAAGATCTGGCGGAGGCGTGAACTGACTCTGACGCAGAAATTCAGCTACTGGAGCTTCGTCGTATACTGGTCTTCTCCCGTCAAAAACCTGATTTATATGCTCTCGCCGATGTTGTATGCGCTGCTGGCCGTGCCGGTATTTCGCTGTACCTGGCCGGAGTTGCTCGTGTTCTGGCTGCCGATGTTCGCGCTGCAGGATCTCGGGCTGCGGCTGAACAGCAAAAATGCGATCTCGACGAAATGGAGCGGCATTTACGAAACGAGCGTTATGCCTCATCTGCTCATCCCGACGGTCAAGGAATTCTTCGGCGTCAGCACCCTGAAATTCAAGGTGACCGACAAATCGAAGCAGAACGTGAAGCGGCAGCGCGACGTGCGTTCCATGATCCCGTTCCTGATCCTGACGGGCATGTCTGTCGCCGGGATCATCCGGATCATCTGCATCTTCAGTACGGTACAGGCGGTGGGATTGCTGATCCTTTTGTTCTGGATCATCCGGAACCTGTATTTCCTGATCATGTCGCTCTTCATGATAGACGGGCGGGATGGCGACGGAGAGACCGTCAGGGTTGTTGACGCGGAGTTCGTTGCACTGAAAACCGGTTCGCGTGTTTATGAGGGCGTAACGACGCTGATGACAGAGCACAATATGAGCGTATATCTGGATGAAGGACAGGACCTGGAAATAGGAACTGCGGCAGAAGTGACGGTTTTCAACGATGAGATTTCCGTCACCGTCAAAGGCGTTGTCGTGGGAGTCAAAGAATCCCGAAACGGCATCGCCCGGTTGCACACCGTGGAGATCCTTGATTTTTTCGGCGGTGAATACGAATACTGGCAGCTTTTATACGACAGAGTCCCCACGCTTCCGCAGTCGCTGCACCGCGATTTCGGCGTGCTTTCGCATCTGTGGCAGAACATCGCCCATCGCGTTGCGCGGACCGGCAAGTAAAGACAGCTGGATGTTTTGAAATCCGGCCCCTATTTTACGGGCGCGCTGTTATGCTTTAATACGATGATACCCCGGCGCAGCTTTTGAGAGCGAACGGACAAAACAGGACTTCTGTTTGTACGCAAAAAAATGAGATATCCATTTTCAGTACGGCAGAAAACCCGATATTTTCTGTGAATGATTTCTCTTTTTTATTACGCTGTACGGATTTCAGGCGAACGACCTGAAGAATTACAACTCGGATGAAGAGGCCGGCATGA
>JAILQN010000111.1 GCA_024699005.1 Clostridia bacterium
TCTGACTGCGGTCGATTTCGAGACCGGTGAGACGGTTTACAAGGTCTTTACAGGCTGCGGCAGGAACTGGAACAACAGCTACGGCCCCATCACCATCGGCCCGAACGGCTCGGCTTACGTCGGAGTGTTCAACGGGGTGATTGCGGTGAGCGACGGCAGGTGAATAAGTATGAAGTATGAAGGATGAAGTGGTGCCGGACAATAACACTTCATACCTCATATTTCATGCTTATCTGATACCGCCGTCCATCCCGGACAGTATAACCTTTTTCCCGGGATTTCATACTTTATACTTCATCCTTCATCCTTCATACCTGGTTACGAGGTTCCTTTTATGACACTGCAAAAATTCCTCTCTCTCCTCCTTGCTTTCTTCGCCGGGATATGGTGGAACGTTTATCCTTTCTTCAATAATATGATCAACAATTACTTCTTCGAGGTGGACGCTTCTGTTTTGGGCGGGATTCTGCCCAACGTCAAAAGCAATATCAATCGCTACGGCGGGCGATTTCCGGAAGATCCGGTCGTCAATGAGGAATACAATCCCTATGAATTTGCGGATTATATCCAGCTTATGGAGTGTTCCGGCGGCAATGACGGCAGGGATCTTTTCCGCGATCCGAAGGACTTTTCCGTTATCGACGATTACGATTTTGAGCCGCTGCTCGCATCCTGCCGTGGAATACTGAAGGTCGGGTGCAAACCGCTTCTCAAGTTCGGCAACGTTCCCGCCAAGCTCTCGCGGCGGACCCTTGAAAATTCGCCGGAGGATACGGGCGCGTTCGACGTGAACGTCTATCCGCCGGATGATTACAACGAATATTACGATTATATCAAGGCGATCTGTCTGGCTCTTATCGATGAATTCGGATCTGAAGAAGTCCGCTCGTGGCGATTCGGAGTCCTGACCGAGTACGAGAACAAAGACTGGTTCCACACGCCGGACGGCAGCCCGGAGAACAGTCTTACGGCTTACTGCAGACTCTACGACTATACCGTTCAGGCGCTGATCGATACCGTCGGCGGGGACGTGTTCGTCGGCGCGCACTCCATGACCTGCTCCGAAGGACTGTGGGATGAGCGGGAGTTTATCCGGCACTGCGGAGTCGGCGCCAATTACGCCACCGGCAAAAAAGGCACGAGGATATGCTATCTCTCCGCTTCGTACTATGAAAACTGCCCCGGCGACGTCGGGGACAGGTTATCGGTACCGGAGATCACGGAAATGTTCCGGGAAACGGCTCGGAGCGTCGGACTTGACGGCCTTATCTACGGCGTTGACGAGGGCAGGATTCTATATGGTCTCAGATCCGGCGGGACAGACGTGCAGCTGCCTTCCCGTACGGTCGGATTCTCTTATCAGGCGGGATTTGACGCGCGGCTCATAAAGCAGATGTTCGACTGCGGTATGAACTATTTCTCTTCGTGGGATTATTGCTCGCTGGGCGAGAATCACGGGCTTCCGCTTATCACTTATTTCGTCGCGGAGCGCGCCGCCCGTTTTGAGGGAGCGAAGAAAGCGGGGGTAAGGGCTGTGAAAACCGGTCATATCCCAGATGCGGACGTCAACGTCGCCGCCGGATATAACGAAGATACCGGAACTCTTTACGTGATGGCGTACAACTACAAGAACAAGCTTGACTATCATTCCGACGCAGACGTCTCGCTCAGGCTGAAAGTCCCGCAGCTTGACGGCAAAGAAGTCAGTGTTACGGCGTACCGCATAAACGACGACTGCAACTGGTTCGACGAGTGGGACAAGGAGCGCGAAACTCTCGGCGTCACGGACGATATGTTCGCCTGGTCTCCGGACGACGGCTGCCCGAACTGGACGGACAACGAGGGCAGGCGGATATTCCTGGAGCAGCAGGAGCGATACCGCGAATACTGCCGCCTTGAACCGATCGAATCGGAAACCGGTGTAAAGGACGGCGAGATCTCGATAAAAACGACGCTAAGGCCGCATGAAGTGGTATTCTTTGAAATAGAAAAAAAATAAAAAATAAACATCGTTTACGGCAAAAAAAAACAGGAGGATGCAAAATGTCTGACCTCAATAAAAACGATTATTACGATCTTGACGGCGGGGGGATAATATATCCCTACCTTGCAAACGGACACTGGAACCATCAGTTCAGAACGGAGGTGGAGCTTGACGCGCCGGTCGACGTCCCGCGGATCAGACGCGCTCTGGAGATAATCCGCCCGCGCTTTCCCTCTTTCTTCGTCGTTCTGGCGAAGCACAAAGGCGCGTACGTGCTGAAAAAAACCGACAAACTGCCGGAGGTTGTTCCTGAAGTCGGTCTGTGCCGCACGTTCGATCTGAAGAGCGAGGAACATTCGCTGTTCCGCATTACCTACGCCGGCAACCGCCTCGGTATGGAAATCTTTCATTCTCTCTCCGACGGCGCCGGGGCGAACGTGCTGTTCATTAATATGCTCGCGGAGTATTACGCCCTTGCAGGGGAGGACATACCCCGCGATCACGACGTTTTCAGGCACGGCGGCGGGTATGAGCAGGCGGATACGGAGGACAGCTTTAAAAGAGTATACCGCGAAGAGGGCGGAAAGCCGCATAACCGGTCCGAAAAAAACGCATGGCAGTACAACGGCGGAAAAGCCGATACCGACCTTCATCTTACGATATTTGAGCTTCCGTTCGCGCAGCTCAGGGAAAAGTACAAGAGTTATGACACGTCCCTCACGGTCTTTCTTGCGGCGCTGTACACAAAGGCGCTGGCGCGGGTATGTCTCGCGGAAGGCGGGAGCGAACGGGATAATATCAAGATCGAGATCCCGATGAACCTTCGCGGTCGTTTCAACTCGACCACGCTGCGCAATTTCTCCCTCTATTTTGACACCTGCGTCACAGCCGATTGTTCGGAAAAATCGGTCGCGGAGATAATCGGACAGCTCAGACCGCAGTTCGCGGAGGGGACTTCCGTCGATAAGCTCAGGGACGACATCTATACGAACGTCTCGCAGGGCGAAATGAAGATATTCAAAGCTCTGCCCGTGCCGCTCAAAAAGGCGATACTGCGTATCGGAAGCGCTTTCTACGGAGAAAATCTCTTTACCACTCCGCTCTCCAACGTAGGCATTTTCGATCTTCCGCCGGAGATCGCCCGCCACGTTACGGCGGCGGATATGATGATCTCGTCCACCAG
>JAILQN010000139.1 GCA_024699005.1 Clostridia bacterium
CATTTACGGTCGAAGAATGCGGCAAAGTGATCGGTATAACCACCTCTGCTGCAGCATTTCATTTAAGGAATTTCGCTGACAGAGGATTACTCGACGAGCATGGGGCGGCAGGCAGGGCGCACGATTACACTTTCAGAGTGAATCCCAAAACCACCCCCGAATGCTTTGCTGTCGATGAGCATAAAAACAATGCCAGGCAATCGTCAGCAAACATCTATCCAACCCAGCTTGTCGCGGCAGCGGGTTAATCGCGATGCCGTAAAAACTCTTATTAAACTTTCGTAAAAAACCGTCCGGATCTGCCGTTTTCGTGGGCTACCTGTGGAGGTGGTCCATGTGAAAGGAATAGATCAGAACCTTAGCATAAACGGCTTGACTTGTGAGGACAGCAGAGCTAATATGCCGTCTGGTGAACAGCCAACGGACCTTGAAAACGAAATACGCGCGCAATCAACTGTGCAGACAACCCGTGAATGTCGCTGGTATTATTCAGCGTTTCCTTAGTTTTTGTTCCGTGCGGCGGGCAGCGGCCCGTATAGGGGAATGTCGGCCGCCTTACAGCCTGAGCACCGCGACGGCCTCGTTCCCGTCCATCTCGCCCGTTTCCTCAAATCCGAAGGAGGCGTACAGCTTTTTTGCAATTTCGTTTTCGGGCTCATAGGATATCCAGATGCATTCCGCTTTGCCGCAGGGCCAGGTCTTTATGAATTCGATCGCCTGCCTGAGAGCCTCTTTGCCGTAACCGCGGCCCTGATAGCGCTTGTCGATCATGAAGCGCCAGATCTCATAATTGTCCTTTTCGACGCTCACTCCGTCCTGATCCGCGTTCTCGCCGTAACCGATCTGGATGAATCCGACCGGCCGTTTGCCGTTGTATATGGCGAATGGGAACACCTGACCGCCGTTCATCACAGTCACGTAGGCTTCGGCAACGCTGTAGCAGTTGTTCGCCACAAAGCCGTACTGTATCTTTTTGACCTTGAGCTCAAATACGTCGTCAAAGTTTTCGTAGGTAAGCTTTTCAAGATGTATCATAAAACTACCCTCCTCAGATTACTGTTTTTTCAAAACAGCGCTTTCAGAATGGCGCCGGTGCATTCGTCCGGAGAGAGCCGGGAGGTATCCACCCGCAAGCTGTACCCGATGCCTGACGCCATCATCGCCGCCTGTTCGTCCGACTGTGTTTCATACCTGTCTCCGCGCCCGATATTGCGCTGTCTGCAGATATCCGGCGGGCAGAAAACCTCCACAATATCCAGCGGATTGTCACGCAGGATATGTTTCATTCTTTCATAATGAGGCGCGATACCCTCCCGTTCCACCAGAATACCGTCGATGATCACGTTTTTCCCCATATCGGAAAACAGTTTTGCGGTGTGATACATCAGGATTATGACTTCGCCGAGGTATTTCCAGTAATCTTCCTTCAGGTAGTCTTCACCTATCATTTCCTGAAACAGATCGTTGGCCACGACATAGAAGAAAACGTCCCTGCGCGCCTGCAGCGCTTCCACAATGGACGTCTTGCCGGAACTCGTTACTCCGTTCAGGTAAATAATGCGTCCCTTTTCCATTGATGCCCCTCCGAAAGACAGCCCGCGGTTTACGGCGTTTATTCCCTTTCCATCATCACAAGGTACTCCGCCGTACCTTCCTCAAACTTTTTTTTGCCCGTGAGACGGAAGCCGTGCGCTTCATAAAACCTTATGGCGTCCGTATTCTTTTCTATCGCCCAAAGGTAGCTTACGGGACAGTTGGCCTTCGCGTATTCTATCAGCCTTGATCCGATGCCCATATTCTGAAAGAACCAGTCCACATACAGTTCGGCGATCTCGTTTCCTTCTATATGTATCAGCCCCTTGACGATCCCGTCGTCATATACGAGGATATTGTCAAGCAGTTCCGGCCGCGCGTATTTCTCCGCCACCGTAAGCACCTGCAATTCCCCGAAGGAATA
The DNA here is from genome assembly GCA_024699005.1 of Clostridia bacterium. Next base: position 1,958 of record JAILQN010000139.1, read on the forward strand.
CATATCGTCCCGAAATATGGGACGGAACTTTATCCGCTTCACGAACACGAGTATCTCCGCGATCCTCGATATATCCCGGGGCGCGGCTTTCCTGATATTTCCGGACATGCGTTCACACTCCGATTCCGTTTAAACAATGGGATTATCGCACAAATACAAGCATCGCGCGGCGGTCTGGATATGGTTATCCCTCCGACTTCATTCCGCAGGACGGGCTTTGCCCGTCCGAGGTTGATTTGCCATTGGCAAATCAATCCCGCCCTTTGGCGGGACGCATCGGCTCAAATCTGCGATTTGAGGCGGTGCGCCTTTGAAATCCTATTTCATTTTGAACGACTGCTTTGCCTTGCCCGCGAGTTTGTGCTTGAGCCGCGATACGAGCGCGAACGCCGATACGGCGAACAGCGCGCCGAGGCTGTCCGTCAGCACGTCCTTCACCGAAGGGCCGCGCGCGGACACGAACATCTGGTGCACCTCGTCCGTGCACGCGTACACCACGGAGAGCGCAAGCGCGGCGAGCGCGTCCCGCATATTCCAGCTGCCGCGCTTTATATGAAAATATACCGACAGTGTGAACGCGAGCAGCGCGAATTCGCAGAAATGCACCGCCTTTCTGACCGCGTGATGGCATTTTTCCAGAAACGCGAGGCGCTCAT
>JAILQN010000141.1 GCA_024699005.1 Clostridia bacterium
AGACGGAGCCTTATGACGGCTTCGCATTCCGCGCCGACTCCCGTGAGAGTCACTTTTCCGTCCCGCTCCGTCAGAGATTCCACTCTGACGGACGTTCCGACCACCGCCGGGGCGGGATCGGTGAACCGCGCAAGATCAAGCAGCACCGAAAAGCCGTCCGGTTTCACCGTTTTATGAGTTATTACCGGCAGTCCGGGCGACAGCATATCGCAGAAAAGCCCGTCTAACCCGACTGACTCATCCGGCCTCTCACCCTCATCCATAACGGCGGTAATAACGTATTCCCCGCGCCTTAACTGAATATAATTCTTATCAAGCTTTACGTTCAGCAGTTTTTCCACAGTACCGCGGTACTCCGCGCAGAGCGTTTCTTCCACGCAGAGGTCCGCGGGGTCGCGGCGCATAAGGACGAATCTGCCTTTGCCGAAAGGATATTCGCCGGCGGGCGCGTCCGCCGGGAGCCCGAACAGCTCAAACAGGTGTTCCGCCGGATTATTATAGGTTTTTCCGCCGCTGTTCCACCACGATCTGATCTTGTGGAACGGGTCTGCGCCGTCCCCGACGTATACCAGGATGCCGCCGTCCCGGACGTAGGACGCGAGAGCGATATTGATATCCGCTCCCTGCGGCTTCTGGAATTCATAACTCAGAACGAGCAGTTTATAACCGCTCAGGTACTCCGGATAGCGGACGATATTCTCAAGCTGAACGGGGCGTATCGGCAGTCCGCCTTTGAGCAGCGGAAGAGCAAGGCCGTAGAACAGCGGAAACGCGAAGGATTCGTAAAAATCCAGCCGGTCGCCGTTTGTCAGCTTCGTTTCGAGCCCGATTTCGTAGTTGGCGTGACATCTGACGTTTATTTTTCCGACTGGTGCGAATGAAGAGCGCTTTGCGAGTACGTCGTCGCTGAAGCAGCGCTGGAACAGGGCGGTATCGGAGAGGAACACGCCGGCTTCGGGCATATCGTCCGCGTATTCGTAATCCTCCGTGCCGAAAGTCCCCTGCATCTGGAATATATTCATCAGAAGCGTCCTGTAATCTTCAGGTATGGGCTTGGCGTCGGGACTTCCGGAGGGGTATTCGCGGTCGGGAGAAAAGATCCTGGACGGCCACGGGCAGATCTGGAACCTGTTGATCTTCGGCTGAAGCAGAGAACCGGCAAGAGTTTTTATATAATTCCCGCGGTAGCTGTCCCAGGTGTAGTCGGGCCTGTCCTCGATCGGGTCGTTGTCGAACCACATATCGCGGCCGGTGCCCCGGACCAGCTCCTGCATAACGCCGTATTCAAGGAACGCCGTCTCGAACGTCCTCTCTTTATAAACGCCCTTGTATACGTTAGCCTCGCGGGAGGTCCCCATCCAGATCTGGGCCTTGTAGCCGTCGAGGGTCGGCACGTCGGTCAGGGTCCCCTCCGGGCTCATCACCTTCCACTGCGAGTAATTCAGCAGGCTGTGGGTCGGCACGTAAAACCGCAGATAACGTCCGTATTTACTGAGGGCGTAGTCCTTAAGACTCTGCGAAGCCCTTTCTATCGCCCTGCGGTAGAGCCACGCTTTGAGCTTCGCCGCCCGGTAATGCGCGTCCGGACTTAAGTGCGGGGCGACCCACGGCTCGTGGTAATACATCAGATACTCGCGCCTGAACGCCTCGGAATATCCGCCAGCCTCCAGAAACTCCGGTTCCTCAACGTGTATGGCCTCAACTCCAGCGTCGACGGCCCTTTTCATCTTCTGTATCAGGAAATCCACGTAAGGTATGGTGGGAACGTAGTACCCGAGCCCGTGTATGGAGCCCCCGGTAAGCGAACCGTCACGGCTGCGCTGCTGGATATCCCAGTGCTCCTCTCCGTCGTAAGCGCCGGAGAGGAATTCGGCGTAATTGCCCCAGGCGATACCGGTCATCAGATGGACCCTGTAGCCGTTTTCGCGGTATTTGCGGACGCGTTCGGGCATATTGTCGTCGATGCCGTAAACGCATACAATGTCCTGGCCTATGTTTATGTATTCTGTGAGCGGGCCGCCCTCCTGATAGCAGGTGCGCTCCGTTTTTCTGTCGCGTACGTAGTTCATATATTCAGCCTCCCGTTGCTGTATTTTCAGTCATGACGCCTAATGACACCTTGAAAAAACAGTTGCATTTTTTTCGGAAAACGATTAGAATACAAAAGTTATACAATGCGGAATTGTATGAACATCCGGAACAAAACCATGCAAGGAGATTTATATGGATTACAGACTTACAAAAGCCAAGGCCAGAGAGCTTCTGGAGAACAAGCTGTCGCACTTTTTCGGAGTGGATTCTTCCACAGCTTCCTATGAGCAGCTTTACCGCGCCGTGGCGATGATTCTGAACGATCTTATGGCGCCGGGCAGGGCCGAATTCACCGCGAGGGGTGAAAAGGCGGGCTGCAAGCGCGTCAACTATATTTCGATGGAGTTCCTGATGGGCAGGTCTTTAAAGAACAATCTTTACAACCTGAACCTTCAGAAGACCTTCACTTCCGTGCTTAAGGACATGGGCGTCGATATAGAGCGGCTTTATGAGCAGGAACCGGACGCGGGCCTCGGCAACGGCGGTCTTGGGCGGCTCGCGGCGTGCTATCTGGACGGCCTCGCCACCGACGAGATCCCCGCCAGGGGCTATTCCATCCTTTACGAATACGGTATCTTCAAGCAGAAGATAATCGACGGTATACAGACCGAGATGCCCGATAACTGGCTTCCCGGCGGCGACGTGTGGCTGCTCCCGCGGGAGGAGAGCGCCGTGGAGGTCCGCTTCGGCGGTCATCTCAACGAATCCTGGGACAATCAGTATCACCACGTGGAGCTGGTCGATTACGATCCTATCAAAGCCGTTCCCTACGATATGTTCGTGGCCGGCAAGGACGGCAAGGGCATCAGCGTCCTGCGCTTATGGAGCGCGAAGGCGCCCGGCATAGACATGAAGGCTTTCAACGAGGGAGCTTATCTGCGCGCGGTCGAACGCAGCGCCATGGCGGAGGTCATAAGTAAGATACTCTACCCCGAGGACAACCATCCCGAGGGCAAATCGCTGCGTCTGCGCCAGCAGTACTTCCTGGTCTCCGCTTCCGTGCAGGATATAGTCAGAGGGCATCTGAGGCGCTATAACTCGCTGGACAATCTTGCCGAAAAGACGGCGATCCAGATCAACGATACTCATCCGACTCTGGTCATCCCGGAGCTTATGCGCATCATGCTCGACGAGTGCGGCTACGGCTGGGACGACGCGTGGAATATAGTCACACGGGTGGTCTCTTACACCAATCACACCGTGCTCAAGGAGGCGCTTGAGTGCTGGAGCGAGGACCTTGTCCGCCGCCTTATGCCCCGTATCTACGGGATCATCAAAGAGATCGACAACCGTCTGCGCGCTTTCGTGTGGAACGCCACCCGCGACGCCGCTTACGTTGAGCGCACGGCTGTTATATCCGGCGGCATAGTCAGAATGGCAAATCTCTGCGTCGCCGCCTGCCACAGGGTCAACGGCGTGTCCGAGCTGCACAGCCAGATACTGAAAGACACCGTTTTCAACGATTTCTATAAGCTCACCCCCTCCAAGTTCACAAACGTGACGAACGGCATAGCCTTCCGCCGCTGGCTCTGCCAGGCGAATCCCGGGCTCACGGAGCTCGTCACAGAACTTATCGGCAGCGGATTCATCAAAAACAACACCGAGCTTGAGAAACTGGCGGCTTATAAGGACGACGCTGCCGTGCTTGAGAAAATAGCGGCTGTCAAGCGCGAAAACAAGGCGCGCTTTGCGAAGGCAGTCAGGAGGTCTCAGGGTATAGAGATAGACCCCGATTCCGTCTTCGACGTACAGGTAAAGCGTCTGCATGAATACAAGCGGCAGTTCCTGAACGCTCTTGAGATCCTGGCGCGCTATCTGGAGATAAAGGACAATCCGAACGGCAATTATCAGCCCCGCACTTACATCTTCGGCGCGAAGGCGGCTCCCGGCTACGTCATGGCGAAACGCATAATCAATTTTATTTATGCCGTAATGAACATGGTCAACTCCGACCCGGACGTCAGCAAGTATATGAAGGTCGTCTACGTTGAAGACTACAACGTCACAAAAGCTGAGGCGCTTATGCCTGCGGCCGATCTGTCCGAGCAGATCTCCCTTGCCGGCACGGAGGCTTCCGGCACCGGCAATATGAAGCTGATGCTCAACGGCGCGGTCACTATAGGCACCATGGACGGAGCGAATATCGAGATCTGCGAAGCCGTGGGCAGGGACAACATCATAATCTTCGGCATGAATACCGAGGAGGTCAACGCAGTCAAGGCCGCGGGATACGATCCCCAAAGCTATTATTACAACAACGCCGACCTGCACAGGGTCATTGATTTCATAAACAACAACGAGATCGGCGGGCAAAGGTTCTCTGACCTCGGGAACGGCATAATCCACCGCGATCAGTATATGGTGCTTGCCGATTTCGCGGATTACCGCAGGGCAAGGCAGCTCTCCGAGGAGCTGTATGCCGACAAGGCGGTCTGGGGCTCCATGTCGCTCATGAACACCGCCATGGCGGGCGCGTTCTCCGCCGACAGAGCGGTATGGGACTATGCGAGGGATATCTGGGGGACCAAGGCGGCAAAATGAGGTTCCGGCGATAATAAGCAGACGCTTTTATCAATGAAAATCGGCTTTGAATAATTTGCAATGTGCAATTTTCAATGTGCAATTTCGGTTCATTTCTGCAAGCAGAAATGTGTATTGTTGCACGGCGGGATGCTGAAAATCGTGTATAGTTAAAGTGGCTATATATAATCAAACACCTTATTCATTGCACATTACACATTGCACATTGCACATTATTACTTCGAAGCCTTTGTCGAAAAGCAGAAAGGAACAGTCAGAAGTTATGTATTTCAACTCCCGCGACTGCCGTCACAAGCCGACTTTCGGCGCAGTCGCGGCGGGCGAAGGACAATGGTTTTCGGTGGAGATGCCCCGGGATATGGGAGTGCGCGCAGTGCGCCTCATCGCCCATACCGACGATCATTACCTGCCGGCTCAGGATCTGGAATGGAAATCCACCGACGGTTTCACCGAATGGTGGAGTACGTTCTTTACCTTCTCACAGCCCGGAATATACTTCTATCACTTCGAGTATGAGACTTCGTGGGGCACGGGGCTGATCTGCCTTGCCGGGCACGGCGCGGGGGAATTCTCTGATTCCGGCAGCGAGTGGCAGCAGACAGTATATATGGCGAATGCGGAATGCGGAATGCGGAATGCGGAATTGGCCGGCAACAAAGTTTCTTCCGTTGGTTGTGCTGGTTTGCAGCCGTCAGATCCGGTGACCGGAATTAAGCTCAATACCGAAGATAATTCCGAATTCCGAATTCCGAATTCCGCATTTATCATGTATCAGATCTTCCCCGACAGGTTCTTCTGTTCGGGAGAGAAAAAAAACGGAGTGCCTGCCGACCGGCGTATGCACGCCGATATGACAGATACTCCGGAGTATACAGCCGATCCGGCGACCGGCAGATGGAACAAGGACTTTTTCGGCGGGGATCTTAAAGGCATTGAACAGAAACTTGATTATCTTGCGTCTTTAGGCGTTACTCATATATATTTGAACCCCATATTCGAGGCGCACTCAAATCACCGCTACGATACCGCCGACTATACGAAGATCGATCCGCTGCTCGGCACGGAGGAGGATTTCGTCAGCCTGTGCGAAAGCGCGAAGGAAAAGGGTATAGCCGTCATCCTCGACGGCGTTTTCAGTCACACCGGCGACGACAGCGTTTATTTCAACAAACTCGGCAGATATGGTTCCGCCGGCGCGTATAATGATCCGGATTCTCCCTACCGCCCGTGGTTCAAATTTACGCCGGACGGCGATTACGTCGCCTGGTGGGGAATAAAGACCCTGCCGGAGACTAACGAGGACGATCCCTCTTTCCGCGGATATATCGGCGAAGTCGTGAAAAAATGGCTGCGTCTCGGGGCGTCGGGTTTCCGTCTGGACGTAGCGGACGAGCTGCCGGACGATTTTATCGTATTTTTGCGAAAGGTCATCAAAACCGAAAAACCGGACGCGATACTTCTGGGCGAGGTCTGGGAGGACGC
>JAILQN010000152.1 GCA_024699005.1 Clostridia bacterium
TGTCAAACGCAACACCGCGCCGTACAAATATCCCAGAGTCATCGAGTTCGTCGACTCTCTGCCCAGGACCATAAGCGGTAAAGTCAGACGGGTCGAGATCCGTCAGCGCGATCTCGAAAAGTACAACGCTGAAAATCAGTAAAATACCAAGCTGTCAGCCCTCATCGACTGGCAGCTTGAGATTTGGGTCATTTCAGTTACGAGATACGAGTTACGAGTTACGAGTTACGGGTTACGAGTTACGGGTTCAGATATACGGAGAAGTGACTCCGCAGAAGTAATCGGACTCGATAAAGTCCACTCCGAGGCTGAGAGCGTAGGAGACCTGAGCGGGGGTGTTCGCCGTCCAGCAGGCTACGCGCAGACCTTTCTCATGGAATTTCTCTACCCACGCCTCGTCGGATTCCAGCAGGTGAAGATCGATATCGAAACCGAGTTCGAGAGCCTTCGGGATATCCGGCTCGGAGCTTCCGCCGGCGCAATACATCACGGGGACGTCCGGATAAGCTTCATGCAGGTCGACTACCGTGTCTATACCGCCCGCCTGAACGGAGATCTTATCAAGAGTGTAAGTCTCCGTCATCGTTTCGTAGACGGCGTCAAGAGCTTCGGGAGGATAGTATCCCTTGAGCTCGACAAAACAGAACATATTGTAATACTTCATGATCTCAAGATAACGTTTGAAGGTGCAGATATACAGTTCTGTTTTCGTCTTTTTGTTTTTGATGGGTTTCGAGGACAGTTCCTCGTAAGTGTGATCGGATATGCTCATTTCCGTACCGTCCGCGAATGTGAGATCTCCGTCGTGAGAGAGAACCAGCACGCCGTCTTTTGTGACGCGGACGTCAGTCTCGCAGCCGCCGAAGCCTTTGACTCCCGCCATCCTGAAGGCTTCTTCGGTATTCTCCTGATAGAGTCCGGAATATCCGCGGTGACCGATGAACACCGTGGTTTTTTCCTGCTTCGCGTACTGCCCGAATATCCCGGAGAACAGAGCGGAAACGAGAGCGAAGATTGAGACTATTTTCTGAATTACTGCTGCCATTTGAGTACCTCTCTATTTCTGTACGTGATTTAATTAAGGAACTTAGCCGCGATATCGGCCGCGGCGGACAGGGCTTCGTCTTTTTTGGAAACGTCCTTGCCGCCCGCCATTGCCGAGTCGGGTTTGCCGCCGCCGGAACCGCCGGCGATCGCGGCGATCTCCTTTACGATCTTACCCGCGTGAGCGCCCTTTTCCATGGCGGTCCTGCCGCACTGGACGCCGAAGGAAACGGTGCCTTTCTCCGGGACGACGGAAGCGCAGATCATTATGACGCCGTCGCCCAGTTCTTTGGACGAATCAAGCATCGATCTTACCGTCGGAGCCCCGCCTTCGCCCGCGTCGGCGGTTATGATCTTTATACCGTTGATCTCTCTCGCGCCTGAAAGCATATCGGACGTCCGGGATCTGGCGAGTTCGGCTTTAAGTTCCAGGATCTGTTTTTCCGCCGCTTTGAGCTCGGCGGTAATCGCTTTCGCCTTTGCCGGGACGTCAGCGGGATTACCGGTTTTAAGCGCGTCGGCCGCCGAATAAAGAAGAGCGTTCCTATCGTCCACGTATTTGAGCAGGTTCGATCCCGTAACGGCTTCGATCCTTCTGACTCCGGCGGCTACGCTCGATTCGGAAAGGATCTTGAAAAGGCCTATTTCGCCCGTGTTGCGTACGTGAGTGCCGCCGCAGAGTTCGGTGGAAAAGTCACTGACCTGCACGACCCTTACGATATCTCCGTATTTCTCTCCGAACAGAGCCATGGCGCCGAGCTTCTTCGCCTCGTCGATGGGCATCTCATCGGTGCTGACTTCCTTCGCCGCCATTATCTCGGCGTTTACGAGTTCTTCGACTTTTCTGAGTTCCTCACCCGTCAGAGCCTGAAAATGAGTAAAGTCAAAGCGCATGGCGTCGGCGTTGACAAGCTGACCGGCCTGTTCGACGTGAGTGCCTAAGATCCGCCTGAGAGCCGCCTGCATAAGGTGAGCCGAGGTGTGGTTCCGGGCGGTCGCGGCGCGCGCGGCGGAGTTGACCGAAGCCTGAGCTTTGTCTCCGACTCTTATACCGTCGCCGGAGAGCGTACCGGTGTGGATATACACGCCTTCGGGGGTCTTCTGGGTATCGCTGACCTCAAATACGCTGTCGCCCACGGTGATCACGCCCGTGTCGCCTGCCTGACCGCCGCTTTCGGCGTAGAACGGCGTGCGGTCAAGGATCAGCTGAGCCTCCGCGCCGTCTTCGATATAGTCGACTCTTTCGCCTCCGGCCGCGAGACCGACGATCACGGCGTCGCCGGTCAGATCAGAATATCCGATAAATTCGGTTTCGGAAAGATCCCTGAATGAAACGCCCGAATTGCGCCAGTCGCTTCCGCCGAGGCGTTTGTGGGCTTCTTTCGCGGTCTGACGGGCGTTTTCCACAAGCTCCCTGAAACCGTTTTCATCCACCGTAAGATCATGCTCCGCGGCGATCTCTTTCGTCAGATCGATAGGGAAGCCGTAAGTATCCTGAAGCTTGAAAGCGTCCGCGGCGGACAGTTCGGAGCCGGAAGTCCCGGCGATCATGTCGTCAAGGATCCTGAGACCGGAGTCGATCGTGCGGGAGAAATTCTCCTCCTCAACGGAAATGACTTTCTTGATATAGTCCTTCTTCTCCTCAAGCTCCGGATAGGCTGAAAGGTTTTCGCGGATGACGGTTTCACAGACCTCCGCGAGGAACGGACGGTCTATTCCGATAAGTCTGCCGTGACGGGCGGCGCGCCTGAGAAGACGCCTTAAAACGTAGCCCCGTCCGCTGTTTGACGGCAGAACGCCGTCGCCGATCATGAACGTGGTGGAACGGATATGGTCGGTTATGACGCGCAGGGAAATATCCTTCTGAGGGTCGTCGTGATAGTTGATCCCGGCGATACCGATGATGTGTTTCATGATATTGCGCACGGTATCGACCTCAAAGAGGTTGTCTACGCCCTGCATGACGCACGCGAGCCTTTCAAGACCCATGCCGGTGTCGATGTTGGGATTCGCCAGTCGCGTGTAATTGCCCTTGCCGTCGTTTTCGAACTGGGTGAAAACGAGGTTCCAGACCTCGACAAAGCGGTCGCACTCGCAGCCGACGTGACAGTCGGGTCTGCCGCAGCCCTTATTCGCGCCGCGGTCAAAATATATCTCGCTGCAGGGACCGCAGGGGCCGGCGCCGTGCTCCCAGAAGTTGTCTTCCTTTCCGAAACGGACCATATGGGAAGGATCGACGCCGATCTCTTTCGTCCAGATGTCGTAAGCCTCGTCGTCGTCCTCATATACGCTGACGTGAAGTTTGTCCGCGGGCATTTTCAGGACGTCCGTAAAGAACTCCCACGCCCAGGCCGTGGCCTCGTGTTTGAAGTAATCTCCGAACGAGAAATTGCCGAGCATCTCAAAATACGTGCCGTGACGGGCCGTATGACCGACGTTTTCAATGTCGGGGGTGCGGATGCACTTCTGGCAGGTAGTCACTCTTTTGCGCGGGGGCGTGACCTCGCCGGTGAAGTATTTCTTCATCGGAGTCATGCCTGCGTTGATAAGAAGTATTGAATTATCGCCGTTGGGCACAAGTGAAAAGCTGGGTAAACGCAAGTGCCCCTTCGATTCAAAAAAACTTAAGTATGACTCTCTTAGTTCGTTAAGACCTGTCCATTCCATGTATGGTAAAGTTCCTTTCCTGAGCGTTTTGCTCCTTTTTCAAAATATTATTTTATTACTATAATACTGTTTTGTCAATTTCATTTTTTTAAAAAGAAAAGGCGCGATCCGCCGGGAAACGCGCCGTTTCTATCAGTTGTTGTAATGGCAGGTAATAAAAGTAGAATGATCCTTATTCTGTATCAGCGTTTTTTCTCCCAGCCATCAAAAATCTCATCGAAAACGTAGACGTTGTTTTCATCCTTGTTGTGCTCAGTATACCAGACCTGTGCGAAGAACGGGTTTGTTCTTGCAACGGCGTCGTAGTTCCACTGTTTATGAGGGATCATGCACTCCGGGCACCAATGGCCGCCCTTGAGGATGAGCCTGGGGCTGGCATCGAATTCTTCGCCGCAAGTGCCGCATTTCCATCTGAGCGGAGTATCAAGGTCGCCTTTCGTCATTTTGCAGGACAGGCATTTGCCGCCTCTGAACTCAGCGGCTTTCTTCATGTCCGCAAGATCAAGTTCGCTTTCGGGCTTTGACTCGTCATATCCGTGATCGAGTCTGTATTCATCCGCAGCTTTTGTCTTCGTTTCATAATGATCAAGCTTGAAAGTATCCCAGAAACCGGTGATTTTAAGCCACTCGTCATATGAACCGTAATAAGCGGTCAATCTGTTCTGATCCTTATTCTTGATCCAATCGAGAGTACCCCACTTGGGAGTCTCGGCGATCTTTTTCATGAAAGGTTTAGCCGCAGCGGATATCAGCTTTTTCGTGGGTATGAGTTTCGGGATCCTGTAGTAGAAGTCAGCCTGATGCGCCATTCTGTCAAAGTAAAGCTCGACCGGCAGATTTTCACGGAAGTGAAGATAATCGTCCAGAACATCACTGTCTGCGTAGAACTGACCGTGGAAATTCTTTAAAGTGAACCAGTTCGGATCGAAAAGCCCTTTGGGATCACCGAGACCTATCGAACCAAGAAGAAGTTTTTCAAAATCATAGTTTGTAAGTCTGTATTCTTTGCCGGAACCGATATTATAGAAGTTCTTGAAGAATTCTTCGGGCAGGTCTTCAAGAACGAAATTCGCCATGAGTCTGCCGGAATCTTCGACCGTGCACCACTCCAGAACGCCGTTCAGAGGCACGTGATACATGATGGGCTCCATATTGTGAAGCAACGCGGGATAAAGAATACCCGACTGACGCATAACGACCCAGTGTTTCAGACCGCTTTCCGCAAATTCTTTTTCGGCAAGGACTTTGGAAACAGCATAATGATCGTATACGGAGATCTTAATCGGGTCTCCGGTCCTGCCCCAATGGATGGGATAATTCCTGCTGCCCGTCTCGGCAACGGTACCGATAAAGCAGACCCTGATATCATTGGCATTGGGCTGCTCCTTGACTGCAGCTACGATATTTTTAGCCGCACCTATATTGGTTTTCTGCGTCGTATATGGTTTGTAATCAGCGGCGGGTGAAACCATACCGCCGATATGCAGAACGTAATCTGCACCGGTCACGCCTTCAAGAATGGAGTCATAATCAAGAAGATCGCCCCAAATGACTTTGACGTTTGGATAGGAGAGGTAGTCCTTCAATAATTTGAAGTTCTTTTCACCCTTGCGGGCAAGAAGTCTGATGTTTACTTCACCAGGATGTTTGAGAAGCTCCTGAAATGTGGCCCAGCCCATTGTTCCGGTGCCGCCGGTCATAAATACGGTTTTTTTGGTAGTAGACATAATATCCTCCGGTTATTATTTTATAAAAATCAAGATAAGACGTATTCTCTTACCATAGTGCTGACTATTTTATTGTAGTCTATAATTCTGAAACAAATCTTGCCTTCGGGATCTGAATACACGCACATTCCTTCTGTTTCTGTTTCAGTGAGGCCGGTCGTCGCTCTGTCGAAAAGAAGCCGGGTCTCACCGGTGGCGAGGTCTACCGCATAAACTTCCTTATTGCCTTCGTGAGGGTCGCAGTTCATATACAGTGTTCCGTCAAAAACGTCGCCTGCCTGGTTTCTGTCGATTTGATGTGAAAGAGTTATGACGTGCGACAAACTCATATCGGCAAGGTTGAAAGCGAGTATTTTATCGGTGGAATGGAACGTGGAAGTGTAAAGATAATTATCGTCGCTGGCGCACCAGGGTATGCCGT
>JAILQN010000162.1 GCA_024699005.1 Clostridia bacterium
TACGACGCCGTGGACGTGTTGACACCTGTACACGATTCTCAATTACGGAGGTATACTTCATGTGTTTGGCTAAAAAAATCATCTGTCTCCTTTTAACTGCGGTCATTACCGTTTCAGGTGCCGTCTGCGCCGAAGCGATGAAAGCGCCGGTCACCGAAATAACGCTCGAAAACATTCTGGCTGTCCTTGACGAATACGACCCGGAAGACGCATTCATCATCAGGAATACCGCCTCTGTTCACGATCCCTGCGCCTGGTGGGGAGGCTCGCAACGTTTTCTTGACCAGATAGATACCTGCGTGCATGAGCAGTGCCACTCGCTATCCCACTCCAAAGCTTCCTCCTGGAACAGCGAGTATATCTATCTCGGCAATGGGCAGGGCATAGAGGTCAATTACACGGAGACCTTCAACACGGTGATCGCCGCCCCCGCTGTTCCGGAGGAATACCGCACTTTTCGGTATGACACGTATGTCGGCTCTCCCTCGCCGAATTTATCGTCCAACGTTAAAGGCGTATACGGTCTGCTCAATGAATTTACCGCCTATCACAGAGGCATCTGCGTCAGTACCGCGCTGTTCAATTACTGCTATGACGTGGGCGCAGGCGTGAGCGACTGGTTCAAGATCATCAGCAGCGCCGCGAACGACAGACTCGCCTTCGCGGAATTCAACTATTACATCCTCTTTTATCTGAACTACGCAAAAGAGCATTGCCCGAATGTATACAACGGGATCATGGGGAACAGTTCATTTGTCAAAGCATATAAGAGCGTTTACGAATCTTTTGTATCGAAGATCGCTCTGTTTGAAAGATTGCTGAAGAATATTGCCGACAAACAAGCAGATGACTTTCATCGTTTTGACCCGGAGGGCGACAGTTTCTTTATCGGCAATTCCGGAACAGGGATTTTTACGTCGGACTACAAAAAGATGCTCGGCGCCGCCGAAACGTTTTCGGATATTTCCGAAAAACTGCTCGGATATATCCCCTCTTCTGCTCCCAAAGCCCCTGATAACCCCGGCGGCGCAACAACGAATCAGTTGGGCGACGTAGACGGCGACGGAAAAGTCTCTTCGGCGGATGCGCGGCTGGCGCTGCGGGCTTCGGTACAACTGGAAAGCTACCCCGTGAACAGCGCGCAGTTCCGGGCCGCCGACGTGGACAAAAACGGAACGATCGAACCGTCCGACGCGCGTTCGATCCTTCGCGCTTCCGTCGGTTTGGAGCAGCTGAATGATTCGCCGGCCGTCCAGAACAAAGGCTCCCTGAATATTCTGCCCGATTCGATCACCCTCTCCAAAGGCGGCATCGCGTTCGTTCCCATCGAAGCGGACTTTCCCGACGGATATGATACGTTAAGCTACGCGTGCTCTTCCGACGATTTCGGAGCGAGATGGTGCGGCGAGATGTCCCGGTCAGACGGGGATCCGTATATCGTCTTATGCGTGACAGCGCTGAACAGCACCGGCAACGGCAATATCCGAGTACAGTTGGAAGGTCTGCCGGACGTCTGCGACGATGTCGCGATCATCATCAAGGAAAACGCGCAGACCGACATCGGGGGATTTGAAGGGATACCGGATCTGGGAACGCGGTGGCGCGTTTCCCCGGACGATGTAAAAATCGACGATCAAAACAGTATATTTATGCTGGTCTATCGCGCGGCAAATATAATGGCGAAGACCGGCCTTCAAACCAATCAGGCAGTGCTGGACGACGTTGTCCCCGTCATTGCGGAAAAAGGTTTTACGTATCAAAGAACCGTCACGGAAGACAATCCGAACGGAGAAGGATTTGCGGATTTCCATTACTTCTATAACGAGGAACTGCATTGCGAATTATGTTTTGCTTACTACATGCTCAACAATGTGGTGTATGAATTCTTTATGACTTGTCAATTCTGAGAAGATCCTTTGAAAAGAATCCAAACCGCCCCTATCAGTCCGACAGAGGCGGTTTGATCTTTTTCCCTCTTCACGGAAAATTGTGGGATAGGCAAAAATAGGTATTGAAAAAGAGCATAGGATACTCCAAAATTGTAGTTACCACACAAACAATTAATGGAGAGGCCCT
>JAILQN010000138.1 GCA_024699005.1 Clostridia bacterium
TTGGGGAAAAACCACGAAAGTACGAACCTGACGGCGGAGGACTCCCCCGGCGCCAGTGTGACCCGGCTGCAGATAGCGCAGGAGCCGAACGACGCCCCCATATCAGAGATATCGGAACGGCAGTCGTTCAGAAAAGTTTCCTTTTCTTCCCTCGTTGAGGGGAATGCCGGCAGCCTGCCGCGTATCCTGTCAAGCAGCGAACGCGCGAACGGATAAGTCTCCAGCCGACTGATCATCCTGTCGATCTCAGCGTCCGTCAGACCGGAAAGCTCCTCAGGGATCGGATCCGGCGGACAGCCCGCCTCGCTGTCCGTAATAAAGCCTTTTTCTCTGAATCCGAAAAGGACGGATTCCTGCGAGACTCCGTAGTCAGAATATGCGATATACTCCCGGATAAAACGGAAATGCTCGGCGGTGACGCATGTGACGTCTCCGCCCTCAGCAGACAGACAGAGAGTGCCGCGGTCAGAATCTTCAGACCCTTCAGTCTCCCCGCTTTTCCCTGCGGGACGAAGGATGACGCCCGTCGTTTCGCCGTCCCGGTAACGCTCGTTTTCGCAGCTGCCTTTGTTGCAGAACGAAGGCTCCAGAGTGGAAAGCAGGCTGACCGTAACGGGCTTGTCCGTGGGATTCTGCAGCGTAAAGTCCATATAAAAGCCTGGAGTCGCGCTGTCATCCGTGTGATGAGGAACAAACGGAGCGACCGCCCTCATGCCGATTCTGGCAGGCAGTTCGGCATCATCATAATCAAGATCGCAGACCGGGAAACGCCCGTCGAAACGGATCTGCTCCACGGGCTTGTTCCAGGGGAACAGTCGGTATGTGAAATCCTCCGGCGCCGTCTTCATGCCGAGTTTGCGAACGGTGACAAGTCCGTTTTTCGTTTCAGTCCGCACCCAGAAGGATAAAGCGCCCACGCTGCCCTCTCCGTCGTCCACGTGTTTTTCAAAACAGCGCGACGCCCAGCGCGGAGCGTTGGCTATCTGCCACTGATGAAATTCGCCGTCCGGAAAAAGCTCGACCGTTCCCGTGCCGATACCGCCCAGAGCGATCCCGCACTCCTGCTGCTTTGTTGTGACCCATGAAGCCATGGCGACCTCCTAAGATGTGAGTACAGTTTTAAGAAATGATTTTTATTTAAGTTACGAGTTACGAGATACAAGAAACAAGTTAACAGATAACAGTTTACAGATCACAGCGCGCGAGGCAGAAGATAATAAAAGTACACAGTACCGCGCGGTAACTTTATTGTCAAATCCCGTAACTCGTAACTCGTATCCGGATCCTCGAAACCCTTACTTTTAAATACGCATTGTTGAATGAGGACCTTTTATTACGAAATCAATACATTTCAACCAATACGGCGTCTTCGGGCGCAAAGTAATCTTCCGTACTGCTGCTGACGCCCGCGGCTTTATACGCCTGTTCAAAAGATATCTCTTCTATGTTGCTCAGATAAACGAAGATCGAATCCACGGCGGCGTTGGGCATCCTGCCTTCGATCTCAAGACGGTACTGATAAACGATATCGTCGCACATCCACGTGCCGTCACCCAGCTCGTAATACGTTTTCATATTGCCGTCGACGGCAGCTATCGATGGTTCCGTCGTTTCACTCCCGCCGGGAGCGTCCGAATATATATCCTTGTGCCTGAATTCTATGGTGTCGGTTATTTTCGCGTTGCCCTGAAGATCGGCGTATACGGTAACGATCACGTATCCGGCTTCCGGGAGAGGTACGGAGGGTCTTGATTCGCAGATGATGCGGTAATTGGTCCCCGCGACGACCTGAGTCGCCAGAAGAGCGACGGGCGTATATTCGGCGCCCGTAAGCGTTTCGCACGCTTTTTCAAGCGCCGTATTCGCTTCGTCCGTCATTTCAAGGGAGTCGTTTTCCGTCCAGCCGCCTGTGACGTCTTTGCCGGCGTTCTGCGCATCCGCTTCGCTTGAAACGATCTCGGTCACTTCGGCGTTGCCTTCAAGGTCCTCGTAAATATATACGATGGAATAAGTCGTTTTTGCATCGGGGACGACCGGCGTCGCTTTGCACAGAACGCAGTGGTTCCTGCCGGCGACGACCTGACTTGAAAGATAGGCGACAGGCTCATAATCGACTCCGTCAAGCTCCGCTACTGCCTTTTCAAAAACCGTTATGAAATCATCGGTAATTACGGGCGAAACGGCTGCAGACCATCCGCCGACGATCTCTCCGCCGCTTTCGGTATCGGTCGTGTTTTCGTTTTCTGCGTCTTTGTTTTTACCGCATGCGGAAAATGCGATCACGACAAACGCGATCAGCGAAAGACAAAGAATGATTGTTAATGCTTTCTTCATTTCGGTCACCTCAGAAATACGTTATAATATGCCGCGCACAAAAACGCGGATGCGACTCCGTCCTGAGCCAGCAGTTCCGATACGTTGTCCGGATCGCTCTGCCCGGAACAGAAGAAAGGATCGTAAAGCCCGTCCTCCGTCCTCGTCAGAAGCTCCCGGTCAAGTACGCCTTTCAGCATATCCATGGGCTTCGTATCTTTTGCCGGATCCGTTTCATAAAATTTCACGTAGCTTCTGGCGAGCCATCCCACGCACCACGCCTTGAAGATCGGATTGCCGTTCATACGTATCTCAGCCGCGCCGTCCGCCGTCTGTTCCTCGCGGAACATCAGTTCCAGCGTGGCGTTCACCGTCCGGCGGGTCAGGTCGTAATAAGTCTCGTCGCCGGTGATCTCATAAAGCAGGCTGCCCGCGTAGATCATGGTGGCCTGATTATATATGCCCTTCCAGTGGTTCTTTGCGCCTGTTTCAACGACTATATTATCGGCAAACAAATCGTTTTCACGCAGAGCGCCGTTCATCCAGTCGTATATCAGTTTGCCTTTTTCAAGGTATTCTTCGTTTCCTGTACACTGATACGCCAGCAGGAAGGCGATCGCGGCGGGGGCGTTTGAGCAGGCGTTCTTGCTGCTGCGATCCTTATACCAATAGATCCCACCGCCGAGCTCGTCATCCCAGCCCGTCCAGAGGAAATCAAGATTTTTCAGCGCGGCCTGCAAAAATCCGGCTTTGCCGAGCTGCCGGTATCCTAGCAGCAGCCGGATGCACACCCATTCGTTGTCGTCGTAATAGTAAGAATCCCGGCTGCCCGCTTCAGAATTTTAATACGAAACTCCGCTCACGACGCCGCCGGACGTCGGGATATCGGCGTCCTCAACAAGATACTTCTTAAGCAGATTGGAAAGCGCGTCGCAGTAGTCCAGTTTCAGGCGGAGGTTGCCGGGGAACAAACGGTATGCGTCCGCCATCGTTTCAATAAAAGACGCCGCCGGCCACACGAACGGCATATCTTCACTGTCGGGTTTGTCGCGCATCGTGTGACGGCGGATATCATACCTCTCCTTCAGGAGCTGCGAGGTGATCCCGTATCCCGCAACGGCGTAGGGATCATTTGCAGCGGCTCTTGCCTGCGCCGGAGTGCGTCCGCTGTGAAACGGCCCTGCAGACAAAAAGAGTATGATGCCCGTGATGAACGCAATGAGTCTTTGTATCATCATTTATTTCCTTTCTTTACGGATAATTTGATTATATCAGAAATTGATGAACAAATCAACCGAAAGTCAGTTTTTGCATATGATTTTCAGTCTGACAAAAACAATTTTGCCGTATTGACATTTTTGCCATAAATATAGTAAAATGATGTCAAATAAAAGGAAGGGAATATAATACCATGGATTTCGAACTTTCCGTAAAGGATACCGCCGCAGCGCTTCAGGCGCTCACCGACTTCTCCGTTGATGAGATAAAAATCATCTGCAATACGATAGGCCCGCGCCCCTGCGGTGAAAAGGGCGAGACCGACGCGCAGAGTTATCTGCTCGGCAAAGCAGCGCCCTACGCCGACACCGTCGTGCGCGAGACCTACGAGGTCCATCCGGACGCGTTCATGGGCTTCGTACCCGTGGCGGGCAGCCTGCTTCTCGGCGCATCTGCGGCGAATCTGGTCAGCGCTTTCAGAAAAAAAGCCGCCGCGCTGGCGGGCGTCGCCCTTATAGGCGGCGCGCTCACCACCGTCGTTTCCGAATTCGGTATGTACCGCGAATTCCTAGACCGTTTTTATAAGAAAAAGACAAGCGGCAACGTGATTGCCGTACGCAGGGCCGCAGGCGAGACAAAACGCCGCGTGATCGTAAGCGGGCATACGGATTCCGCGCCGGAATGGACCTTTACCTACAAGCTCGGCTCGCACGGCGTGGTTACCGTGGCAGCTTACGCGCTGGCCGGGCTCGCCTACACCACCGTTACAAGCGTTTTATCGCTGGTACTCAGAAACCGCTCGCTGGTTAAAAAGCTGACGCTGGGACAGGCGGTGTTCGTGCCCGCCTACGGTCTCCTGTTCCGCTTTACCGACCGTAAAAACTACGTACCCGGCGCGAACGACGATCTGACCGGTACCCTTACGGCGCTGTCCGTGATCAGATACCTTGCCGAAAACGATATCCGCTTTGAGAACACCGAGGTGATCGCCCTGCTCGCCGGCGGCGAGGAGGCCGGACTGCGCGGCAGCAAGGCATTCTTCAAAGCGCACCCGGAGTATGCAGACGACGGTGTGGAAACGGTTTTCCTGAACTTTGATACCATCCGCGACGCGGAATATATGATGATCTACAACCGCGACATGACCGGCCTTGTGAAAAACGACGACTCCGCCTGCGCGCTTCTGGCGGAATGCGCTTCCGATATGGGGCTGAAAGTGCCGGTAGGAGCGATCCCGCTGGGTTCTACCGACGCCGCCGCGGCCTCGCAGGCGGGCGTGAAGGCGGCCAGCTTCGTGGCGATGGATCCCGCCCCCGCGCGTTATTACCATACGCGACTGGATACAGCAGATATCCTGGAACCAAAAACGATCAAAAAGGGAATCGAGCTTGCCCTGCGCGCCGTATTCAGGTTCGACGAACGCGGCCTCGGATGAGAAATACTCCCGGACGGTCAGGCCGTCCGGGAGTTTCATATTGTCTCGGTTTTTTAAGCCGGTTTTCTAACGCTCCGGATCCAGACTGCCCATATAATCAGAGACCATGCTGTTTCTGCGCTCGGCAAGCTCGTAATACATCTGCGCGCGTTTTTTCCGGTTGATCGGCCAGAACAGCTTGGGGACGATGCCGAGCGCGCCGGTGATCGTGGGCATGACGGCGCACAGGATGAACTCCCATCGTTTGGTTTTTTCGCTCTGCGTGCCGATCTTCAGCCCCTGCACGTAACCGATCTTTTTCATCATGAGCTGGAACACGGAGTTCTTTACCACGTTCTGCAGCTTGAGTACGAGGCTTTTTGCGACGCCCGTGGTGGCCTCCATCCTGTAGCCGCTCTTCCACTCGCAGTAATCCATGGCCTCGTTCCAGAGGTCCGCGTTGATCACCTTGTTCACGCCGAACAGCAGCTTTGCAAAGATCTCGCGGAAGCCGTATACTACCAGCATGGGCCGGAGCTTTTTGTAATTATTGTTGATAATTCCCGCAAGGAAGAATGCAAGGCAGACCATATCGCCGTAGATATCCGCTCCCACCCACAGGAATTTCGACGAAAAACGTTTCCGGAGCGGCGCGACGAAGGCGTAGGAGATGCTGCCCACCGGCCCCGAAACGAGCCCCGCCACCGCCAGAGAGGAATTGATCATCGTATCGGCGCCGTGCACGTCGATCCAGTAATCCCGTTCCGACATACCGATGGCGAAATTGCCGAAGAAATCGGAGAGCGCCATCAGCAGCACGGGATAATTCTTCACGATTGCCAGAAAACCCTGTTTAAGATCGGGGCGTTCGATCGTCTGCGGGACGCGTTCCCTGCTTACGGTAAAGAACCATAACGTGAACGCGCAGGAGACCGCCGCGCAGCCCGCGCCCATGCTCACGAAGATCGAGCGAAGCGGCACCTTCCACCGGTCGGTGGTGACGAAATCGTACAGGATGCCGAGGATAAAGGATGGCATATCCTCCCCCATATAGCCGGTCAGAAGCTCCGCCAGCGTGATGAGCCGCACACGCTCGTTGGGGTTGGGCGTGATGGTGCTCATATAACCGCTTCTTGCGACGTCGGTAAACGTGCCCGCCGTCTCCGTGATCACACCGAACAGAAAGTAAAAGACGAGCTTCGGCAGAAAGGTCCCCGCCGTATTCGGGAAGAAATAGGGCAGGAACCAGTAAAGCACGCCGATCAGGCTGAGCGGGATCTGCAGAAGGATCAGATAGGGACGGAATTTCCCGAGCCGCGATCTGGTGTTGTCCACGAGGGCGGAGATAAAGACGTCGTTGATCACGTCCCACGCGCCGGTAAACAGATTCACGATGGCGGAAATACCGAAGTCGATCCTGACTACGTCCCAGATGAACCTGTTTTTGTAGCCGTTGATGTTGAAGGAGTTGGACCAGTCGTTGAACAGGTAC
>JAILQN010000143.1 GCA_024699005.1 Clostridia bacterium
ATATTTGTTGCCCGCCACGGCTTTGAACGCGTCGATAAAGCGTATGCCCGTGGGGTGCGTACGCGCCTGGATTATTTTCTCCTCGGTATGCAGATAGACTATCAGCGAGAGCAGGAAACCGGCGAGCAGCATCGGCGGATAGAGTATGCGGTATATCCGCAGGTCGTAGAGCGTGTTTTCGCCGGTTATCAGCTTTGCGAGCATGGGCAGGATTATGCTGACTATGGACGGCGAGAGATTTTCCACAATCGATTTTATCGACAGCACGTCCGAACGCTCTATGGTATTGGGCGAAAGCACGTTGATAATACTGTCGTAGGCGTCCGCGTAGAAATTGAAGAAGAACTGGAAGCCGATATTGAACGCCAGGACCGTCACGCATTTTACGGTCATGCTCATATTCCCGTAAGGCATCCAGACGAACGCGGCGCCGAGGATAGTGCTCGGGATACCCATCGTCAGGATGTACGGACGGTACTTTCCCTTAAGGCTGCGGGTATTGTCCACAAGTCTCGCCCGGAGCGCCGTCAGCGGAAATCCGGACAGTACGCTGATGATATATATGACGTAAAGCGGCCCGGGGCTGATGCCGATTGTATTTCCGATAAGGGTATTGCCGACGGAGATTATCATCTGCGATATGCAGTAGACGATGAACCTGACGCCTATCCCGCCGAAGGACAACGCGGCTATCTCCTTATAGGGCATATACCTGCCTTCCGGCGGAGTGTGCCAGTGAGTCTTTAAAGAACTTACAAAGGATCTTGCTTTATCCGGTAATGACATGGTTTATCCCTCTTTGAGTTTGAAGTGTGGAGAGTGGAGTTGCGGTTTTTTCCTAAGGAAACAGGTTATAAGCAACAGTGCAAGACCTGTTGCCTGTCACCTGTTCATCATTCCCCGCAAATAAAAGTGGTAACGGAACGGGGGGTAAGCCAGATATCCCCTCCGCAGGTCTTTTCCGTAAGGTCGCTGTCATCGTCTGTCACCGCCGCGAACGCCGATTCGGGAGCGCCGGTGATTTTTACCGGTTTGTTCTGCCCGGAATAATTCACGGCGATTATTATAACTTTACCGTCACAGAGAAATGCGAGCGCGTCGACGTCCGGGTCGTCGGATCCGGACTGAACCCTGACCGAGCCGAAAGGAACGTATTTCGAGATGTTGCCCGTGGCGTAATACCTTTTGGTAGTTTCAAAGGTCCTGTCCTCAAGGTTTATATAGATCAGCCCGTCGCAGTAATCCACCTCGGAACAGGCGATCCAGTGCTGCCACGATGTCACGTTCAGTATAGTCAGGTCCTCGACCATTGTCTTCGCCATGACGAGCGCGGATTTCATTGAATAATCCCTGCCGCCCTGCATATGGGTCCATTCGCTCATCTTAACCGGCACGTCGGGATAAAACAGGTCCATGAACCGCCGGAAACGCCTGAGGTAACCGGCGCGCGACATTCCCGGGAGCCGGACGGGATTCAGGAAATACGAATGAACGTCCACGGAATCAACGTATTTCCTTACCGTTTTATCCCGCAGCAGCTGCACGGTATAACTCTTATTGAACCAGCGGATATCGCCGTTTTCCGCTCCGGACAGCTTCACGCCGGTCAGAGTCGGACGCTTCTCCAGTTCCTCCGCGAAAACGCGCATAACGGCGCGCGCCTGATCCGGGGAATAGTGGCAGCCCTCCTGTCCGCCGTTCCAGACCCAGAGCGGTTCGTTGACGGGAGAGATATATTTAAGCGGCAGACCTTTTTTCACAAGCTCCTCAGCGGCGTCAAGCGCGTAAGAGGCGAACGCCGGGTAATTCTCTTTTCGGATATTCGTCCTGAAAGGCCTGTTTTTGTCGCAGTGGGCGCAGTGATTTATCGTAAGGCTCTCCGGAGGGGAATTTACGAAAAGTATCAGTTCCCCGGCGCCTTCGCCGCAGGCGAGTTCCGCCATACGGACCGCGTTTTCATCGTCGGCGAAAAGATGCGTGCGCCTTAAAGGGTTGCCGATATCGCCGCGCCCTGATTCCGCAGATCCCGCGCCGAGGTTGTAGCGGTAGGTGCGCAGGCCTATGCCGCTTTCACGGTTATACAGCAGCCGGGCGATCTCCTCCCGGGCGCCGGGCCAGGAGCCCACCTCCTGCGCCCACCACGCGCCGCTGGCGCCTATGCCCTCGAAAGTCTGAAACTTAACGGAAGTATCGATACTGATGTTC
>JAILQN010000270.1 GCA_024699005.1 Clostridia bacterium
GTCGGCAAGGAAAACGATAGTCTCAAAACTCGCTTCGCTTTCGGCTGAACAGCCTACGAACGCAGCGTAGTAATCAAGACCGTAATCATCGACAAGATAACGGAACGGGAATCTGTCGCCGAAAACCAGCGTTTTGACCGATGCCGTATCCACAGCGTTTTTGTACTTTTCGTCAAGGGCGTGCAGTTCCGCAACGTATGTATTCTTGTTCGCGGAATACAGCTCTGTGTTTTCCGCATCGATCTCACAAAGACCGGCGGCGATCGTTTCGCAAAGCAAGGCGGCGTTTTTAAGAGAGAGCCAGACGTGCTCGTCATACTCGGGTCCTTCCTCTTCTTCGCCGTGTTCATCTTCATGCTCTGCCTCATGTTCGCCTTCCATGCCTTCCTTTACCTCTTCTTCCCTGACGATATCGCCAAGAGACTCCAGAAGGTTGATCACGACCATGTCCTTATTGGTGGCCTCTGATAAAGCGTCTTCAACCCATTCGTCGGATTCGCCGCCGACATATATAAACATATCGCAGGCGGATATTTTGATAATATCGTCCGCTGTAGGCTGATAACTGTGAAGATCTACGCCGCTGTCAAGCAGCATATCAACGTCGGCAAATCCGGCGTTATCGCCGAGGAGCTGCCGTACCCAGTCATATACCGGAAAGATAGTTGTAACGATGCTGAGCTTTTCGGCGTTTTCCTGCGCGGGGGCGGTCCCTGCCTGAGTCTGATTTTCCGTTTCGGTTTTCCCGCAGCCGGCAAGCACGCCGACGCACATTATAAGGCAGAGAACTGCCGCAATTGTTTTTTTCATATAATACCTCCGTATTAAACGTCAATTTGTGAAAACAATAAAACAGGGGGTGCGGTATGCAACCGCACAGTCCGCGCAAAAAGACGGACTGCCCCCTTGTATGTTTTGCGTTTAATCCAGAAGTTTGACCTTCAGCGAGATCGGTGTCTCAGTATGGGATCCGTTCCTACACAGCGGAACAAGCCGCACGACGGCGCTGAACGCAGAGAACAGCGCGGCGAGTGCTGCGACCGCGCCGGAAAGCGTTTTCAATATATTCCGGCATACGGCGATCATTTCGCAGATCGGGCAATCCGCGCCGGAACAGTCATGATCCGCTTCACTTGCGATCACAAAAAGAGAGAACATCATTACAAAAACAAACAGACCGGCAAAAACAACAGATGCCACGCGCTTGAATTTTGCCATAATGTCACCCCCTTCTGATATACTGTGTTCGCTTAATTTGCAAATGATTTGCAAATTAATTATACATTCTTTTCCGTTTTTTGTCAATACATAAAATATAAAAAGGAACTGCAACAGAAGTGTTTACAGCCCCTTCATTTTTCATCAATCCGATTCGATCTTATAGCCCGTGCCGTAGATCGTTTTTATATGATTCGCGCCCCAGTCGCCCAGTTTCGTGCGCAGACGCGCCACGTGGGAATCGACGGTGCGCATGCCGCCGTCAAAATCGTAGCCCCAGATCTCGTCCAGCAGGGATTCGCGGGTGAACACCTTGCCGGGAGCGGAAACGAGCGAGACCAGGATGCTGTACTCCTTGAGAGTGAGCGTCACCGGCTTATCGTTTATCCTGACTTCGTGCGCGGCGGAATCGAGCGTCAGCCCGTCAACGGAATAGACGTCGCGGGTGTCAAAGTCGGAGTCCCTTTTAAGAAGCGCAGCGACCCTTTTCATCAGGATAGTCGGACGGAAAGGCTTGGTCACGTAATCGTCCGCCCCCGATTCGAAGCCCATCAGCTCGTCGAACTCCTGACTGCGGGCAGTAAGCATGATCACCGGCACGTTGGAGGTCTGTCTGATCGTGCGGCAAACCTCCCAGCCGTCCATTTTCGGCATCATGATGTCCAGGATGATCAGGGAGATATCGTCGTTGGAATTGAATACTTCGAGAGCCTCTTCGCCGTCGTACGCGGCAAGAGGTTCATAACCGTTTTTTGAGAGAAAGTCGCTGACCAGTCTGACGATAGCCTGCTCGTCGTCGGCGACAAGCACCTTTTTCATATCAATTACCGCCTTAAGTGGATTTATTTTGTCTGAATATCTTATACTTTTTGACAGCCGCCATGAACGGTATGCCCAGAACTATACAGATGACAGCCTCGCCCAAAGCGATCGTCCAGCAGGAGCCCCAGAACAGGGCGGGCGAACGGTCGCCCATAAACCATATTTCAAAGGCAATTATTATACCGTTGAAAACGACAGGAGGCAGAGTCGATAAAACGGAAATTCCTTTTAAACAGATATTCCGCAGAGCGCGGGTGCAGATCGCGGCAAGCAGAGTCGCGAGCGTTCCGAACACAACGTCGATAATGCCTACCGTGCTTGTGATGTTCGATATCGCGCAGCCTATCACAAGCCCCGGGATCGCGGCGGGCGTGAATACAGGCAAAAGGGTGAGCACCTCCGAGAACCTGAACTGTACCGGGCCAAAAGCCAGTCCCATGAGCTCCGCGACCTTAGTAAAAGCGACGTAAAGCGCCGCAATGACTGCACCGTCGGCAATATACCGGACGGCGTCCCGTTTTGATACTTTCATTGTTTTGTTCTCCTTAGTTTTGTTTAAGGACAGGATGGTTTCGAACTGTCCGGTGAAACACCGAGTATATTGTAGCAGACATTTTTGAAAAAGTCAATATTGACAGGAACAATCGATTCAATGTACAATGTGCAATGTACATTGAATTGCACATTGCACATTACACATTGCACATTAGCCAGCCGTCCTCTTCACTGAAACACAGAAAGTAAAAATGAGTACAACTATTATTATCACCTCCGGCAAGGGAGGCGTGGGGAAATCCACCGCAGCGATATTCCTGGCAAAGGAGCTTGCCGGCATGGGGAAAAACACCCTGCTGATCGACTCGGACACAGCCCTCGGGGCGGACGAGATAATCGCCGGCGTCGGGGAAAGCGTCGCGTTCAACTGGGACGATATCCTGTGCGAACGCTGCGAAAAAGAGCAGGGACTGACGGAAGTCTGCGAAAACCTGAGCCTTATCGCCTGCCCGAAATATATCCCCGAAGAAGTTCCCGACGACGCGTTCACCCGCCTCGCGGAAATGTACGGCGACGACTTCGACTATATCCTGATCGACTGTCCCGCCGGCGTGGACAACGACTTCAGAAAAGCCGCCGCGGCCGCGGAAAAGGCGCTGATCGTCGCCACCGCGGACGGGATCTCCGTAGCATGCGCGTCAGAGACCGCGGAGCAGCTCATCCGCCTGGGTTTTAAGGAAACCGACCTGCGTCTGCTTGTGAACCGGTTCGTAAAAAAGGCGGCGAAGAGATCGCGCCTCCTGAATATCGACGGGGCTATAGACAAATCCGGCGTCAGGCTCATCGGCATCCTGCCGGAAGATAAAAGGATCCCGTTCATGTCCGTCACCGGCAAAGGGCCGGATGATTCGGGCAGATTCATGCTCGCCGTCGCCCGGGTGGCGAAGAGGATCACGGGAGAGGACGTGCCGCTGGCGATAAACAAGCTGTGATAAATCAAAAGATCCGGGCGGCCCTGAAAGGACCGTCCGGTGTTTTTGCGCAGCGTCCAGAGTGCAGCGTACAGTGATGAGTCACATACGGCGCAGCTGGACATATCCGCCGCTGTTACGGTTTCACGCTTACATTTTTCCGAACAGATGAGCGAAGAAATACGCTATTTTATGGAAGAATCCTACGATCATACCCCAGAAGCCTTTATGGGGTTTTCCACACCACTTACAATTGTTTTGCTGTTGTTCTTTATTCTCACCGGCAGCGTCCGCTATATGCGCTCCGCAACGATTGCAGTTGCCATTTTCATCAATATCAGCATGACCAAGAGCATTAACAGTTTCACCATTGTGGACAATTTGCTTACAGATCATACAGTACTCATCACCAGTGTACCCGAATTCAGTACACGACGGATCAACGACGTTAATTAGAGTATAATCGTGCTCTTCATGATATGATATATCGATTTTTCCCGATTCAGAATCCTCAGTGTGGATTGTAATAGATTTTGCGCATTCATCACCTTCCGGTTTTATATTATTTATTGAAAACTCATCATCATCATGCTGAATAAAAATATCAAGATCATTTAACTTATCAGATTCGATCTTTGGCTCATTTGAAGAAAAATCAAGTGTGGTTTCTGATGCGTTTCCACTTGCACCTACTGCAATAATATCGGAGCCTGCAATCATACCATATTTGTAAGCAGACAATTCAAAATAAGAACCAGTTTGCTTCGTATTTATTTTTGATTTTCCATAACAATCATATATCGACGTTCCTCCGTTTTCGCAATAATATGTTGCATAATTCTGATTATAACTGACATTCGCATAATATTGTTGGTTGCTTGTTATTTCATATGAATTAGCAGAATAAGGGACAATAACCGCTGTCACTCCTAAGTAATCATTTGTTACCGAATATAATGCATCTATATTTGTCTCCGTAACTTCTTCACCATTATATGAAAAGAATGATCCGTCGTCTCCGTTGACAGTTAGAACACTATCTGAAGCAACCAAAAATCTAACATAATCATTATATATATCATCATTTTGAATATCAAATGAATCGGAAAAGGATTCGTTCTTTTTTGGCGCATAAAATGCAGGATACAATGATGAATTAATTAAACCCGGAGCCCATGTATTAATATTATTCAGATCTCCTGTGAAAACAGATGTAATGGAATCTATTTTTTTATATTCAAAATTCACATTAATATCAGCACTTAATTTACCACGATAAACCTCTTTATAATCATCTGAAATGAAAATAAAAATGGGTTCACCATAAATATTGCCATCTTCTCCTACTTTTGTGTTATTACAGTCATAAGCTGCTATTGCGTACCAACCGTGCATAAAATCATCTGGCAAAATACCAATCAGAGTAACAGAATGACCTTCTCCTGGGATTTGATAACCGATTACGGGTAAATATCCCGATGATGAAATCATTTTTGCTGCGGTAACCGTATCTTTTAATTTGTTCTCGATTAAGTTACCTGCCAAATTCACACAATAGAGTAAGGAACACTGCGTATACATCAAGATGTTTATGCTGTCTTTTAGTTTTGTTGATAACGGTAATTCATAAACAGTATTGCCACCATACTTTTCGGGGGATATAGTCGACAACAATGATGAATCCATACACGCTATACCATAACAAGATCCTCCCCAAAAGCCATAATTATTACCCTCTGCTTTATTTATGACATATTTCATACCTGCTGTCAAACCATTAACAAAGAAACACCAAGCGTCAATTTTTAAAGCTGGATTCATATATTTCAATCCGATTTTTGAAATACCAGCTGACCCAATATCCTTATGTTCAAAATTAAAATCGTCTCTGCCATATTTAAAACCGAATTTTGGAGAAAGAAGATATTCTTCTTGACATTTACTGCACACAATGGAAGTATTATCACGATTAAAACACCAATTGTGCACATGCTCCTCTGGATTTAACGGGACATCATCCCACTCACAAATAAAACCCATACACTCCGGATCGTTGGATGCACCCATTTCTCCGACATCATTCCATCCGAAAGCATAGGTATAGTTGAGGATCGAAAGGACTGTCTCTGTTTCTCCATAATATCCTGATTTAGACGGTTCTCCCTGCCGCCAATTATCATAAGTCCAGTCCTCACCGGTGATCCAGGCGTAATTGTCGGTTGTACTGTTCAAAGTTGCGCCAAGATAATATCCATAACTATCGTTGGATGATTTTTTAAGACATGCTTCAAGATAATTTTGTTCCCCCTCTGATGTAATAGTTGCAAGATGACCTCCTTTCTTTTCGCAAGCTTCTTTTGCTTCTGTCCAGGAAAGACCGGCTGTCTCAAAAATTTCATAGCGATGACTATTATACTCCTGCGGAATAGTAGTGTTGCTATTATTTAAACCGATTACAGCAATTTCCCCGTTATTATTATATACATCGAGACTGGAAAGAAGTACACCTCTGCTGTTTTCTGTAACAAATCTGCCACCTTTTCCAAAATACACCCATTCATTATTATCGGTATCCAGATAGTATGCCAGCCCATCTGTCCAGTTATTCTGGTTTGCATAACCAACAACAATACCGCTTAAAAACATCAGTTTCTGACTATAGTCAAACACATTAAATACGACTAACTCAGTTCGGTTATTTCTATAGCCCTCGATATATATAACAAATTCCGCGCGACCTTCCATCGGTATCTCGGGAAAGTCGCTCAACGAATAATCCTTCGCATGAGCTACTGTTGCAGGATTAAAATCAAAATGCGCTGCCGGCAATATACCGACCAGCATGATCACCGCAAGCAAAACCGATAATGTTTTTCTAAATGTTTTCATATAAATCCCTCCGGAATTATTTAAATAACCAAATGGTTATCACAGGCAAATATTAACACAACAATATGGTAATGTCAAGATATCCAAACGGATATCGAGGTGTTGCATTTGCCATACTACAAAAGACTGCGCGAACTGCGTGAAGATCACGACCTGACACAGCGGCAGGTCGCGGCGATGCTGGATATGCCTCAGCCGCAGTACTTCCGCTATGAGCAGGGCTACCGGGATATTCCGACAGATATTCTGATCAGACTCGCTGATTATTATAACGTATCCGTAGATTATATACTCGAACGCACAGACCAATTTTAAATATACTCTATATATCGACAATTGTCAATATACAGACCATCGGTTTATTGTGTATCGGGTGATAAAAATGATCGTTTACGAACCATTCTATCAGACGATACAAAACAAGGGGATCACTACGTACAAACTGATCAGGGACCATAACATCAGCCGCAGTCTTATAGACAGGCTCAAGCACAACAAACCGATCAGCACGGTAACGCTGAACGATCTTTGCGGAATACTCCATTGCCGGGTGGAGGATATCCTGCTTTATTACCCGGACGAATAGACCGGGATCAGACGGAAAAACGCATCGGGCGGCTCGTTTACGGAGCAGCCCGATATTTTTTATGCATATTTATTTACCGCAATGCGACACGTATATCGCCGCTCTCAGCTTCGTTTAAATACCGTCCCGTTATTCCCGGACGGAACTTTTTTTATCGCTCCTGTCTTAAGCAATATATCCACTGTTTTTTTCAGTTTCTGCGTGATGCCCTTATAACCCATTTCTCTGGCAAGATCGGTCAGGTTCAGTTCTTTATCCGAGAGGATGGCAAGAATCCTGTCTTCATAACCGCCGTTCTTTTTCTTCGGCAAAAAATACGGGTGGACAGGGAGCACGACCGTAAGATATCCCCGGTTGGCGTCCATTTCAAAAACAGGAAGTTCCGAACCGTTTTCGCGCAATGCGGCAAATACAGTCGGAAAACCGGTATTCCGTCCTTCGGTCAGCTTCAGCTCCTTCAAAAAATCACCGATCCTGCGGTTCCTGTAAACCATCGACCGGATATCAAGCGCCCGTATCTTTTCATCACTGATGCTTGCGTCAAAGCCCGGGAAACTGGTGATCTCCATAGCGGACGGCGTGATTCGCACCGTGATCGGCTCGTTGATCTGATAAGACCGATGATAAACTGCGTTGGAAAGGATCTCTTCCACCGCCGCGTAAGGATAATTCATTACGCGCTCCGCTTCCGCTTTGTTTTTGTTTTTGATCACAGCTTCTTTCAAAGCGTAGTTTCCGATATAGGACAGCGCTTCGGCCAGCTGACGCTGTATGGGCCCCGTAAAGATCTTTTCGGTCATATTTGTTCCGGTGGGATCGGGGATATCCACGACTTCGATACGCGCATACCGAAAATACTTTTCCGGATGCTCCGAAAACATAAGGAGTCCCACATTTTTAGGTTTACGGTATTCGGACGGCCCAGATACGAGCTGCAGATCTTCCGCTATACGGTTCAGATCCTGTTTCAGCGAATACGCATAAAGATCACTTCCGATTTTTTTCAGATGCTCCCGCATCAGCCCGAGATCGAGATCTTCCACGTCTGCGGCAAGATTAGGCCTGTCGTCGAACGGAATATCGGAAGAAACGTAATACAGCTGTTTTTCTTCTTCAGCGGATGCGATGACCGTACTGCTGGATTTCCGGATATAATACTTCTTTTCGGAACGTTTTTCCGAAAGGGAAACGGACGCCTTATACGGACGCGCAAATCCGCCGGACACCCATATGACGATAACGTATTTATCTGCATACATAAACGGCTCCGAAACCGGTTGATAAAACGGCTCCAGATAATGGCAGCACTCACGAAGCTTTTTCCCGATGCTGTCCACACGGTTTTTGTCAATACCTTTGACCGGAAAAACAGGAGCGCCGTCTTTCTCTTCCACGCCGACAACGATATAACCTCCGCCCATGTTGTCAATATCGTTGGCAAAGGCGCAGATCGTATGAAGGATCGGTTCCGGGTTCCAATCCGCCTTGAATTCGATCCTGGTGGATTCCACCACCGTTCTGTTGATAAGATCGTTGATATTTACCGGAATGGCCATATCTTTGCGGTCTCCTTGTTTCAGTCTCGATATTATTATAACGTTTATTCTGTTTTTGTCAAGTGACTCGACAAAATTTTATCGAGTCACTCGACAAAACCGCATCGAGTCATATCGGGCCGTTACAGATATCTTTCACTACCTCGCCCGCTATTATCAGCCCCATTACCGGCGGGCAGAACGCCGTGCTGCCGGGGGCGGGGCGACAGACAGATCCGGCGTCAGGCTCATCGGCATCCTGCCAGAAGACAAGAAGATCCCGTTCATGTCCGTCACCGGCAAAGGTCCGGATCAGTCCGGGAAATTCATGCTCGCCGTCTCCCGGGTGGCGAAGAGGATCACGGGGGAGGACGTGCCGCTGGCGCTGAATAAACTGTAAATTCCCGACGATATGTTTCCGACAACGTCCGGCGCAGCCGGACACGTCGCATCGCCGCAAGACGATATATCATTTTAATGAATACTGAAGACTGAATAATTGCGGGCGGGCTCTGCCCGCACCCGATTTTTTTAATGAGAACACGTTAAAAAAGGTTCAAAAAACGCATAAACGATCCCCCGTGACTGCATGAACAGCCGCGGGGTATTATTTGTTTTAAACCTTTGATTATTTGAACAGGTTCTTAAAGAAATAAATGATTGTGTGGAAGAATTTGATCAACCCAGCGAAAGGACCGGAATGATACTGTCCGCAGGCGCAGTTGGATTGCTGAACCGGAGCCTGGACACTTGCCCCACAGTCATCGCACAACCCGTCGCCACTGCCGTCATGATGTGCAAGTTTGGGAATTCTGCGTGTTTCAACATGATTTTCATCGTTAGTGCAGATTCTCCGTTCAAGACCTTCTTCAGTGCAGGTCGCAATTTTGACGGTCTCCCAAGAACCATATCTATGACCGATGGCTTTAATACACTCCGTCTTAGTATCACCGCATGACGTACATGTCAGGGTTTTAATCCCGTCTTCTTCGCAGGTAGCGTTCTTTGTAATCTCTCCGTCGTTCCATGAATGAGCGATCTTCGGCGTTTCTTCCTGTGCAACAAGGATATCGTCGCAGACAGAGCATTTGCTGCCCTCGGTAAGACCGGTCGCTTTGCAGGTCGCCGCCACAGCCGGCATGACCTGCGGCGTATGATCGGCTTTTTCTATCGGTTCCGTTTTCGTATCGCCGCAGGCTGTGCATGTAAAGGTTTTGACGCCTGCTTCTTTACAGGACGTTTCCTTTGTAATCTCTCCGTTGTTCCATGAATGAGCGATCTTCGGCGTTTCTTCCTGTGCAACAAGGATATCGCCGCAGACAGAGCATTTGCTGCCCTCGGTAAGGCCGGTCGCTTTGCAGGTCGCCGCCACAGCCGGCATGACCTGCGGCGTATGATCGGCTTTTTCTATCGGTTCCGTTTTCGTATCGCCGCAGACTGTGCATGTAAAGGTTTTGACGCCTTCTTCTTTACAGGACGCTTCCTTTGTAATCTCTCCGTTGTTCCAGATGTGTACATGTTGCCCATCAATCGGAACAAAGGTTATGTTCTTTCCGTTTGCAAAGGCTTCTGCAGTTGAACCGGAATAACCGTAAATCGTACCTGAAATGGCAAAAGTATCATAGTTGTCGATTATAGAACAATTTCTGTTCCGAATCTCCAGACGATCAAGAGAGCTGATACCATAGAACACAAAATCTTCAAATTCCGAAGTTGAATCGTCAAATATGATCTCCTTAAGAGACGTACAGTTGGAGAAAGCCGCGAGCGCTATCGAAGGATCGTCTGTGACTGTGACTTTCTTTAAGGATTCAGGAATATCATACACATAAGAATACAGACTGCCATCCGAGAACTCAAAGAATTGCTGAGTTCCGTCTTCGTTTGTTCTCCCGAATATAAAACCGAAAACCGCCGTATAGTCATTCGTCACATTCCTGGAACCGCCGACAAACGGAAGCTCAACGGATTCAAGCGATGTGCATCCGCTCAATGCAAATTCCTCAATGGTTTCAACAGAATCGGGAATGCTCATTGATTTTAAGGATGAATCGCCTTTAAACGCATATCCGGCAATTGATACGATCCCGTCGTTTAATGTGATTTCCTCCACGTTATCACAATTATTGAAAGCGCCGAAAGAAAGCAGCGATGCATCTGTTACGGCAACTTTTTTCAATGAGGCAGGTATTGCATACTTATAACCGGACAATGAACCTTCTTCGTCTTTGAAGTATTGGACCACACCGTCCGCATCGTTTGCGATCCTGCCGAAAACATATCCGAATACGGCATCGTACGTATCCCGTGCAGTTCTCGCAGAGCCGACGAACGGGATCGTCAATTCGGTCAGACCGACGCAGCCTTTCAGCGCGTTTTCTTCAATTGACGTCACAGAATCCGGAATCGTCAGTGCGCTGAGGTTTGCGCAGTCCTCAAACATGCAGCTGCCGATTTTGGTAATCGCGCCGTCAAACGTTACTTTTGTAATGTCATCTGCATATTGATGCCAGGGAGCCTGTCCGGAAGCATATGAGGCAGGCGCGCCGTTCCCCGTAAAGACCAGTTCGCCATCGTTGTAAAGATCCCACTGAAGATCACCTGTTATGCCGGAAACAACAGACTGCCTTTCAATCACGCTGATCGTGACTTGTTCCGTCATTGCGGAAAAATCCTCATCACCGTCAACACCGATCACGACCGCAACATATTTTTTCTCGCCGACGTCGGTTATGTCGGGAATGAACGACGCGCCTGACACGTTTTCGATCTGCTGTCTTGAGCCGTCGGATTCAATACTGTACCATTGTACATCCGTATCATAATCCGATTCATATCCGACAGTTATCGCTTCTGGTTCGTCGCCGAGAATATACTGTTTTCCTGCCGGCTGTTCCGTGATCCGGATCCGGTCATCATTGACATAATACTTTGCATATAGAACCAACGATGCGCCGGGCATCATATTCCCGGAAAAGACCTCTTTGCATTCGGGATCGTTATAAACGCCTCTGAACACGCCGACGGATTCGTCAATGAGCGCCGGGAGAAGATCAGCGCCTTCATTCAGATATATACTTCTGTAGCCCTGATCCGGACCCATATATGTCAGAGAACCGTCCGGCATTTCACGCGCCGGAAAAACGGTCACCTGATGTTCAAGACTGTTGTTATCCGATTGTTTGCTGCTGTCGGTGAAAACACCTTCATGCAGATCGACGATCTCCGATGAATCGATCGTTGCGGAAGCGATGTCCAGCAACATCTCGTTTCCGTCAACCAACGGTATATTATTGTATTCCGTTCTCTGTCTGTCGTTTGCCGAAATCTTTTCAACGGTAATATTCATGGAGCCGGCATCATTTCCCTTTAGAAGAACGCTGTATTGCTCAGAACCACGTATAAATATCGTTTTTTCGTCGTTGTCCTCTCCGGAAAGCCGGATCCCTATGGATGCGTTCTTTTTGATAATAGTGTTATCCACAACGCTGCCGGCAAGCATACCGTTTCTGTCAAACACAAAAACGTCAACCGGGCATTGGATTATGATCTTGTATTCGTCGTCCACATTATTACAGAACTTAGAGTACAGATAGAACAGGTTTTCGCATAATCCGTCAATGTCATTATAATCCACGTTCCCGTCAACTATCGTTTTCGCCTCCATTGCAAGCCGGAACTCGACGTCATCCGGTTCATAGTTTTTGCGAAGATCCAGATACTGTGAAATATATCCCTTTATTGCATTCTGCTTGGAATAATTGAAGGCTTTGAAAAGCGACAGGAAATCGAACGTTTTATTAATTACCGAAAACACTTTGTTTGAATCATAATCAGGCAAAACAACTTTCATCAGTGAATCGGCGCATCCCGAGTACGTATCAAGTCCGTCCAGATAATTTTCGAGCGCAAGAGCGTCCGGATCAGTCGAAAAATCGGCAGCTTCCTTGAAATTGACGTATATGTTTGCAAAATCAAAAGCTGTCATATTGAACACCGAGCGTGGCAGATACGTGCATATCTCCGCCAACGCTTCTTCTTGTATGTCATGTGAAGTATCGGCAATATCACCTACAACAGACTTGACGAAATCATTGACAACTTCGTCTGTCCCGTCTTTGATAAGACCGATAACGTCTCCCATTTTGGATTTAAGATACGCGCTTTCCATCGGCACGTCCAGAAAACTCATAAATTCCGCCATGAAATTCGCAAGCTTATCTTCGTCATAGCATTGTCCGGTCAATATCAGAACGTCTTCGTCATAGTCCGGTATTTGAGACGTTTTGCAATGTTTCATGAAAGCAACCAGCTGTTTTGCTTCTTCGGTTGTCATCGCCCAGTCAAGGGCATCCGAAGACTGCTCTGTTTCCGTTCCGACAACGTTCAGCACAAATGTTTTCGATAAACTGTAATCGTCTTTTTCGACCAAGGCGGTTATTCTGACCATACAATCGTTTTTTTGCCGGGATACATGTCCGGTCGCAGAATTGATAACAGTCTCTTTGTCGGAACTCCAGGATACCGCACATCCGTTTTCGGGATTATGGAATGAAATATCCCCATTAACGGCAGAGTAATCATCACCCTCCGAATAAATTATATAAGTCTCAGCCAGTGCAGCGATCACCAGTTCGATCTTCTCACTGTTTGCGTCTTTGATCCTGAGTTTCGGCAATTCCCCGTTTTCAATACTCCATATAGCAGAGAAATCCCATCCGAGCTGATTGACAAACAGAGCTGATGTAGTGAATTCAACAGATGAGAACAGCGATGAAGCATCATTCGTCGGAGATCCGCCGATCCCGGAAACCGCAAAGTTGTTTGATTTTGTCCCGCCGCCGGAAACGATATACCTTTTTGTACCGCCGGATATCTTTGAAGAAATAACGGCGCAGTTGCTGATCTGAGTGATGCTGTTGGCATTTCCGGCTATTCCGCCGACATAAACATCCCCGCCGACGGTATTCGTATTTGCGATCACCGAACCGCTGTTATAGCAATTTGTTATCGAACCGTACGCATAGCCGGCGATTCCGCCGAGTTCACCGGTTTCAAGCCATGAACCCGCATGGTTCACGGTACCGCTGTTATAGCAATTCATGATATACGCCGTTTCAACGGTACTGTTTTCCATTTTACCCACGATACCGCCTGTACTTGCGCGACCGGTGCTGTGACCGCCGTTCACAGTCGCAGCATTGAAGCTCTGACGAACCGATCCTTCGTCCTTTATCAGGCCTACAAGACCTCCCGCACAGCTGTTTCCGTTTACGGAAGAAGACGCGCCGTTAACAATACCCGACACCACTGATGAATAAATGATCGAGGTCCCCGAAGACGCATATCCGACCAATCCGCCGGTATAACAGGTTCCGGCTTCCGATTGTGTTTTGCCCGTAACAGAGACGTTTTCCAATGATACGCTGTCAATGACGGTACCGACGGCGTATCCGACAAGACCTCCCGTATAAATGTTGGTGCCGTCTATGGCTGAATACGTGTTATGATACCCCGAACTGTTTATCAGATTGATCGAAACGGTATCTAATTTAACGTTTTTTATTGTGGCATTTTTGCAGGAACCAAACAATCCGACCGCCTGATATGGCATGTTTATGATGTTGCCAGAATCAATCGAACTATCATGCCTAAGATTGTAAATCGTATGGAAACCGCCGTCAAACACACCGGAGAAATAGTTGTTCAGATTATAGCCTATAGGATTCCAGCTTTCGATACTGCCAAGATCAATGTCCTGTGTAAGCTTTACTGTCTTGCCCTCGAAATGATTGCCGCCTTTGACGGCGACAGCCAACGCAGCGAGTTCGTCTGCGGAAGATACTTCAACGATATCATCATCCGCAAAAGACGTCAGGCTGTTTATTGGCGCAACGCCGATGATCATGATCAACGAAAGAATTAACGAAATGATCTTTTTCTTTTTCATTTTTCTGATGTGTCCTCCTGAAATCTCTTTGGCAGTGACGCATATTATGCGATCTGCTGCCTGTTTTTCTATCGCAATATAAAGACTATATCATTCACACAAAGAGAAGTCAACGCTTTCATACAACAAATTCAATACCGCGCACTTCAGCTCGGATACCGCCGCTCTCAGCTTCGCTGAAACGCCGTCCCGTTATTCCAGGACGAACCATTTTCATCACTCCTGTTTCAAGCAGCGTCTTCACTGTTTTTGTCAAGTCACCCGACAAATTTTCAACGCGTCACTCGACAATATAACATCAAGTTATATCGGACTTTCACGGCAATCCGTGACATTCATAAAAGCAGAACTGCTGCAAACGGTGTTTATCCATCTGCAGCAGTTCCTCAGTATTGCTGTATATCGCCCGCATCGAGCTTACGTCGAATAAATCAGAGTACAGACCCCCGTCGCGGTGTTCTTCTCATACAGAGCGCATTTTTCGAACGTGAACATCCAGCGCCACCCGTAATAATCCGAGAACTCTCCGTACGTCAGAAAGATATAGCAGGTATCGCCGGTCTCTTCATAAAAGTCGACCTTGAGTATTTCCGATTCATCACCGGCATCGCTGATCGGGACATCGCTGAATCCGGCGTAATCCGCTTTATCCAATACGTTCAGATGATGATAATCCGATATATAATTTTTATAGGCGATCACGTCCGTATCGGAACTGTCTATGTCAACAGTGCCGAACGTGCCGACTTCTTTGGTTATGCTCCCGGGGATCTCAGCCGCTTCGCCGGTTTCCATATCCACACGCATTATGCGCGCCGACTGGACTACCGAAGCCGACCCGTCTATATGTTCATAAATATAGAACAATGAATTGTTTATGATAAGCGGCGCGTCAATCGTAACGTATCCGAGGAAAGATGACCCCGAATACGACAACGCGTCAGCCACGGAAGGCAGAGTCGCGGCTGATTCCGTGTACAGATCTTTTTTTGAAAGTCCGTCGCCGCTGATAGCGCAAACCGTTTCCTTCTCATCGACGCCGGGATCCGTATTGTCGGAGCGATAGCAGACGACGGCGTCATCGGCGCAGACCAGGAAATGCCCTTCGAAAAGATCTGTCTTTTCGCCGGTCGCCGTATCGATGCTGAAAATGCTTTCACTCTGCTGACCGGCGCCTTTTGCTATCAGATACTTTCCGCCCCCGATAAGCCCGAGAAGAATGCCGTCGCCGTGTTCCCCGGCATCATCACCCGTCAGGGAACATGATCTGAGTCTGAAGGTTTCACTGTTATTGCTCAGGTGATGATTTTCGGATCGCAGGGTCTGATAATAGATCCTGTCGCCCGCGATACAGAGACAGCCCGCTCCGTTTTCGGAAACAAGAACCCTTTCTTCTCCGTTTCTGTTCCGGCATACGAGCTGATTGACCGTGTCGGGATCGAACTTATAATAACCGAAAACACACGGATCGGAAGAAAACGAGTCATTTGAGTATTTCCAGTAGTATATATTGCCGTCTTTGCAGACCACGTTGCCGAAAGGTTTCTGCGCCGCAAGGGATTGAGGTATGGCGTCTTCCGCCGTCTGTTCCTGCGGACTCCCGGCGGATGACCGATCACCGTCATCCGATCTCATTTTCACAAACAGGATCACTGCAGTCGCCGCAAGCGCCGCCGCCAATATCCAGATAATGATCCCGATCACAACTTTTGCTTTTCCGTGCATTTACTTACAACCCTTTATAATCATACTGCGATTTATATTTTTCTATGATCGTATCGTATTCATCTACGACTGCGGCCATCTCAACCGCAAGTTCTCTCATAGCCTCGAATACGGCATCCGCAATGATATCCGATATCACATCATCCGGCATAAAAGCATATTTACATACGAGATACAAGGCATTTGCTCTGTCGTTTTGCTCCATGGCATTGTCCCAGACAAAGAGATACGGATTTTTACATATGTCAACCACATCTTTCACGACCGGTCCGCCGACGCCCACCGCTGCGCAGATATCCGCAACGATCTCATACGATCTTCGTTCCATTTTCAGCTGCATCACGTTGTGCCTTGCCGTATATTTGCGGAAGCTTTCAAGCTTTTCCCGGCTGATACCGGCATCTCCGATCCGCGAT
Source organism: Clostridia bacterium (assembly GCA_024699005.1). Next base: position 16,608 of record JAILQN010000270.1, read on the forward strand.
TCATCCAGCTTTACGAGCACAGTATAAACCAGCGTACCATGATATTCATCCGGGATCCACAAGTCGTAAAGCGATGGCAAATCGCTTGATGCCTCATCACTGCCGAAAATCTGATACAACGATTCCGAATTGACAGCTGTGATCTTATATTTCTGATCCCGGAAGAAGGATAACAGATTTTCAAAGGACTCCAGTGAGACATCATCCGTTTCAGCCTTTGCTTCTACCTGTTCAAAACGCAGCAGGGTGTAGCCGTTATAGATATCCAGCTGATCCATCCGGATTACGATATGGGCTTTCACTGCGTAATAATCACCACGTTCCAGGCAACTCACGCATTCCAGTTCCATCGTACTGCCGCGAAGCTGTAAAAGCGCCTCCTCGTCCATTGCTTCCTCGGGCAGCAATACTGATGCGATATAGGACTTGGCAACATCAACGACTTCTTCCATTCCGCAGCAACCGCCGCAGGAGTCCAGACCCGGCATCAGCAAACCCAGACCGATCGCCTCTTCCGGGGGGATCAGTTCTTTGTTTTCATCCGTGACCATACTGAGGAACGAAGTGACATTTGAGCGGTCGTAAGAATCGCGGATACGTGAAAGTATAGTATGCACAAACGACGGGACCTGGTCCTTTTCCTCTACGGCGCGGACCTTGATCGTGTAGCCGGCAGCAGAAGTCCGCGGTCCAAGGCTGTCTGTGAAATCCGTAATCATAAGCCGGAAGCATTCGCCGTCCTCCGGATAGAAAGTCAGCGTTGCCGAGGATTCGATATATTCCATCACGACAGAACTCTGATCCGCCCGATAAAACGAAGCTGTCAGCGGAGTTTTTGTACTGATTTCAACTTCCGTACCCCAGCCGGGCTTTGTCCGGATCTCAAAAATATCGCTGTCGTTTGTAAAATCGATATCGTACCTGTACGAAGTCGGATTTTCTCCTGCTTCAAGCCGTACGGCGTTTTCATCCTCTTCCTGCCGGATCCCGCATTTCGCAAACGCATTTATCACGGCTGTCGCGGCAGATTCGGCTTCTCTGTCAGAACTGTTGTCATTCAACAGAGCTTTTTTGGTCTGAGAAGCGACGATTTCCCTGTACAGATGCTCGTTCATGCACGGCGTCGCTTCGGCGATCTGATTTGACACCGAGAGTATCCGCTCTGCCTGACGGAGCGTGATACCGCTGTTTCGGATCGCCAGGCACAGAGCGCGCGTGATTGAATAACGCATCTTTTCCACATCGGAGACTGACGATCTGTCTTTACTCAGGCGCTCAATCTCTTCGGAATTGTCCGCGCGCACGAGGGCGAGAACATCTTTCCCCGCGCGCATCACAGCGCTGCGATTCGTATTCGGCGCAATTCCCTTTTCCGGAGAAGTAAACATAATAATCTCATCTGTGGAAGCATCGACAATGACACTCGCCACCGGAGTCACGCCATCCTCCGAAAGAATAACCTGAAATACGTCTATAATACCGTTGCCGGTGTCGTAAAGAAAACGCTCACGACTTATCTCCGTTGCATCCGGGAGAGCGGAACTGATTGTCGTCACAGGGGTCGCGGTCGGGACAGAAGACTTCAGAACGAGCGATGTCGTCGGGACTGCGGAAGCCGACGAAGAAGCAGAAAAAGCCAGGTGGGTCGGATTAGCATATGTTTTGGCAGTTTGTGTCGTGTATGTCAGTGAAGCATCATCGCCCAGCATACAATAAGCATTTCCGGCGGCGTCCGTAACGACCACCCTCGCTTTGCCCAACACCGGAACCCCATCGATCGCCTGGAAAAGCGTGTATGCTTTTCCGCCGTCGTCAAGCGTGCGGATATCACGGCAAACATATTCGAATTGCTCCCATGAATCATTTTCCAGCGCCAACTGAAGCGCCGCATCAGTGTCCGGAACGGAAATATCAGTTTCAAATTTCAGCAAACTCACGCCGTTCGTTTGGCCGATCATTACTGACTCGCCTTTCTTCGCAAAGAGGAACGATAAGCTTTCCGTAACACCCAGACGGATATTGTCAAAAAGAGAAAAATGAAACGGGTTCAGAACCACGAATACGGAAAACACAACAAGAAGCGAACAAAGCACGACCAGAACCGTACGCAGCGTATGCTTTTTCGGATAGGGAGGAGTATACGTATTCGGGAGCGGATACTCGGGCCTGGTCTTATTTTGCGGACCGGGATACTGCGGACCGGGATATTGCTGACCATGATATTGCGGACCGGGATACTGCGGACCGGGATATTGCGGACCGGGATACTGCGGACCGGGATATTGCTGACCGGGATATTGCTGACCGGGATACTGCGGACCGGGATATTGCGGACCGGGATATTGCGGACCGGGATATTGCGGACCATATACGTTGACGGGAGGCTGATCTTTTTTCCGGAGCGCTTTGACGGCAACAGTCAGCAAGGTGCCGATCAGCACGAGAATCGCAGCAACCTGTACGGGCGACAAAAACGAAAATCCGAACAGTGAAGCGTCGTTGTCCCCACGGAAAAAATCAACAATAAACCGGAAGGTGCAGTAGCCGATAAGATAGATCCTGAACCGGTTAGGGAAAAAATGTTTCCGGAATACAAAAAACATAACCAACGCCAGAAGCGCTTCCAGCTCCCGGGCGGGAAACATAAACGTGCTGCCGAACAACGCTATTTCCTTTCCCCAACAGCATCCGCTCAGGCTGCAGCCGATACGCCCGAAAAACTGCGCAAGCAACACAGGTCTGACCGCAAGATTCAGGCAATATATAACGTCAACCTTATACAGCCTCAGCGATAGCGCCGTGACTCCGAAAAAGAGAAGGATCGCAAAAAAAGACGAAAAACCGCCCTGTGTGATACGTTCATATACCGAGGCGTTTTTCAGGCTGTCCAGCGTAAACCAATTGATCATATTGGAACCCGCAAGCCCGATCACAACTCCTAAAGCAAAGCTTTTATGTACCCTCCCGGCCATAAACCGGGAAAAGTTTCCCGGTTTCCTCAATGGGGCTTCAAATGAAATCACAGCGGAGAGAAAAGCGATCGAGAGCATAACCAGATAGATCGGAAAACTCCCGAAATCCAAATTAAAAACAGGCTTCATATACTTCTCCTTAAAGCACCGTGTGCTCTGAATAGTTTTCGGTTTCCGATACGGATATCGTATATCCCGAAGCTCAGCACAGACTGAACAAGGTCCGATTAAAAAAAATATATCATACGACTAATCGTCTGTCAAGCGACAGCCATTACGCCCAGATCCCATCTTTATGACCCGATAAGATCCTTCACGACTTCCCCCGCAATGATAAGCCCCATTACCGGCGGGCAGAACGCCGTGCTGCCCGGGGCGGGACGGCCGGAAGATTTTGTCTCACCGGTTTCCGCCGGTCCGGCAGGCGGTTCGGCGGAATACACAACTTTAAGAGATTCTATGCCGCGTTTGCGGCACTCATGACGCATGACCTTTGCGAGGGGACAAACGGAAGTCTCATAAATATCCGCGACCCTGAACACGGTCGGGTCGAGCTTGTTGCCCGCGCCGAGGGCGCTTATCACCGGCACGCCGGCTTCTTTCGCCCGGACTATGATATCCAGCTTGGCTGTCACCGTATCCACGGCGTCTACGATATAATCGTACTGCGAAAAGTCGAACTCCCCCGCCGTTTCCGGCAGATAGAAGCATTTCCGGCGCTCCACTGAGGCGTCTGGATTTATTTCGCGTATCCGCTCCGCCATTACGTCGGCCTTATATCGTCCCACGGTGGACGACAGCGCGATTATCTGCCGGTTTATATTGGTGATATCCACAGTATCGCTGTCAGTCAGAAGGAACGAGCCGACGCCGGAGCGCGCCAGCGCCTCGCAGACATAACCGCCCACGCCGCCCACGCCGAAGACCGCGACGCGGGCGTTTTTAAGTTTGTCCATATTGTCGGCGCCCAGAAGCAGCCGTGTCCTTGAAAACCTGTCCGGCATATTGTCACCTCGGAACTTGGAACTTGGAACTATGAACTTTGAACTATGAACTTTGAACTAAGAACTTTGAACTCAGAACTTAAATCTTCGGAAAAGTATTGATATCCACCTTATGAATACTGTTGAAAATACTGTTCTCCACTCCGGGGGTCCCGCGCTCCAGATCTGCGATCAGTTTTTTCGTCATCGCCCGGCGGGAGCCGGAGGGATCCTCTTCGGTGTTTTCCGTAAAACGGCAGGCGCAGCGGATGAACTCCAGATTATTGTAATTCGCCCAGCGGATTATGTCCCGCTCCCGCACGCGGTAAAGGGGGCGTATCAGTTCCATGCCCTCAAAGTTCTGACTGGTGAGCTTCGGCGGCATCGCCTGGAGCTGCGAATTATAGAGGACCGACATAAGCGTGGTCTCGATAACGTCGTTCATATGGTGGCCCAGAGCGATCTTGTTGCATCCCCTTTTCTGCGCTTCGGAATAAAGATAACCGCGCCTCATCCTTGCGCAGAGGTAGCAGGGCGAATGTTCGACCTTGTTGACGGAATCGAATATCTGCGTTTCGAATATCTCGACCGGCAGGGCAAGCCGGGCGGCGTTCTCCTCGATTTTCCGCCTGTTTTCCGGATTGTAGCCCGGATCCATGACAAGGTAAGTGACATCAAAAGGAAAGTCGCTCCGTCTGACAAGCTCCTGAAGGAGCTTCGCCATAAGCATGGAATCCTTGCCGCCGGAGATACAGGCGGCTATCTTATCCCCCGGGGAGATGAGACCGTAAGTCTTTATCGCCCCGATGAACGGATCCCAGAGCGTCTCACGGTAGGTCGTGCGCAGGCTGCGCTCTATTTTCTGAAGGTCGGTGAGTTCTCTCATTCCCGTGTTGCGTTTTGCGTATTGCGTGCTGCGGACGAAATCACGCCGTTCCGGACGGCGATCTCAAACTCCGCGGCAATATCGTCCGAGGATGTGCCGAGCATCAGCGTGTGGCATCCGTCGTGCAGACCGTAATTCATCCCGCGGTCGTAATAACAGAAATCCTGCGGCGCGAGCGCAAGTTCAACGGTTCTGCGCTCGCCGGGTCCGAGAGTTACCCGCTTATAGGCTTTGAGTTCCTTTACAGGCCGCACCACGTCGCAGTCATGGGAGCCGACGTACAGCTGGACCACCTGAGTCCCGGCGCGTCCGCCGGTATTTTCTATCTCAAAGGTGACCGCCACGCCGTTTTCGCCGGCAGCCACGCGGGCGTTTTTCACTGCAAAAGTCGTATAAGACAGACCGAACCCGAAGGGATACATAGGTCTGCCGTCGTTGTCGCAGTAGCCGTAGCCTCTGCCCGAGGGCTTGTAAGAATAGTTGAGCGGCAGCTGACCGACCGTTTTCGGAATAGTGACAGGCAGCTTCGCAGACGGATTCACGTCTCCGAACAGAATTTCGACAAGGGCCTTCGCGCCCTGCTCGCCGGGGTACCACGCCTCGATGACCGCCGGGACCGCGCCGATCCAGGCGGTCATATCAATCGGCGCGCCGTTCTCCAGGATCACGACAGTCTTCGGGCTCACCCGGCACAGTTTCAGGATGTCCGACTCCTGATTTTCCGTAACCTTCTGTTCCGTCTCGTCCACGATTATCCCGCCGTCGTCCTTCCGGGTACGGCTGACGGATATCGACGGCAGCCTGAGATCGCTGCGGTCGCTCCCCTCGCCCTCAAGTATCGAAGTGAAATACAGACTCACGTCGCATCCGGGAGCCAGGGTCTCGATTTCATCGGAGTCCCCGGATACGATCTCGGCTTCGCCGCCGAAATACGCCCGCAGGGCCTCCAGCGGAGTCGGCGCGTCCTCTCCCTGCCACGGCGCGCCGTAGGGCCCGGAGTAATTTGATCCGATGGGAATGAGGTTCGCGCTCTGCCCGAATACGCCGATCCTGCGCGTACTTCTCTTCTCAAGCGGCAGAACGCCCTCGTTTTTAAGCAGGATTATCGATTCCCTCGCCGCCTCCAGCGCCAGTCTGCGGTGTTCGTCACAGCGGACGACGCCGTTTGCTTTTCCGGGATCGCGGTACGGACCGTCAAACAGCCCGAGCCGGAATTTCGCGGTCAGGATGCGCAGGACGGCGCGGTCGAGGGCTTCGACCGACAGATATCCCTTTTCCACCGCCTCGCGGACTTTGTCAGACCAATTCCACGGCAGAATTACGTCCAGCCCGGCCTCTATCGCCAGCGCGGCGGCTTTGGCGTCCGAATCCGTCAGACGGTGCGAGGAACGCAGTCCC
>JAILQN010000277.1 GCA_024699005.1 Clostridia bacterium
CATAAACTATCGCGACCCCACGCCCATTTACGGGCAGGTCAAGGAGGGCTTTATACGCCTTATCATAACCGGGGCGCTGAAAACGGACGAACAGCTGCCCAGCGTCAGGGAGCTGGCGGCGCAGCTGTCTATCAATCCGAACACCATCCAGAGCGCTTACAGGGAGCTGGAGAACGAGGGATACATTTATCGCGTCGCCGGCAAGGGCTCCTTTGTCAGCGGGGAACGCTCCGCGACCGACGCTGAGCTTCTCGGGCTGCTGAAGCGCTACGACGAGTGCGCCGCGAAGCTGATCTACCGCGGCGTCAAACCGGAGGAACTTGCGGGAAGACTCAACAATATAAACAGGGAGGTGCTGGCCGATGATTGAGGTTAAAAATCTGAACAAGAGCTTTGACGGTTTTGCGGCGCTGACAGACGCGTCGTTCACAGTTCCGGCGGGCTCCGTGACCGGACTGGTGGGTCCGAACGGCGCAGGCAAGACTACGGTGCTGAACCATATCGCAGGCATATACCGCGCGGATTCCGGCACGGTAAACGTCGGGGGGCAGGCAGTCTATGAGAATCGCGAAACGAAGCGTAACCTCGTGTTCATCCCGGACGACGTTTACGTCCCGGGCGGTATGAACGCGCTTGAAATGGGCAAATACTACGCCGGGTTGTATCCGTCTTTTGATAAGGAAACGTTTGACCGGCTGGCGAAATACTTCCCGGCAATCGACGTGAAGAAAAATATATTAAGGATGTCGCGCGGCATGCGCAAACAGGCGGCGTTCCTGCTGGCGATAAGCGCGCGTCCCGAAGTCCTGCTGCTCGACGAACCGGTGGACGGACTTGATCCGATCACCCGTAAGACCGTCTGGGGCCTTCTTATGAACGAAGTCGCGGAACGGAACATGACGGTGCTGGTATCCTCGCACAACCTGAGGGAACTGGAGGACGTCTGCGACCGCGTGATAATAATGAACAAAGGAAAGATCCTGCTGGAATCCGGCGTCGACGAACTGCAGAACGGTATCATGAAGATCCAGCTGGCGTACGACGGCGAGGCGCCTGAGTTCACTTTGCCGGGCATCATGTCAAAGCGCGTGTCCGGCAGGGTCACGGAGATGATAATCCGCGGTGACGAGAACGGGATAATAAGCGAGCTCGAAAAGACTTCACCGCTGTTTATCGAGAAACTGAATATGAGTCTTGAGGAGATTTTTATAAATGAAGTGGGAGGTGACGATGATGAATTCAAAAAGATCCTTGTTTAATACGTCGGTTTTCAAGGCGGATCTGAAGCGGTTCTGGCCTGCGGCCGTGCTGCTGACCGTGATGATGACGATAGTGGACTGGCTCACCGTATATCAGGAGTGGATAGCCCCCCGGAAAAACGGATACGAACAGGATGCGGATTTTTTTGTCAGCAATACTCTGTGGAGTTTTCACAACGCCGCTACGGTCTTTTTCACCGTACTCATCACTCTGATATTATTCTTTTACCTGTTCAGCAGATACGCCTGCAATTTTGAACACGCCATGCCGGTCACAAGAGGGGAGCTGTTCCTTACCCGCGGCATAACGGCTTATCTGTTCTGCACGGTCCCTCAGCTGACGGCGGCGGTCCTGGTCCTGCCGGAACTTCTGCGTCACCCGTCCGAGCGGCCTCATCTGCCCGTCCTTTTCGCGGCGATCCTCGTGATGCCGTTATTCGAGACCGCGGCGGCGATATTCTGCGTGATGCTGACAGGTCACTTTATCTCCGCAGCCGCAGCCTATATGCTTCTGAATTTCGGCGGATTTTTCTTCAGTCTGCTTTCCGGATACATCAAGGAGATATTCGTATACGGCTACAACGGGCAGGAAGGTTATGAGGCTGTATTGTCGCCCCCGGTCGAACTTCCGGAAATGGCGAAAAGTGTAAAGGTCATGGCTGTCTTCCTTTTGCTGATGACTGTTCTGGGGCTGCTGCTGTTCTTTTTCTCTTTCCTGCTTTATAAAAAACGCAGTCTTGAGTGTGCCGGTAATATGTTTGCATTCAAATGTCTTGCGCCGGTCGCCAGATGGATCGCGGTCATATTCGGCGGGTTGACGGCGGCGTATATCGTCTGCGGCGCCCTGGATCTTTCCCGCGGGATGTTTGCGGCGGCTTTCGTATTCTTCGCTTTTATTGCGATCATCGTGGCTCAGATGGCGATCAGAAAAAGCGCACGCATCTTCAGACCGGGGCTGTTTATAGAGTGGGCTGTCGGCAGCGCGGTGATCGTCGCTCTTTTGTTCGGACTGTCCGGTCTTGCGGAGAAACGGCTTCTCGTAAAGCCCGGGGACGTGAGTTCGGTCATGGCGGGTTCCGCTTTCGGCATGCAGCTCGACGATCAGGAGGATATCAGAACGATCACCGAGATCCAGTCGATCGCCGTCGCCAACAAACGTGAATACAGGCGTTACTGCGAGACGGCTTTCGGCTACGGCGGCAATCCCCGTTCAAATGAGTCTGGTGAGCGGGCCTGCGATCTGTATCTGGAATACACTCTTAAGAACGGGAAAACGGTGTGCTGCAATTATGCGCTGCCTGTCAACGACGAGACCCTCGCACCGGACGGCTGTCTCGGCAGACTTGCGGAGCTGGAGACCCCGGAGCGCTTTTTTGACGCGGTGTTCCCCGGTCTGACCGAAGAAAATATATCGGCACCGGTCTTAGTCGACAGAACTGACGGCGACACAACGGTCACGACATACCAGCTTACCGCAGAGGAAGCGATGCGCGTGGTCGATTCGTTCAGGTCGGAGGTCCGCGACGGCGAGTTTCCTTTCAGATCCGCGGAAGTCGCAATTAACGCGGGCTATTACGGCGGAGATCCCGGAATTACCATCGGAGAGTATGCATCTTTAATTGACCGGATAACAGATCCCGGCCCCGGCACGTATTGGTTTGTGCCGCTGAACTATTCCGTTTCCGCCGGGGAATATAAGCGTATTGCAAAAAAGGATCTTACGTATTATAATTATATGATCTTATCATCGGGTACCGTGGGCATCCCGTGGATGGATCCTTCCTATGCCGACGGCAGATCAAGCGTTGAACTGAGCTTCAGCCTCAATATCACCGGCAACGGGGCGACGGTCCGGCTGCTTGAAGAACTGACCTCGGACAAAGGGGATTCTTCTTTACGAATAATGCACTGATCTGCTGACAGGCTCCCTGTTCCTGCCCACGGGACCGTAATAAAGAATTCAAAGGAGGACAGACAATGTCCGATTTCGTATCATTCATTCTGCGTTTCGTCTGCGCTGAGCTCATACTCACCGCGATCCAGCTCTCTTTACGGAAGAAACAGACAGGTAAAGGCCTCAGGGCAGCTCTTATTATCATAAAGCTCCTGCTTGCCGTGGGGCTTGCCGCTCTCGCCATGGTCGGTCCGGTGGCTCTGCGGTCCGTGCAGCCGATGATGATGGCGATGTACGTCGCCCTGTTCGCGGACTGCGTATCCGATATCATTTACAGCATCTTTGTTTCGGTATCGCACAAAAACAGAAGTTTTGCGGCCGCCAAAGTGATAAGCGTCGTGTTCGGAGTCGTTTACCTTGTGTTCGGCATGGTTAACATGCAGACTGTACGCCCGGATTATCACACCTATACCTCGGATAAGCTCTCCGGCGAACATAAGTTCGTATTCATCGCGGACGTGCACGTCGGCAGCGCCCAGCCCTTCTCTGTTACGGAGAAGACTGTCGCCGCCATCGCCGCGGAAAAACCGGAGTTTACGATCATCGGCGGCGATCTGACCGACGACTACACCACGAAAGAGGAATTGGTTGCAACGGCGGAGCTGTTCGGCTCGCTCGACTGCCCGGTCTATTATATCTTCGGCAATCACGACAGACAGAAGCACGCCGAAAAATATGCCGGCGGACAGAAATACACCCCGGAGGAATTCCGTCAGATCCTGACGGACGCGGGCATAATCATTCTTCGGGATGAATACGCGCAGATCGCTCCCGACCTCGTGCTTCTCGGCAGGGAGGATATGAGCGAGGAAGAGGAGAGGAGGGATATTGCAACTCTTCCGAACCCGTCGCCCGACGCCTTTCTTCTTGCAGCGGATCACCAGCCCTTCGATTTTAAAAAGAATACGGAGGCGGGAGTCGATCTGCAGGTCTCCGGCCACACGCATTCCGGACAGCTGTTCCCCCTGGGCGAGATCTATGCCCCGTTTGCTTATTGTCGCGGGGAGCATGAGTATAACGGCGGGAAGCTGTACGTCAGCCCCGGCGCGTGCGGCTGGCGCGTGCCTTTCAGGACGGATTCGGGATGCAGGTTTGAGGTGATCACCCTGAATAATGTGAAATGAGTAATGTGTAATGTGTAATTGCGCCGAAGAATGTAATAAAGGTAAGTATGTTTCCGCCCTGATAGATAGTGATCTTTCCATCAGGAGTATAAACGATGAAAGAAAATCCCGTTTTGGAGAAAAGCAAAATATTTTCGTCACGAATTGTTAAATTGCATACGTTTCTTCGCGATGTTAAACATGAGCGGACGATATCCTATCAGATATTGAAATCGGGAACAAGTATCGGTGCGAACATATCTGAGGCGCAATGCGGAATCAGTGAAAGAGATTTTGCAGCAAAAATGTATATTGCTTACAAAGAATGCAATGAAACCAAATACTGGCTTGAACTTTTGCAAGATTCAGGATATATTTCGGATAAACAATTTGAATCGATATATGCTGATTGTATAGAATTGATAAAACTATTGACCGCTATCACAAAATCTTCGAAAGCACGGAAGAGATAAATCGTAATATGTAATGTGTAATTGAGTCGAAGAAGGCAATAAAGGTAAGTATGTTTCCGCCCCGTATCGGTTTTGTGACCTGACGGGGCGGAGAAAAGTCAACTGCTGCAGAAATGTGTGGGCGCAATTACACATTACTAATTACTAATTTTAACAAAATTCCCTTGACTGTATGATCAGTTTGGGGTATTATTATACAAATAAAATAAGAGGTGTTTTTATGAATTCCGAGAAAAAATACGTACTTTCCCTTGACCAGGGCACGACCAGCTCCAGAGCGATAATCTTTGATAAGCACGGGCAGATCGTCTGCAAAGCGCAGCACGAATTCCCGCAGATTTACCCCAAGGCGGGTTGGGTCGAGCATGACCCGATGATGATCGTCCAGAGCGAATCCCGCTCCATCACCGACGCCATGATCAAGGGCAATATAGAGGCAAGCGAGATCGCCGCCATCGGCATCACCAACCAGCGCGAGACGACCGTCCTCTGGGACGCGGAGACCAGCGAACCCGTATATAACGCCATAGTCTGGCAGTGCAGGCGCACGGCGGACATTGCGAAGCAGATCATGGAGGATTCCGAGCTGACCGAATATATCAAAGAGCATACCGGTCTTATCGTCGACGCATATTTCTCCGGCACCAAGATCAAATGGATACTTGAACATTGCGAGAAGGCTCGTAAGCTTGCCGCTCAGGGAAGGCTGCGTTTCGGTACTATCGACACATGGCTTATCTGGCGTCTTACCCGCGGCAAAGCGCACGTCACCGATTATTCCAACGCCTGGCGCACGATGCTCTACGACGTGGACAATCTCTGCTGGGACAAGCGCATCTGCGACGCACTGGGCATCCCGATGGATATCCTGCCCGAGGTCAGGCCTTCAAGCGAGGTCTACGGCTACGTGGCGGAGGGCATCCCCGGGCTTGAGGCCCTTGCGGGCACGCCCGTCGCCGCCGCTATAGGCGACCAGCAGGCGGCGCTGTTCGGTCAGGGTTGCTTCCGTCCCGGTCAGGCGAAGAACACCTACGGCACGGGCTGCTTCCTGGTCCTGAACACAGGCGGCACGAGGATCAGATCCAAAAACAATCTGCTTACGGGCCTTGCCTGGGGCATCGACGGTCAGGTCGAGTACTGCATGGAGGGGTCTGCGTTCAATGCCGGCTCGGTCATCCAGTGGCTGCGCGACGAGCTGCAGATCATCGACAACGCTCCCGAGTGCGACAGGTTCGCGGAGAGCGTACCGGATTCCAACGGCGTTTATCTTGTTCCGGCGTTCACGGGGCTCGGCGCTCCGTATTGGGATATGTACGCCCGCGGCGCAATCGTGGGGCTTACGAGAGGCGCGAACAAGCGTCACCTGTGCAGAGCAGTTCTTGAGAGTATCGTTTATCAGATGACGGATCTTCTGGAAGCCATGAAGGCGGATTCCGACATCCAGTTCACCGAGCTGCGCGTGGACGGCGGCGCTTCCGTCAGCGACATAATGATGCAGATCCAGGCCAATATGATCCAGACAAAGGTCAACAGACCGAAGGTCGTGGAGACTACTGCTCTCGGCGCGGCTTACCTTGCCGGTCTTGCTACGGGCGTATGGGATTCAAGGACAGAGCTGGAGGGCATCCGCGAAGTCTCCCGCGAGTTCGTACCGCAGATGCATCCGGACGAGCGCGACGTTCTTTACAAGGGCTGGAAACGCGCCGTCGAAAGGTCTATGCACTGGGTAGAGGAGTAGTTTTAGTTCCAGGTTCCAAGTTCCAAGTTCCAAGGCGCGGGCTTGGAACTTGATATATTGCTTTAGGAGTTCCGAAGATGAAAAAACAAGTCACGTCGGTTTTTTCCGTATTTCTGTGTATCATTCTTCTGTTCTGCTCCGTCGCGGTCGCCGGAGCGGACGGTGAACCTGCGGCGAGCGAATGTCCGGTGATCTTTATCAAGGGATTCGCGTCCTCGCCGATCCTGGATATTTCGGGCGAGCAGCTGTTCCCGCCTGACGTCTCCGGGCTGCTGAAATCCTCGGAAAAGGAACTGCGGCCTATAATCAGGGGAGTGATAAGCGGCGATTACAGCCTGCTGCGCGAGCCTGTGAACCGGATACTGGATCTTGCGATCCAGGGCATCGCCTTTGATGAGAACGGAGACCCCATAGCCCCGACACGTGTGGCTTATGTCGATCCCACGCCTGAGGAACTCGCCGAAAAAAAACATGACAAAACCGGCTATACAGCCGAGGATCCGATATTCTACTGCTTTGACTGGAGACAGGATCTCCGGACTCTTGCCGCCGGACTGAATGATTTTATCGGATACGTACTGGAGAATACCGGGGCCGAAAAAGTCCGCATAATAGCGTCAAGCATGGGCACCTGTGTGCTTGCGACTTATCTGCACGATTATGACTTTGAAAACGTCAGATCATTCGTGATGCTGGAGGGCGCCGTCAACGGAGTTTCCGCGGCGGGCAAGGCGTTCTGCGGCGAGCTGGAGCTTGATGCCGCGTCGGCAGTAAGGTTTTTCGACGCCATCGCCGGGACGGAATTCGGCGGGATGCTGGTAAAAGCCCTGCTGAACGCGGCGTATCAGGTGGGGGACGCCGAAAAACTCATCGGAAGACTCAACGGGATTTTGGCGGAGATATACGGGTATCTTATCCGTGAGTCCCTCGGGCGCGTATTCGCGCGTTTCCCGGGTATGTGGGCGCTGGTGCCCTACGAGTCCTACGATAAGGCGATGGAGGTCATGGGGCAGACCGGTATATCGGATGAACTGAAGGCCAAGACCGACTATTACCATAACGAAATACAGGCCAACCTGTTTGAAATAACCGAGAGCGCGAAAGAAGCCGGAATCAATTTCGCGGTGGTGGCAAAATACGGCTATATGGCGCCTCCAGTTGCAGAGAGCGAATTCGATGAGATCGGCGATCTCGTGATCGGGACAGGCAGGGAATCCTTCGGCGCCGTATGCGCCAAGGCCGGCACCGTGTTGGAGCCTGGATCACAGACTGTCGGCGACGGGCACGATCATATGTCCGCAGACGGAATGATCGACGCTTCGGCTTGCCGTTATCCGGAGAACACCTGGTTCCTCAAGAACATAAACCATATGGATCATCCCGATGAGGAACTGGCTTTGTGCGAATACCTGCTCTCTGACGGCGCGATGAAGACCGTATCCGACAACGAAAGCTATCCGCAGTTCCTGATTTATAACGACGAAGGATTGGCTCCGCTGACTGCGGACAACGATTATTCAAGATACGAGGAGCCAATTCGTTCTCAGAGATTTTTCGACAGGGTCCGGAGCTTTTTCGAGGCGTTTTTCGCAGCGATCAAAGTACTGTTCAAAAGATAGAATATAACAATATGGATATCAGAAATCCCACTCCGGAATAAACCCGGCGTCGGCAGAGTCAAAATCCTGCACGTAGCCGTCCGTTATTCCGCAAAGATACATATAATCGACCGCGCGCTCATATTCCGCGCGGCTGATTTTTTGCCGCAGTTCCGGAAATGCACAGTCGGCGGGCGGGGTATACTGGCTCATCAGACTGAACATGACCTGACCCGGTGCGAATTCCGAGGACACCCAGTCTATAACGTTGAGGGTATTTTCAAGCGCCCCGGGCAGCATAAGATGGCGTATGATGACGCCTTTTTCCATGATCCCGTCGGAATCGAGCCTGTAAGCGCCGACCTGACGGTACATCTCGCGTATGGCGGCGGCCGCCGTCTCCGGGTAATCCGGCGCGCGGGAGTATCTGTCCGCGATCTCCCGGTTCATATATTTGAGATCCGGCAAAAAGATCTGCACCTTGTTTTCAAACATACGCAGGGTATCCACGCTGTCGTAAGCGCTTGTGTTGAAGACGACCGGAACGGGCGGCTGCGGATCAAGTGATTGAAGCACCTGAACAGAATAATGCGTCGGAGTCACAAGATTGATATTGACGCAGCCTTGGTCAATTAGTTCATTATAGATCTGACGCAGGCGGTCGACCGTGATGTCCCGGCCTTTGAGCCCCGCGGATATCTCTCTGTTCTGACAGAAGACGCATTTCATATTGCAGCCTGAAAAGAATACGGCGCCGCTCCCGCCGAACGCGGAAAGACAGGGCTCCTCCCAAAAATGGGGGGCGGCTCTTGCTATCCGGAGACTTTCCCCGGCGTCGCAGACGCCCCGGGAATTGCTGCGGTCAGCGCCGCAATTCCGCGGGCAGATATTACATTTTTCGCTCATATTTTTGTAACAGTTGACAATATTTTTCGGTGTTCCGTTCGAACTGATACTACCACTTTGCGTTCCTGATTGTGTTAATAAAGTGTAAAGAATATCGGTATTGTCAAAATCACTATTTTTGATATGCTTAAAAATAAAATATTCGGTATTGCATCCGAACTTTTCGTCCGGCGGCTTTTTTGTGTATCATTCCCATTGA
>JAILQN010000308.1 GCA_024699005.1 Clostridia bacterium
CGGGCATGAAAAAAGCACCCGCCGCAAGGCAGATGCTTGAATGTTATCTATTTGTTTTGTTGTCAGACAAACCGGAATGAATAATCCGCGGCAGACCGTTGATAATTAATCTGTCCGGGTAAAAATAATACGCAGACAAAAGCACCTGAAGATGCTGTTGTCTGCTTCTTTTTTTGCAGGGTATACAGTATCCAGATTTAAAAATATCCGGAGTGGTGAAACACTTTTATCTGCTAATGCTTAATATGAAAAACGATTCTTCATTTCTGTGTCCTAATAAAATGAAAGGAGTCTGTCTTATCGGAACAAATATTACTGCCATACCTCGTTGTGATTCCAACCGGACTCTTCATAAGCCCCTCTTGTGTCATACAGCCTTCTGAGCAGACAAGCGCTCTCGGTAAGCGACAGTTCCGGGACTTCGCAGCCGCCGTTCCAGGCGTATCCTGCGGCAATGGGAGCGTCAAGAAGCCAGCTGGGGAGCCTGTCCCAGGTGGTAAGGATGATTCCGAAAGCTCCGAGTTTTTTCGCGTCAGCGGCAAGGGAACGGATATTCTCATTATCGTCCCATGGACACACCACTGTATCAAAGCCTTTTTCCATAAGGACAGAGGTTGTTTTGTTGAACCCGTTACGGTATTCGTACTGCCAGTCAGCCATTATAATCCTGCGGTCAAGCAGATCAATCGCGGCTGCCGTGTTCTTTTTGTCGCCGTTTGCTATAATTGCGCCTTCGCCGAAATCCGAGCGGCGCAGGAACTGATCGTGCCAGACAATCGGTCGACGCCCTGTTTTACAGAGGTCCTCAGTCAGTCGATTCAGGTATTCGGCAAGAAGCTCATGAGGAACGCGCTTTCTGCAGCGGTCGCATGTGGCGAAGGAATACGCTTCGTCAAAACCGAGGTGAAAGTACCCGCCATCACCGCAGAGTTCGATCAGTTCATCCCGCATTTCAGCGAGCAGCTTATACGTATCCTGATTCGACAGGCACCAGGTCCACCCGTCAGGCTCGAAAAGACCTGAAAGCCTTGGATTCTGGTTCAGAACGACGTGCCTTCCGTACCCGACGCGGGACTGGGAAGCGTGCCCGAACTGATTGGACATGGGTATGACCTCCATGCCGTAGCTGTGTATCAGATTTATCAGAGGCCGAAGTTCAGTAACAGAATAAGAGCGGTCCTTCCATGATAGCGCGGGTTCGCAAGCGAATCGGAAAGTACCCCAGAATTCGAGTATAACGTGGGTAATTTTCAGAAAACCCGCGAGATGTATCGCCTTTTCAATATTGTAAAGTTTTGTCTCCGGAAAAACGCACAGATGCAAGGCACGGAATGGAATAGAAGGGGAGTCACAGATATCGGCGGAATAAATGTAAAAACTCTCGTTGCCTTCTGTAAGGTTTTCGGGTATGATAAGCTGCACGAGCGTTTCTATCCCGTTCATCAATGATAACTCGTCTTTCGCGGCAACCGAAATCCCTGATGAGGTCACTTTTATCGTGAAGGTGTCGCCTTCGTTGAGATTCGCCTCGATATTCCCGACGTTAAAACGGAAGCCATCCCCGCCGCAGAGCAGGTTAAGTTCACAAGCGTCACAGGAGAAACGGCGCCACAGGTATTTAATACGTTCGGAACATCCTGGTGAAACACCGTTGACCCTGGCAGTTAAATCAGCCCCGAAGCAAAAAAAGGAATCCTCATACTCGATTGATGATTTCGGAGTGGGGTATAGATGGCTTAAATACATAACGAGCCTCCTCCTGGCTTATATCAGATTAGGTAAATAATTGTTATCGGATTTATTTGTTCGCTGCGTGTAGGAATCTGTTTATCAGAGCGTAATTCAATATAATTCAGTCATGAGTGAGCCACAGCGATAAAACACTCATTCCGGTCATTAACGGCACAGTAAAAATGATAGTTTACTCCGTTGACGCGGATAAACCACGGTTTATGAGCGTGAACATTTTCCCATGGCTCTGTGGGAGCTATCAGCGGTTCTCCATGCCACTGCGTCCAATGGTATCCTTTGCGATGGAGATGAAATACATATAAAACATATCTCCGCTCCGGAATACGGAAGGACTGTCTGTCCAGGCGTTATCGAATTTCATCACAGGTCCGCACTTGACGGGTGTCCGCAGGTTCTCATATGCTCGTTCCATCACATCTGAGGATACGGTTTCAGACAGTGAAGTCTGTTTGAAAGGAATCATATTATAAGCCTCGTTTTCAAAATACTATAAAACGAATGAAATAATAATTACATGCGTATTATAATAAACTTATACACTTAGTCAAGTGAATTATTACCGCAAACATCAAGTATAAACTGGGATTTGTCAAAGCGTGTTCATCACCCATGCAAAAGCCTTTGCCGTGCGGACGTCTGCGTCTTTGAAGTGATTGCCTTCGTTCCATTCGAGAACGCATTTCACGCCGTGTTCAGAAAGAAGGGAGTGAGCCTCGCGGATTTTGCCGCCGACCGTCGCCATAACGGGATTGCGCGCTTTTTCTTCTTTGTCTCCGAGGCTTAGATATACCGTGCCGGTTTTGATCTCATTCTCCTTCATATAATCCGTAAAGCCCGGAAACCAAACAGACGGGGAAGCAGCCGCGACACCCGTGAATATGTCCGTCTGATACGCAGCCCACAGAGCGAAAAGCCCTGCAAGTGAATAACCGCCGATATAATACGTTTTGGTCTCGTCGGCGCAGATCCTCAGTATCTCGGCGAGCGTATGTGCCGCTCCGCTGCCGAAATCCTCTTTTCCGAATACGGCGGGCGCTTTCCACGGCGAAAGATCGGTATTCCAGTTATCAACTTTGACGGCTGTCAAGCGAAAAGATTTATCACAGCTACCGGCGATGAGCGAGACCTCGTTTTCGATGCCCGAAAGGTCGTATTCATCCACCGGCTGAATAAGAACGGTATCGGCATTGACGCTGCCGAATTCATATTTTATCATAATTACAGATCCTTTCCCATCAGGATCACGCGCTTTTCCTTTTGAAAACCGAAGCGTTCATAGAACTCCGGCAAAAACGCTTCCGCCGCAGTTATGAGGTGAACTCCGACGATATTTTGCTTTTCAAGATCGTACATAAGGGTTTCTATCAGCTTTTTGGCGATCCCTCTTTTCTGATATGCCGGGTCAACCGCAAGGTCGTTGATTTCAAACGTTCTGCCGTAATGAAAAAGCATGGAAGTGCCGAGAACGAATCCGACGATTCTGCCGTCTGTCAAGTATTCCAATCCGTACGCCTGATTTGATTCAAGCAGTTCCTTTATGTGAACGACAGCATCCTCCGGCTTCCACGGATCGTTCCACGGCTCGCCGGAAAACGCGGCGGCGTAAATTCTGCTGTATTCATCAAGATGTTCCATGCTGCATGGCTGAATTGCCTTTTTTTCTTCCATCATAATCTATCCTCACAAATTCCGATTTGTATTACTGATACAACCTGAAATATCATATCATATGATCCGTTATAACGCAACACAAAACCGGAAAAACGGGAAATCAATCCAGCCCGAATGGAATCACCTCGTCAATGAAGTGTTCGATCTTCGGCTTCTCGATCCCGAGGAACTGCTTGTGGCAGGTCCACAGATCGAGCAGCAGCCCGAACGGCGTCAGCCACACCTCGTCCTGTGTGAGGTGCAGCTGAACGACGCCGTAGTAAAGGAGCCGGGTAAACAGCTCTTCGTCTGTTACCCGGCCCGCCTGTTTTTTCCGCCGCCGTCCTCGCTCTCCACGTTGCGCTGCGTTCCGCGCGTCATGGCCTCCATGATGGCGTCCTTGTATTCGGCAAGGTCGTAGGGTGACGTAAGCAGCTCAACCAGCTCCGCGGTCAGAAGCTCCCGCCTGTCATCCGGGTGTTTTAGGTTGTGTATCAAGATAGGCTGGTTTGCCAGCAGCACGATAAGCGAAATGACCTCGTCGAGCGCCATCTCGAAGTTCTCAGAATTCATAAGCGTCTCGCCGAGGTTTTCAAGCCCGCCGTAGCGCTTCGCTATCTCACGTGTGGCTTTGGTCGTAAGCAGCAGCTCGTACTGCTTCCCGTCAAGAGTTATTACAGCGCTTCTCTCATCCATCGGTCACACCTCACGCCTGGAACTCCGGCTCGTAGACGCTCTGATACCATCCGGTGATAGTAGCGGCCTCTACGGAAGCGTCGTCCTCGTTGACCTCGACCTTCCAGGGACAGCGGCCCTGCGCGTCGGGCTTGGTCCTGCGCAGAACCGTCCCCTCGATTGACGGGGTCGTAAAAGTGATGCTGTCGCCCTTCGTGGCCAGATTGGTCCCGGGAACTCCGAACACGACCTTGTAAAGCCAGAAGTAACGGTATTTCCCGTTCGCCTTTCTCGCGCGGAAACCGATGGCCACGGGAGGCGCCGCATCCTCAGAAGTAGAGACCAGAACACCGTTGTCGTCTACGGTAGCGCCGGTGAGCTTCGCCGCTACGGTCGTGCCGAGATTATCGATGCCGAGCGTCAGCTTGCCCTGCTTGAACTCCTTGATGGATTCGGCGGGACCGTCGTCAGCGTAAAGGGTCGCCTCCGCAAGCTCAAGAGAGAGGTCGGCGCTTATCGCCTTCGCCAGCTGAACGGGCGTACCGTAAGTCTCGTGACCGTTCGTGTCCTCAGTGATTTCAGCGTAGAAAAGTTTATCCATACCTATGGTCGCCATAGTTATTCCTCCATTTCATAATGTTTCGCCACGTCGATGGCGTAGTGGTAATAGCCGGTATCGTCCTCATGTTCGATATACCGTTTTTCAGTTATAGTGAAATCCGCGCCCCGCAGTATTCGCAGGACGCGGTTTCTTAACGCAAGGTAATTGTTTTTCGTATACAGCGATATCCTTATCTCCTGTA
>JAILQN010000320.1 GCA_024699005.1 Clostridia bacterium
TTAACGAAAGGGGCCAGAACAATGACTAAAAACATAATAAAAAACGGGAATGCAATGACTATCGCGATCGAAGGAAGGCTTGAAACCACAACGGCCCCCGAGATCGAAGCCGTAGTCAAATCCGAGCTTGAGGGGATCACAGATCTTACTTTTGATTTCAACAAGCTTGATTATATTTCTTCCGCCGGTCTCAGGGTGCTTCTTGCCGCCCAGAAGATCATGAACAAACAGGGCGATATGAAGATTGTCGGAGCGAATGAAATCGTAAAAGAGATCTTTGACGTTACGGGGTTCTCCGAGATACTGACCGTCGAATAATAATCAGTCCGAATATAAAAGCCGAACCTTCCGGGTTCGGTTTTTTTGCTTAAAGAGACCAGCTATGAAAAGTCAAGATAAAGAATCAGGTTTTCAGCAGGCGGTCATGAATGAACGGAGAATTGGATTTTAAGAGTTTAAAGATAACGCGAACAAGTTTGTGCGCGACGTGACCGAGCGCACCATAATGGTCAAGCCCCTGAGATCGTTTCAGGGAGTAGTAATCGAAAAAGACAGAATCGTTCAAGGTGAGCTGCCAGGCGGCGTTGATCAAAGCGAAACGAAGGGTTTTAGAACCGCGCTTGGACATTTTAGTAGAATGAGCTATGAATTTGCCGGATTGATTTACGGTAGGATCGAGACCTGCATAAGCAAGCAGCTTACACGGTTTATCAAAGCGGTCGATATTACCGATCTCACCGAGGATCATAGCGGCGTCGATGGCGCCGATACCGGGAACGGTCATAAGTACAGAGTCGATTTGATCCATGGTATCCTGGATGACTTTTTCGATTTCATTGATTTGCTGTTCCAAAAGCTCGATCTGCTGGATCGTTTGAGCTATTTGAATGGATATGTAGGGGTTCTTCACCCCCACAGAGGTTTTCGCGAGACTTTTTAAGGCAACGGCCGTACTTCTGTCAAAGCGCCCGTGAGACGCTTTCGACAGGAGATTGCTTAGAGTAGATAAGCGTAAAGCAGCGATCTCGGAGGGTGAAGAATACCTCTTCAAAAGGGCATAGCAGGTATTGATGTGGATGCCGGACTTGAAGAAGGAAGCGAGTTCCGGAAAAAGGATGTTAACAAAACCGGAGAGTTGGATTTTGAGACGGGCTTTGGATTTTTTGAGATTCTGACGAAACCGGCAAAGGGATTTCAATTTCATGGATTGAGCGTCCTGTGCGGTGTAGAGCCGATAGGAATTGATCATCAGGGATTTGATGATCAGGAAGGTATCGACTTTGTCCGTCTTCGTTTTACGGATGTTGGTTTTGCGAAGCGTTGCCGTTTGGATCGGATTGATCACGGCAAGCTTGAAACCTGATTCATAAAGGAAGCAGATCAGGTTTTCGGAATAGATCCCGGTCGATTCAAGCCCAAAGAGAATACCCTCTTTTGGAAAACCGGAGACCTTTTTCAGCAACAGGGAAAATCCGGGAGCGTCGTTGTCAAAAGCAAATGGTTCCGCAAGAACGACGCCCTCCGAATTCATCACAGCAGCATAGTGGGTAGATTTCGAAACATCAATACCGACGTAGATCATAGGAATACCTCCAAAGATTGATACACCGCTCAGAGCCGCAGCGTTTTATCCGCGTAAACTTGCATGAGATCAAGGATCAAAGTCCTATCCAGCTATCAACATTCTGAATAAAACCGCGGCAATACACTCCTTTAAGTCATCATTGTGACAAAAATCCATCAAAAGTCCACGGCGATCAGAACCATTATACCACAAATCAGACCCCGGTGCGAGGCTCGCGCCGCAACCAAAAAGCTTCACTCGCTACGCTCCCTCAGCTTTTTGGTTGCGTTTCCTAAGAGTTGAGCGTAAATCTTTAGAAAGGGTATGATGTAGCTTCGACTATATCATACAAGTTATCTATGATACAGGCGTTTTATCCGGAGCGCAGACCTCGATCTCTGTATCATACCATTGTTCCTGAAAGCGGACTGCTTCGTGCATTTCTTTTTTGGTGAAGAATATCCCGTCCGGCGCGGCGATAAGTTTGTCCTCTGCGTCGTTCCTGCGATGGACGGCGCCGATCACCCGGCAGTCGGCCGAACTGACGGGACGGTCGACTCCGAGCAGATAAACGTCAAGTTCCTCTCCGTCACCCCCGATCACTCCGGGAATATAGCCGTAATTTACGGGATAAACAAGCGTATAGTTCTCTTTCCTGTGAACGTAACCTATCGGACGGTCGATCTCTATGTGTATCAGTTTGCCAAGATAAGACCAGACCAGGGCTTTTCGCAGTGCATACGCGACGTATTCCTGTTTGCCCGCCGTATAATGCTGCCGTCCCGGGTCCTCCGGACACTCTGCGCAAAGCCGTATTTTGAGCGATTCATACTCTTTTGCCGCAGAGGGATTCGCGTTCATATAATCGCGGAAATTGATATAGTCTCTCCACTGAACGCCGTCCGCTTTCACAACGTGTATAAAATGGGTCTGCAATTCGCCCGTGCCGTCGTAATAACTACCCCGGGCGAACAGAAGCTGTTCGGGCAGGTCCTCGCCGTTTCTGCGGTAATAAAAGCCCGCGGCTTCCAGTTCGGATTTCTTTCCGATCACGTCGCCAAAATCGCGGACCGCGACGGCTATATCTATGATCGGCTTCGCCTTTATGGAAGTTATCGCCGTGCTGCCGACGTGCTGTATATCCGCTGCAACGTCGCCGAGAACGGTTCTCAGCGTTTTTGTTGTGAGGTCGGCTTCAGTCTCCCATTCCGTTTCGTGCGGGAACAGCGCGACGGTGCCGTGTCTTAGTCCGAGCGTCATTCTGATCTCCTTTATGTCGTTGTATACAGTGAAAACCCTGTATTAATAAATTATATCATTAACGAATATAATATGCCATAGTTTTTTGTTGCATTTTCTGCCGATCCGGTATAAAATCATATAAATGTTATTGTTTTCGGAACCGTGCGGATAAATGGGCATGTGGAGACGGAATTATGTTTGAGAAATATAAAGGCAACCCTGTCTTCGGGGATCAGAATACCGGCACACTCTTTGACGTTTACGTTACCGTACTGCCGGATAAAACGCTTCGAATGGATCTTTCCACGCGAAAGAACGCTTCGCTTTCCGTATCTTTTTCCGATGACGGGATAAAATGGTCCGAACCCCGGATAACTCTGCCGCCTGACCCCATGTCAGGATGGGAGGATCTTGTCAACCGGAACTGCGTGCTGAAAGCAGGCGACGGCTATAAGATGTGGTACACCGGCCAGGCGCACGGCAACAGCTATATTGGTTACGCGGAAAGCGAAGACGGGTTTGTCTTCCATCGCGTAACGGCGGAGCCTGTC
>JAILQN010000334.1 GCA_024699005.1 Clostridia bacterium
CACGTATTCTATTTGCTAAACGAGGGATATGACCTGAAGCAGGCAACAACGTTCGTTGGGAATCATCTGCAATTGTCGGAACGTCAGCGGATGGCGGTTATGCGGAGTCTTGCCTCCCGTGAGCAGCTCGCAGAGAGAGAGAGGAAAAGAGTTGAGCTTAGTTCACTTGCCGGGAGAGAAGTGTGGATTGATGGATTCAACACGATAATCACGCTCGAAGTAATGTTGAACGACTCTATTCTTTTCCGGGGGATGGACAACTGTATTCGGGACCTCGCTTCCCTCAGAGGCACCTACCGGACAATTCCCGAAACAGCGGAAGCTGCGCGACTGATGATTGAACCGCTTCAGTTCGCAGACGTCGGTCTGAGTCATATCTTATTGGACCGACCGGTATCCAATTCTGGTCGTCTGAAGACCCTGCTTGCAGAGATCGCAGAGCAGATGGCTTGTGAACTGGATATCCAAATAATAGACGATGTTGACAGGGTTCTTTGGCGGAAAGAAAATGTAATTACCTCCGATGCAATTATACTGGATCACTGTTTAAGCTGGGTTAATGTATTGGATGAATGCACGAAAAAACACGGGAAAAAAGTGCTGCAGGTGTGGTGTTAAATATGAAGAACGAAAAAAGAGGAAATAACTGGACCGCCTATTATGATCCTGATACAAATCGGTATTTTGCGGAGATCATGTATACCAGTCGTGAAGGACGGGAGCAATATAACTACGAACTCACGCAGGATATCTACAGTCGACTCGGCACCTTCCTGGATGACACGGATAATGAAAGGTTGATGAAATCCGCAAAGATGACGTATTCGTTTGAGAATACGATGTACGGCACGCTTGGACCGGAAAGAATAGTCTGGGATGAAGAAGCCAACGAAACAATGCATCAATGTGAGCAGAGGATGAAAAAGAAGAGATGATTACGGGGCCAAAGCTGTTTCACCTTGAATTAAAGCAGAGTATCCAACTGGGAAATTTGATTGCTGCTTTTGACGAGGCGTAGAAGAAAGCCTGTAATGGAAACGACGGCAGGACGAACGTCTAAAAAGATTAAACACCAATAATTTGAGGTGATATGATGATCACGATCACATTGATCGGGACTGCAGCATTGGTTCCGCTTCCAAACAGGGCGCTCGCATCGACTCTTTTGGTATGCAACGGACATTCCATCCTGTTTGACTGCGGCGAAGGAACGCAGTCGGCGGCAAGAAAAGCGCAGGTAAGTCTAATGAGAACTGATCTGATCGCGCTTACACATTACCACGGCGACCATATTTTTGGCCTGCCCGGATTGTTACAAACGATGTGCTCTATGGGAAGAACGGAGCCGCTGTATATTACCGGTCCCGTGGGGCTTCGGGAGGCGATGGATCCGATTATCCGTCTGACAGGCTGGACCTCCTATGAGATTTGCCTGATTGAGTTTCCGCCAGAAGGGATGCATTTGGCATCTCTTGTAAAGGGATGGCCAACCCTGGCAACACTGACCGCATTCCCCACAGAGCACCGCGTCTCCAGCCAGGGATATTGCTTTACATTGGGGCGGTCGGGACAGTTCATGCCCCAAAAGGCAAAAGCTAAGGGGGTTCCAACAAATCTGTGGGGATTGTTACAGAAAGGGCAGTCGGTTCAGGTAGGCGACGTTACTGTCCTGCCCGAACAGGTTCTAGGAGAAGCACGGCGAGGATTAAAGGTGGTGTTCTCCGGTGACACTGCAATGTGCGAAACCTTAACAACAGCCGCACAAGGCGCGGACTTGCTGATAACTGAGGCTACCTATTCTGATAACACAGAGGCACAAACCGCCATTGAACGAGGGCATATGACCTTTGCACAAGCGGCGCAGACGGCAAAGGACGCCGAAGCAAAAATGCTGTGGCTATCGCACTATTCCCAAGCTATTGTCGACCCTGAACAATTCAAGGAAAACGCGACCTCGATTTTCCCGAACACCTTTTGCGGAGCAGACGGAATGAGTGTGTCACTGCATTTTGAAAACGAAAAAAAGCTCTGATATTTCTGAATTATCAAAACTAGAAATACCAGTGTTGTGGACATATCATCCTGTCAAAACACAGAAAAAGTCACGAGGTCCATCTTTTGATGAACCTCGTGCGTTTTTTGAAGCCGTTTTTTTACAGCCCCGCAGTTCAGCATAACGCTTCAGGATTCGGTAAGATTGTAGATAAGTCCGACTATGCCGAAAATCGGCGGGAATATCTCGCACAGTTTGTTTATCCGTATCATTTTCTGCACGTCCTCCCGCTCCTCAGCGCCTACGTGCCATTTGTCTGGGATACAGTAGCGGATAACGTCCTTGTCGATAGCGGTAAGATCTTCATAGGTAAACTCCTGCAGTATACTGACGCCGTGGTCAAGCAGGTCGTTAAAGAGCTTCTCACTCTCGCACGCGCGCAAGGGGTTGAAGTGCGAGAACTCGCACTTACAGGCGTTTGCCTTCCACCAGCGCCACGACAGCTCGCTCCTCTCAATCGCGGCAAGCTGGGCCTCATTTTCCGCCAGATGCTTCGCCGCCTTCCAGTACAGGTCGATCCTCTGCGCGGTAAGCGTGGAAATCGGTCTCATACACGCCCACGAACCCTGCCAGATATTCATATGTCCGTCATAGCTGCCGGCTTGCATTGTAAAGATCTTAAGCGCCTTGCCGATATATTTCCCGCCGGGACCGTAATAGGCGTCAAGGAATCCCTCAACCTCTTTGTCAAGGTCGCAGTACGGGTCCTGCATGCACTTCGCGATCATATATGCGCGCAGCTCGGCGAACTCCGTGTCGCAGTCATTGACAAAATAATTGCCCTCTACGTAAACGCCCCTGACGTTGTGCTCGTAAAGTATCTGCATATTCTTCTGTATCCTGCCGAAATCAGGGAACAGATTGCAGGGGTGCAGAAAGTGAGTGGCGTAGTCCCAGGTGTAGAGCCTGTCGCAGATCTTCGACCATGCCTCAAGGTCCTTCATATAGTCCTCGTTGCACTCACAGTCAAAGGGATGAGCCTGACAGCAGTTCAAAGAGCAGAGCCGGACTATGACGTTATCGCGCGGGACGATATTCTCCGGAGCCTCCTGCGTGTACTCATAGGCGAAAGTATCTATGGCGACGTTGTCATAACCCGCCTCTCTGACAACGTCGGCTATCTGGTTGACAAAGTTGAGCATGGTTGCGGAACGCTTGCCGCCGTGAGCCGCCTCAAATGCGACGCAGTTCTCACACTCGCAGTACTTTCTGTTGTCATTCTGTGTGACGGAAACTATCTGAAGAGTCGCTTCCGGATCGTGTCCGGTGCGGAGCGATTCCATAACGCTGTCTGTCGCGATCTTAAGCACGTCCGGATTGGTAAGGCACGGCTGTTCGACCGTCCTGACGCCGTCATGCAGAGCGAGATATTCCGGATGGGTGTCTTTGAATTCCGCGGTACGGCAGAGGGCGCCCATGGTGTGGCAGAATCCACCCAGATAATTGACGGTGCCGCCCATCTCCGCCGGGAGTCTGCGGTATGTCCCGCCGTAAATTCCGTTTGCCATGGAGTATTCCACGTTGTGAGGGCTTTTCCAGTCGGTATCAGTACTCTCAAAAAACGGTTCGTAGATAATATCCGTGTCGGAGGGTACGGTGAAACTGTCCTCCTCAGGCATAACGGTGATGCTCTCCGTGTAGACCTTCCTGCCGCAGAATATCTCCAAAAAGCGGTAAACGCCTACCTGCAGCCCGCGCTGCGCGGTGCCGTTTATATGGATATTACCGTCTATGACCTGTATTCTGTAGCCGTTGTCGGCGACTTCGGAGACGTCAGCCGAGGAAGCCGAGCCGACGGCGATATATCTGCCGGACGCCTGTGACGAGACAGAGACCTCCGCTGAAAGCTTCTCACTCAGACAGGAGCGGAGCTTTTCCCCGGCGAAGCTCTCATAGCTTGTTGGCGCCTCCGGCATAAGCACCGTCCAGGATGCGTCTACGGTCAGATCGTTCGCCGCGGAGACCGGAGCCGCGGCAAGCAATAATAAAAAACATGATAAAAAAACGCAGATAAACTTTTTCATCCCGTTCACCTCTCAGATATAGCGGATAAAATAAAAAACCGCCTGATATATTCCATACTAAAT
>JAILQN010000342.1 GCA_024699005.1 Clostridia bacterium
ATTTTTGCTGAAGCAAAAATGTATATTCTGTTAAAGGAATGCAGATGGTCGAAAAAGAAAGAACACAGGGTTTTGATATTTCCGCTTTTTCCGCCTGTGTGATAGGCTGCGGGGGATTGGGGAACAACGCCGCGACTCATCTTGCGGGCGCCGGCATCGGCAGGCTCGTTCTGTGCGATTACGACACGGTCGAGCGCTCGAACCTGAACAGGCAGTTTATGTATACCGGAGCCGATATCGGCAAGTCAAAGGCTGTTTTGCTGAAAGATCGGCTCTCGGCGTATGCTCCCGACAGCGTGATCGAAGCGGTCGGAAAAAAAATAATATCCCCCGACGATCTGTCCTTTGCCCTCGGCTGCGATATCATGCTCGCCTGCCTTGACAATACGGAAACAAGAGGCGTGCTCGACAAATTCTGTACCGGCGCCGGTATACCGCTTATCAACGGCGGGATAACCGGTTTTTACGGAACCTGTTATTTTTACGTTCCCGGAAAAACTCCTTCGCTTGAGCAGGCCGGGCTGCTTGCTCCGCCGAAGGAAAAACCGAAATCGGTGTCTTCCACCGCAGGAATAATCGGAGCGCTGATGGCGGAGATCGCCGGACGTTATTTTCTGAACGACTCCCCGCCCGCGGGCAGACTGCTTGTTTACGACGGCTGCAGCCTGAGCGGGCTTACATTAAAAGGAGGCTTTTATGACGAAACTTAAAGGCTACATGGGCAGGGTTTTGTTTGTCGATCTTACGAACAGGACCCATTCGCTCTTTGACTGGACGGACGAAGACCGCCGCCGTACCCTCGGCGGAAAGATAATGGCCGCCGACATCCTGTTCCACCACATCAGACCCGGCATGAAGGCGTTTGACGAGGACAACTGGATAGTCGTCTCGACCGGTCCTCTGACCGGCACCGGCTGCCCCAATTCGTCCCGTTTCAATATTTCCACTATCTCGCCCCTCACCGGGATACTTACGTCGTCCAACTGCGGCGGGGATTTCGGGCTTTCTCTGAAGCGCGCGGGCTATGACGCCGTTATCTTTACCGGCAAAGCCGACGCCCCCACTCACGTCCACATCACCCGCGACAAGGTGGAGTTTTCCAGCGCGGAGGATATATGGGGCATGACCACGACCGAGACCCAGGTGGCTCTTGCCAAAAAGTTTAAGGACAGCGGCAAACTTGCTATCGGCCCCGCAGGGGAGAACAAGGTCCTTTACGGCTGCGTGTTCTCGGGCGAGCGTACCGCCGGCAGGGGCGGAGTCGGCGCGGTTTTCGGGGATAAAAAGCTCAAATCCGTTACTGCTTTCGGCGTTATGCTGCCGGAAGTCGCGGACCGCGAGAAGCTGGTCAGGAACAATATAAACTGGATCAAGACCCTTAAATCGCATCCGCTAACCGGCAAGCAGCTTCCGTCTCTGGGCACCGCCGGGCTTGTGGCGCCCATGCAGGCTCATTCCATTCTCGCCACAAAGAACTTCTCCGGCGGCAGATTTGACGATTTCGAGAAGATCAGCGGCGAGGAGCTGGCGGAAAACCACCTCGTATCGAACGGCGCCTGCACGACCTGCGTCCTGCGCTGCGCGAGGCGCGTAAAAGTCGACGGCAAGGTCGTGAAAGGTCCGGAGCTGGAGATCCTGGGGCTTATGGGACCGAATATCCTGAACAACGACCTTGAAAAGATAATCCGCTGGAATTACGAGATGGACGAATACGGCATGGACACCA
Source organism: Clostridia bacterium (assembly GCA_024699005.1). Next base: position 1,727 of record JAILQN010000342.1, read on the forward strand.
TCTCCGCCGCGGGTTCCATAGCCTTCGCCATGGAGCTGGGCGAAAAAGGCGTGCATGATTTCGGGCTTAAATTCGGCGAGACGGACAATATATCCGAAGCTATACGCAAGATAGCCTACCGCGAGGGCGACTTTACTTACATCGCGGACGGTTCGCGGAAAATGAGCGACGTTTTCGGCGGGAAGGAATACGCCATAAACGCCAAGGGCATGGAGCTTGCCGCTTATGAGCCGCGTCATGCTGTCGGTCACGGCCTCGGCTACGCCACCGCCAACAGGGGCGGCTGCCACCTGAACGCCGGGTATCTGGTGGTTCTGGAGGGACTGGGCGTCGATATCGACTCCCTGACGCCTCACGGCAAGGCGGCTTTTGCTATCATATTCCAGAACCTTATGGAATGTATATCCGCAGCCGGTTCATGCATGTTCACAAGCTATGCGGTGCTTCCCGGATTTCTTATCGGCAAGCCCAATTGGCCTCTGACCCGAGGCGTGCTGACTGCTTTCCCGTACGTGGGACCGGTGGTCAATCTGCTGAACCACTTTACAAAAGTTGCGAAAATGAACCTGCCGATGATCCCGCACTCCTACGCGGTGAAATACGCCACCGGTATAGACAGTACGGTCGCGGACTTCCTGACCTGGGGCTCTTACGGCTATAACACCGAGAGGATGGCAAACATCATCCTCGGGCAGAAGGCGGGCGACGACAAGCTTCCCAAACGGCTTACGGAGGAACTGCAGAACCCGGACGATCCGAGAACGAAGGTCCCGCTGGAGGAGATGAAAAAGGTCTACTACCGCGCCCGCGGCTGGAAGGACGGAATCCCCACCTGGCACAGACTGAAATCGCTGGGTATAGACATCGACCGCAAAGCGTATGAAGACGCAGTATTGGAGGCGTATAAATAATGGCTGAAATAACGGTAAAGCTCTTCGGAGTGTTCAGGACCGACACCCGCACGGCGAGCGAGGTCATAAACGTCGATACGGTGGCGGATATATTCCCCGAGCTCAACAAACTGATAGACAAAACATATCGGGCGAATCTTGAAAAAGATCCGGAATTGAAGCGTCCCGATCCGATCGAGTTCAAGGATGCGATAGTATACATAGGCGGCGATCGCTGCCCGAAAAAACGTACGCCGCTGAAAGACGGGGACGAGGTCTGGATCATGTCCCCCGCGTCGGGAGGTTGATTATGGGATTTTATATAGACTCTGAAAAATGCGTCGGCTGCGGTGCCTGCGCTTACGTCTGCCTGTTCCACATTCCGAAAAAGGCCGACGAATTCGCAACGAAATACACAATAAAATCATCCGTCTGCCTGGGCTGCGGGCAGTGCGAGCTGATCTGTCCGAATAACGCGATACAGCCCGCGCCGGACCATAAACGTAGGAAAAAGGTCGTCATAAACAAGATCCTCTGCGAGGGCTGCGGCAAATGCGCCCAGGTCTGCAAGGCTGACGCTCCGCATATCACGGAAGACGGCAAATATGAGATAGACGACGAGCGCTGCATCAAATGCGGACTGTGCATCAGGTCCTGCAAACCGAAAGCAATAAGTGATTTTTGAGCAGTAGGGGCGACCCTGTGTGGTCGCCCGTGAGTTTTTATATCTATGGCGAAGCAAAATCAAAAAGCAATCAGATTCGGAATACTGGGATGCGGACTCGCGGCGGGCTTTCACGCGGACGCGATAAAATCTGTTGACGGCGCCGTTCTTACCGGCGTATACGATGCCGATCCTGAGCGATCGGCATCGTTTGCTGCAAAATACGCCTGCCGCGCTTACGAAAGCTTCCGGGATTTTGCCGGAAGCGAAGAGGCGGACGCGGTCTGCGTATGCACGCCGAGCGGCCTGCACGCGCAGGGCGCCGTATCATTGCTGGAAAATGGGAAGCATCTGCTTATAGAAAAGCCGATAGCCGTTGACGAAGCCGGGGCGAAGACGATACTTGCCGCGGCCAAGCGCAGCGGAAAAACCGTTGGCGTGGTATCGCAGCTCAGATGCTGCCACGACGTCCGGCTGCTGCGAAGCGCGATAGCCGCGGGCGAGCTGGGAGATATAGTTTCCGTTCAGCTCGGTATGCTCTATCACCGGACTGAAACTTATTACAGAAACTCATCCTGGCACGGCACGCTGGTGTTGGACGGCGGCGGGGCCCTGATCAATCAGGGCATACACGGGGTGGACCTGCTTTTATGGCTGCTCGGCCCCGTGAAACGCGTTCAGGGCGTGAAAGCGACTCTTCTGCACGATATAGAGGCGGAAGATACCCTGTGCGCACTCATGGAGTTTCAGAGCGGCTGTATCGGCACGCTGAACGCAGCCACTTCGTAAACAATGATTAATTCCAGATGACAAGTCCCAAGAACTGTGGTATAATAAATATAGTACAGAAAGGGGACGAGGACATGGGAGATCAAATGAGTTTAGCAGATTATGAGTATGGACAGCGGAAGAGAAAAACGAAGCGGGATGAGTTTTTAGAGTGTATGGATGAAATAATACCATGGGATGAAATCGTAAAGCTCATCGAGCCGTACTATTACAAAAACACCAGAGGCCGCAAAGCCATACCGATAGAAACGATGTTTCGGATGTATCTGCTGCAGCGTTGGTATTCGCTTTCAGACGAAGGATTAGAAGATGCGATATACGACAGTTATGCAATGAGAAAGTTCATGCACATAGATTTCCTCGAAGACAGCGTGCCTGATGCGACGACGCTCTGTAAGTTCAGGAAACTTGTCGTAGATAATGGGATAGATAAGTTGTTTTTTGATTCTGTCCAGAGATTCATGGAAGAAAACGGATATATCATGCGAGGCGGAACGATAGTAGATGCCACTATAATTGATGCCCCGAAATCGACAAAGAATCAGGCACAGGAACGAGATCCCGAAATGCATCAGACAAAGAAAGGGAATCAGTGGTACTTTGGTGCGAAATTACATGTCGGAGTTGATGCGGGAACAGGCTTAGTCCATAGCGTCGAAACAACGGCTGCAAATGTAAGTGATTCAAAGGTAGCACATAAACTGTTCCGAGAAGATGATAGAGTAGGTTATGGGGATTCGGCATACTGTGCGTTGGAAAAACATGACGAAATACAGAACGATCCCAACTTATCCAAAATCGACTTTCATGTGAACAAACAAAAACCATACAGGAAATATGCGTGGGACGAAGGTCCTGGGACATATTGGCTTCGTTACATGGAATATCAGAAATCCCGAGTGCGCAGTAAAGTGGAATATGTTTTCCACGTTGTCAAAGATATCTTCGGTTTCAGAAAAACTCCATATCGCGGGCTTCGCAAACTGGAAGCAGCCGGAAATGTTCTTTTTGCATCGGCAAATCTGTATATGATCTGGATAGGTCAAAAAAACGCCGCAGTATACAACTCGAAACGAATTAAGACCTGATTCACAGGATTATTGCGCCCTTTTGAGGCAAAAAAGACAGAATTACGGAACGAAAATTACTAAAATAGCACGTTATTAAGCCCAATTACCCATTTTCTTGGGGGTTGTCGGATTTTTCGCTTAAAATATAACTATTAATCAGCGTTTAC
>JAILQN010000031.1 GCA_024699005.1 Clostridia bacterium
ATATACATGATGTAATACTTGTCGTCGGTCGCCTTCAGGCAGTGCGCGATGCTCATGACCTTCGCCTTGTCCCTGATCGGCTCGACGTAGTTCATGGCGCCGCCTTAATACAGACTGAGCTGCTGCCCCGGTTCCGGACGCAGCGCGTAGACGCTGACGCTCTTTCCTGTATACCTGCACTTCGTTCTGCTGACAGGCTCCACTACTCCCTGTTTTGACAGCTCCGTCAGTCTGGGCGCCGTGAAGTTCCTCTCGCTGTTCGGAATATAGCCTTTCATGTACATCATCATGGCTATCTCTTTGGCGGTCTGCCGCGGTTTTTCCTTCAGACACTCGATGATCTGTCTGTACCGGAGCTTGCGGTCTACCGTCTCGTTGGCTTCCGCTCTCGTATCATAGGGCGTATATTCGCCCGGTGATCTTTCAGTCATATTCTCCGGGCTCCTTTCAAAAGGGCAGATCGTCTTCGCCGGGGTAATAGTTCTGCTGCTGCGCGGGCGCGTTATACCCCGGATTCTGGTAGTTCCCGCCCCCGTTCGTTCGTCTTTCCGGAGAAGACGAACGATAAGCTCCCTGCTGCGGCTGCTGCTGCGCGTTGTTCGGTATGCCGTCATTCGCTTCTCTTTCCCTGCTGCTGAAGAACTCTATGCTCGTCGCGACCACTATCGTCCGGTATCTCTTGTTTCCGTCCCTTCCGGGGAACTCCTCGTAGTGCATCCATCCGTCCACTGCGACCGCGTTCCCCTTGCGCTGCCATTTGCAGAAGCTCTCGGCTGTCTTGTCCCACGCCTGGCACCGGATAAAATCCGTCCTTTTCTCGCCGCCGGCGAAGCGGTCGACGGCAAGGTTGAACTCTGTCACGTATTTGCCGCCGTTCGTCGTTTTAAGCTCCGGATCGGCAGTCAGCCGACCTGTCAGAATCGCTCTGTTCATTGTTCATCCTCCTTTTTCTGCACCAGTCCCGCTGGTATTCTCTGAGCCGTTCAACGTTCTCCTTCCGGTACTTTTTATGATACTCGGCGTACTTTTCGGGATTGTTTTTTCTGTATTCGGCTGCCTTCCGGCAGATCTCTTCTCGGTTCCTCTCGTAATAGGATCTTTGCAGCTCGCTCTTTTTCCGCTTCTCCGGATCCTTTACCACGCCGAAGGTCTTGAGCAGCTCTTTCCGGATCGCCGCTATAGCCGGATAAGGATCCGTATGAGCGTATATGTTCGCCGCCACCACGTAATAGATCTCCCGGGAGGGATTATGCCTGTGTTCGTATACCAGCCCGTTCAGCATCGCGTTGAAGTCTCTCTCGCAGTCCGGGTTGTTGTACCACCCCCGGACGCGGCACATCTGCCTGACCGCCGCGGCAGACCAGTATATCTCTTTGATGCAGCCGCCGCCTTCGCTCCAGAAGTTTCTCTCGCTCAGATACTTTTTATTCGCCATATCCGCGCTCCCCGAAATCGAAGACCTTCAGCAGCTCCGCCCACTCGTCCCGGTCATGCGTTATCTGCCACGGTTCTATAACGCCGACGCCCGTTTCCGTCACGGTGCAGTCCGGCTCCGGCGCCCGCCCGGCGTTGAGCCAGTCATAAAAGCGGTCCCGCAGCCACTCTGCAGGTTTCCAGAGCGCGGCGACGGCGATGACGTCCGCTATCAGGATCCCGGCTCCGATCAGCAGCAGGTTCCAGTTCTGCTCGCAGATGAAATCCCACATAACGTCACCCCCTTCCCTGCATAAGCTCCGCCAGTTCTCTCCGCTCGATGACCTCTCTCGGCTCGTAGCGGCTGTCGCCGTTGTTGTACGCCCGGACCGCCTGCATGGTGGTCCTGAGCTGTTTCCCGTACTGGAATCCGTAGAGCCAGCCGCCCCGGTAGTCTTCGGTACGATCGATATACATCCGGATCCACTTTCTTACCGTCGCCCTGTTCACGTGCAGCAGGACCGCCGCGTCGGTCGGGCTGATGACCGCGTTTTTCTGTTGTACTGATGCTCTGCTCATGGTTTTTCCTCTCCTTTTGCGTGTTGCTTAAAGCAGATACAAGACGTGCCTTTCCAGATCTTCCCTCATCGCTTCGGCCTGTTCGTCCGTCAGGCTGCAGAAATCTTCGTCGTCAATTCCGACTGCGACGACCGTTCCGACAAGAACGTCGGTAACGTGTTCTCGGTAGTCCCGAAGCTCCGCCGTGACGGCTTTGCCCTTGAGCTTGCCTTCCTCGTCCAGGATCAGCGCCCACTCGGGCTCGCGGCGCAGGACCTCGATGTGTCCGCCGACAAGCTCCTGGAACGTCTTCAGCGTGTTTGGTACTTCTTTGACCGTGATCCCGTTCTCCGGATCGGCGATCAGGACTTTGATGTTGTTGATTTTTTTCATTGTTGTTTTTCCTCTCTTTCGCCGCGGAGCGGCAGTTCTAAGTTCTAAGTTCCAAGTTCCAAGGAACAAGGTTTTGATTTAGTAGAGCACATATAGTGCTCTTATGTTGCAAAAAAAAGATGCTCTATGGATTGCCCATAGTAATTCGCGAGTGCAACCTTCACCTGATCACGCGGCGTCCGTTCATCGCGTTCATACATTGCAAGCGATGATTTTGTGATTCCTATATTGTTTGCTGCAGTATCAAGTGATTCATTTCTGCTTATTCGCAATTGCCTGAGCTTTTCTCCGATAGTCATTCTTATCTCTCCTTTCGTGCACATCCTGTGCTCGTGTATTATAGTACACCATCGAACACTATTTGTCAACAGAAAATCGCACGAATTGTGCACAAATCTAAAAAGCACATTTTGTGCACTTTGTCAATTGTTTGATGTACACGGTTTGTGTATAATACGATTAGAGAGGAGTGATGTATAATGAGTAGGTTTGGTGATCGACTCAAACTATTGAGAAATGAAAAAGGTTTATCACAACAAAAACTCGCCGAAAGAATCGGCATGTCTAAATCTTCAGTTAATATGTACGAGCGAGGTGAACGTGAGCCCGGTCTTGAAATTCTTGAAACATTGGCTGATATATTCAACTGCGACATAGAGTATCTTCTTGGAGCCTCTGATATTAAGAATAAATATCAACAAATGCTTACTGACATCAAAAATCTGAGACCGCTTCCAATGACATACACCGTTCCGCGGTTGGGGAATATTGCGTGCGGGGCGCCGATATACGCGGAGGAGAACTTCGACGGGACGGACGAAGTGCCGGAGGAGCTCAGGAATATAGATTTCACCCTTGTCTGCAAAGGCGACAGCATGATCGACGCCC
>JAILQN010000156.1 GCA_024699005.1 Clostridia bacterium
TCCGATTTCATTGATTATTTGAAATATATCCGCAGAGCAAAAATTAACAACGTCTGGTATACCGGCGATATCACCAAGGCGTCACAGACGTTGTTGAATTTACTTGATATTGATATTACTTAATTCGTTGAGAGATTGGGTTTAATGACAAATCCCCCAACTTTCCGGGAATAACCCAATTTTACGTCCCCGCCTCTCATCCGGGCGGGGACGTGGTATGTGTATAGCCTGAAAGGCTGCGAGGACCTGCCGCCTTTCGCTTATTACGCCTTGTCGAACGTCTGCTGCAGTTTCGCCGAGAACCGGAGTATCTGCCTCGCGTCGTCGGCAAGAACCTGATTATTGCCGTCCACGTCCGCGGCAAGAAGCTGTGCTTCGCTCAGTTCCTCTAATTTTGCGGAAGCGCGAAGGGCAAGGCGGGCGTCGTCCGCGAGTATCTGCCCGTTGCCGTCGATATCGCCGGGGGCGTATAGGTCCTGTCCGGGATCGGCAGGCTCACCGTCGCCCACCGCCATATCCGCATCGGTCATTCCCTCTGTTTTGCCCGCTATGGATGAGGCCGGGTCAAGACACGCCGAGCCGCTTTCGTCATACCGGTACGGAACGACCTGATAGCAATAGCCAAGCACCGGATTTACATCCGTGTCCGAATACGTCGTCACGTTGCTCTTCGTATCGCCGATCAGACGGTAATAGGTCCCGATCCCGGATTTTCTGTAGATCTGATAACCGTCCGCGTTTTCGTCCTTTTCCCAGACAAGCTCTATCGCCCCTCCGGCGTTGTTATCATCGGGATCTGCGCTGCCTGCGTCCGATTCATTTTCCGTCAGTTTATACGCAAGCTTCCGATTTGTTTTTGTTGTCTGAAGCAGGTCCTGATCGTTTCCGGACGGAGTTTTCGTCCGTCTGTCTATGGTTTCAAGAAGCCTCCGGGCGCCGATGGCAGCGTCGACGATCTTTACCGTAAAGATACCCGATTCATCCGACAGCACCTTTTCCCCGTTTGCGAACGGATATTCGGATATCACTTTATAACTGTAGGTTTTACCGCTTTCAGCAGTCCTGTCCTCATAAAGGGTAATGCTGCCGCCGTATTTATTCTGTCTGTCGATCACGTCGATCTCGACGAACTGATCCGTCCCGGGGTCTTTCCTGTATATATGATACCTGATACGTCTGTATCTGACCGGTGAATCATCCCGGATCTGCAGGGTCCTGCCGCTCAGGAACCCCATAAACAGACTGACCTTCAGACAGGGCTTTTCCACCGTGCAGGACGAAGCGGCAGTATATATTTTATTCCCGCCGGATTCCTCATAGGACGCCACGAAATAGTACCTCGGGAACGTATCCGTCCCGGCTGAATGAAATTCCGCACTGTTCTCCATAGGTATGAAGGGTTTGTTCTGTACCGTCACGCTCTCCCCCGCCGTCTCCCTGATCTCCACGCCGGTAAGACGCGCAGAGTTTATCTTGTGCGAAATTCCGTCACTGTCCACGTAATAACAGTCCGTGCTCCACACTATCCTCGTGCCGCCGTCATCCGTAACAAATGCGTTAAGAATATTCGGAGCGAAAACGGCTCTGCCGTAAAAATCCGCCGCGTAAATAGGGTAAACGGAAGGATAATCCTTTTGCAGGTATTCCTCATTGAAACACCAGGAGGTCAGCAGGGAATCAAACTGGGCGTTCAGACTGTTCACTAAGCTATTTTTGTATCTGAGCATTACGTCATACGTGCCCTCGATCTCCGCAGAGACATCGAACAGATCATAAAGAACGTTCAATGCGGCGCGTTTTACTTTCTGTGCCTTATTGACCAATCCCTCATCACAGGCGACCTTGACATATTCCAGCGCGGATTCCAGATCGATGACGTATACATGCTTGTAGGTCTGCATGGCGTATACGTACGCCCCCGCGTCGGACTCATCACCGGACGCCTTATATTTTTCCGCCAGCGTCCTGACCGTTTTCCTGCTGACTTCGGAAAAGCGCTTTGTCGCCCCCATTGCAAAAAACGCGGCGACCACGTCGGACGTATTGAACATGATGTCATCGAACGCGACGGCGGTTTTATACGCGGTCTGAATCAAAGCATACCCCGGCACAAGCGCGGTGGTCACGTCGACAAAACATCCTATCACGGTCAACCCGAGGTCGCGTCCGAGCTTTGCCGTTGCGGCATATGCTGCGTAATCCGCGTTGCCTATTGCTTTGATCACTTCATCGAGCGCGCTTCGGAACGGACCGTAGTCCGCAAGACCGCGCATGGTCCTGAGCATATCGGTCATCTCATAGGCGAGTTTCTGAACAAGTATGAAATTTGTTACCCGCTTGTAAAAATTGCTGACATCGGAAGCGGCGGAGGCGACAGTGCCTATACCGCGGGCAAATTTGCTGACCTTGGCGGAATCCCATGAGTCTTTGACAAAGTCTATATCATTCAGGAATCCGACAAATTCCTGAAACTTCGTATCGGACGGCGAGAACTTCCAGTCCTTGAGGTAATCAAGCAGACCGTCGACGGGGACAAGATCCGTCAGTTTTTTAAGTATGCCGTTTGCCGTCGTAACGTAACCGGCGGCCTTTGTCCCGACGTCGATCGCATCCGTCACAACCTCGGTCAGTTCTTTCTGCCTGTCGCTGAGGACCTTTTTTATCATATCAAAGATCAGAGTCTCATAGATATCTTTCTCGGTAACGGTCTCCTTTAACGTACCGTTGAAATCAAAAAGGCTTTTTACGCTCTCCCAGGCAGCCACTCCTAATTGCGTCTTTCCGGAACTGTAAAGCTCTGCGGAGAAGGACGTATAATCCAGGATCGTACTGATCAGTGACGACTCGGGCGACCCGGCGCGGTCACCGCTTCCAAGCCAGATATCGGCGATGTAAGAGTTTTTATTGAAAACCGAAACCTTTTCTTCTGTCCCGCATGGACCGTTTATAACAAGATTATTGCTGTCAGTTTTTTTGATTATAGATTGAGAGATTGCGGATTGAAGATTAACATTCAAAGCAGGGCGAATGCCGTTATGGGTCCAGAGAGGATCTGTGCTGGCGTTGGCGTAGCCTTCGTAGTAGACGTAACAATTCGTGACGACGCTATATGGAGTACGCAGATGCCACCCAGACGCGCCGCTGTAATAATTGCCGGTCGATGAATCCACATACAATCCCTGACATCTGGCGTAATCGGTACCATACGCTATGCGGTTTGAATCGACGCCACCAATGTAGTCTGATTTAAAACCGTACGACTCATTCAGCGCATCATCCCGCGACAGCAGATAAACCATATCATCGTTTGTCGGATCAGTTTTCGGACCAGTGCCGTGTTCCGGGTCATAATATGATGGCGTTTGCAAAGACTGTTTCAGAATAAATCCTTGTTCCGATTTGTTGAAGGCGGTATTATAGAAATCGCCGTTCATCCATTTTTTCAGCGATGAGTATTTCCAGTTTGAGACATCGTGCGACAAACTAGGATCGCCGAAACCGTTATAATATACGTTATGGAACGGCTGGCTGTCGATCAGATTTTCTGCCATCAACAACCCTTCGTTTGCGTCCAGCACCCGCAAGACTATCGGATCATATCTGAACCAATAAATATAACCAGGTTCATAACCGTTGTCATCCTGATATGTAGAATAATTGTTATTAAACCTATCCCATCTGTAATGACTGAATCTGACCGCACGGTACCGGTCGCCGGATTCAAACACATCGGACACATCGGCGTATTCCATGAAATCCTCATGCTTGCCTTCGCAGTAATAATCATAAAATGCCACTTCAAAGACTGCGAGTTAAGCACATCAAGCTGATCCTTATCGATAACGCTTGTCTGCGGATACGAACCGAACGTCACCAGCGTGCCGGTTGTGATATCGGCAGCAGCCGAAGACGTAACGCCCGGAACGGCAATAACCCCAACGAGCATTATGACCGTGACCAGAATAGAAATAAAACGTTTCATCACTTTTCTCCCTTTTTTGTGAATGTATCAGGAACAGTATTCTGTTTTCCGTATCGTAATCATATCGTTATTACATATAAATGTCAACCACCTGAAAGTTGCGTCGGATAACCGCGTCCGTATAATCGAATACGGAATGAGAAATCATCAGATACTGCATTATAAGAGATTGCACGGAATAAGATTATTCTCCCGGTCGATCGGGAACGGTCTCGGATACATGCATATTATCCCGCCGTCTGATCTTACGACGCTTGTTTTATCAAGAACGCCGTACTTCTTTACTTCATTTTTATTCGGTTTCGCAGAGAGTTTTATTTCAAGGGGATGGATCTTTCCGTTTTCCTCAACAAAAACGTCGATCTCCTTTGCGTTTGCGTCGCGATAAAAACTCAGAAGAGCGTCGGAACCGACATAGGCGCAATTCTTCACCAGCTCCATGACGGCGTAATTCTCAAAAAAATGCCCTCCCGCAGCGCCTTCGAACAGCGACTCCTTTGTCAGCCACCGGGTCAGGTACGCGCACAGACCGGTGTCGCAGAAGTACAGCTTCGGCGTTTTTGCCAGTCTCTGCAGTTCGTTGTTGGAGTACGGCTCAAGCAGATAAACGACGTCCATATCGACAAGTATCCCAAGCCACTTTCTCGCCGTGGGTACCGAGATGCCGCAGGTGTCCGCGAGAGTTTTATAATTCACAAGATTGCCGATCAGAGCGGCGCAGGCGCGGAGAAATTTTTTAAATGAAGAAGTATCGCTGATACCCTCGTCGTTGACAGCGTCGGCGATAAGATAGTTGTCGATATACGACTGATACCAGACCTGCATCTGCGCGTTTGTCGCATTGATAATATCCGCGTACCCGCCGCGCCAGATATGCTCAAATACCGGTTCGATATCATTTTCCGGCAGAAGCTCCGCCCTCGCCTGCAGGGACCGCATGGAAAAATCAAGAGGGACGGGATGCAGAACTCCCGCTTTTTCTCTCTGAGAAAGACCGTATAACTTCAGTATCCCCAGCCTTCCTGCAAGAGACTCCCGCGAGCGCTCCATAAGCTTCTTTCTTTGTGACCCCGTCAGCCAGAACCGCCCGCGTTCATCGCTCTCGTCGCACATGATCTTTATCCGCTCCAGAAGCTCCGGAGCCTTTTGTATCTCGTCAATAAGTATCGGCGGCTTGTGCACCTGAAAAAACAGCACGGGATCGCTTTTCGCAAGCTCCCTCTCGGCGTCATTGTCCATGGTGACAATGGTCCGGTTGGTCTTTTCGGCAAGATGCTTCAGCATGGTGGATTTGCCCACCTGCCTCGCCCCTGTCACAAGTACCGCCTTGAAGAAGACGCTCATCCCGGTGAATTTTGTCTCAAGTTCTCTTTCGATATACATTTTATCACTCCAAAATTAAGATAATCGTAAACTGCAGTTTCATTTTATCTTAATAATTGCATTTTGTCAATAAAAAAATGGGGGCTCCGTTTTTCACGGAGCCTGCGTTTATTGTATTCTGCTTTAGAATCAACATTTTCGGGCGACCACACAGGGTCGCCCCTGCCGAAATCATTTATTCTTCTGCGCTTCCAGCCTCGCCCTGACGGTGATCGGCAGGCCGAACAGGTTGATAAAGCCCTTGGAATCGGTCTGGTCGTAGACGTCGTCCTCGTCGAAGGTGGCGACTTCCTCGCTGTAGAGGGAGTACGGGCTGGTGACTCCGGCGTTGATGATATTGCCCTTATAGAGCTTGAACTTGACTTCGCCGGTGACGTTCTGCTGCGTGGAGTCGACGAAAGCGTCGAGAGCGTCTTTGAGAGGCGTGAACCACTTGCCGTCGTAGACCAGCTCGCCGTATTTCTGGGCGACGAGCGCCTTGTAATGCGCTGTGTCCTTGTCAAGGCAGATGGTCTCCAGCACGTCGTGGGCGCGGTAGAGGATGGTGCCGCCGGGGGTCTCGTACAGTCCGCGGGACTTCATGCCCACGAGCCTGTTCTCGACTATGTCAGAAAGGCCTATGCCGTTTTCGCCGCCGATCTTATTAAGGAACTCCACAATGGACAGCCCGTCCGTCTTTTCGCCGTTGACGGAGACCGGAGTGCCCTTCTCGAAACCTATCGTGACGTAGACCGGCTCGTCCGGCGCCTTTTCGGGCGACACGCCCAGCTCCAGGAAGCCTTCCTTATTGTACTGCGGCTCGTTCGCCGGATCCTCCAGATCCAGACCCTCGTGGGAGAGATGCCACAGGTTCTTGTCCTTGGAATAATTGGTCTCGCGGTTTATCTTCAGGGGGATATTGTGCGCCTCGGCGTAATCTATCTCCTCGGAGCGGGAGCGGATCGTCCACTCGCGCCAGGGGGCGATTATCGGCATATCGGGAGCGAACGCCTTGATGGACAGCTCGAACCTGACCTGATCGTTGCCCTTACCGGTGCAGCCGTGGCAGATGGCGTCCGCGCCCTCGTCCAGAGCGATCTTCACAAGCTCTTTTGCTATGAGAGGACGGGCGAAGGAGGTACCGAGAAGATAATCCTGCTCGTACCTGGCGCCGGCGCGCAGGGTCGGGAAGATATAATCCTCCACGAACTGCTTTTTGAGATCGAGAATATACAGTTTGGATGCGCCGGTCTTTATCGCCTTTTCCTCAAGGCCGTCCAGCTCGGTGCCCTGCCCCACGTCGGCGGACACGGCGATGACCTCGCAGTTGTTGTAGTTCTCTTTCAGCCACGGGATTATGATGGATGTGTCGAGCCCGCCGGAGTAGGCAAGCACTACTTTTCTGATCTTCGTTTTGTCCATTTATTCTGCCTCCAGTATCATTTATGCATTTTTCTGCATTATTATACACGCGCGGAATGCTTATTGCAAGTAATGAAATAAAAACATTTTATATTTTAACATTGAAATAAAAAAAACAATCTTTTATAATACAGTTATACAAATATAAATTCTGCATAGGGGAGGCAGTCTGCATGGACAGATATGTCAGCTACGTAAAACGGTCGCCGGCAGCGCTTCTTGCGCTTCTGCTGGCGTTCTGCCTCAGCTTTTCCGCATTTGCCGCGAACGGTTTTCAGTATCTGCACGACCCGCGCGAAAATCCCTCCGCAATGCGGGACATCGTGGAGGATGAAAACGCCGTCTACGGCTTCCGGCCGAGCGAAACGGGCAGCCTGAAAATGTACGCCGGGGCGGACTGGTCCGATCCCGAGCTGGTGGAGCAGGGCCGCAGGGACCTTATCGCCTATCACGAGAGCATCGAGTCGATGTACGACATGCTGCGCGATATGAAGGAACAGGGCTGCGATACAGAGGAGATAGCCCGCGCCGTCAGCACGAGGCGCAACGAGATCCGCCTGGAAGCCTACGCGGACGACCCGGAGGGCCTCGCAGCTCTCAAAGCGCGGAACCTGGAAAAATACGGGCACGAAGAGGGGCCGCTTCCGGACGAGCTTTACGCGCAGTACGGTTCGTGGGAGACCGTACTGGAGAAGGCATTCAGTCCCAACCCCGGGATGGACGCGTGCCTTGGTCTGTATGACGACTATTATTTCCTGTACGCGGCGCTGGACGAGGTCCCCGATGATCAGACGGGACCGGACGGCGCACAGGATGCGGACGATCCCGGCAACGGCGCCGGTCACGGCTCCGGCATCTGGGGACGGTTCGTCAGCTTTATCCATTCCGTACTCTCCTTCTTCGCCCGCCTGTTCGCGCCGATACGAAATACCGTCTGCTGAAAAACTGTTTTAAATCATATATTGGATTTTGCGCAGCAAAATCAACCGCCATTATTCATTATTCATTCTTCAGTATTCATTATTCATTTAGAAAATCCGTAAGGATTTTCGCTTTCAAGGGTATTATCTATGGACAATAATCAACTCCGGACCCAGAACATCCCCGAGCTGTTCGGCAGCCTTGTATTCAACGATGAAGTCATGAAGGAGCGCCTGCCCAAAGAGGCTTACCGCGCCCTGCACAAGACCGTCGAGGAAGGGCGGGAACTTGACCTGACCCTCGCCAACGTCATCGCCCACGCCATGAAGGACTGGGCGCTGGAGAAGGGCGCGACCCATTACACGCACTGGTTCCAGCCCATGACCGAGATCACCGCCGAGAAGCACGACAGCTTTATCCGGGCGATGCCCGGCGGCAAGGTGATAATGGAGTTTTCGGGCAAGGAACTCATAAAGGGCGAGCCGGACGCTTCCAGCTTTCCTTCCGGCGGCATACGCGCCACTTTTGAGGCGCGCGGCTACACAGCCTGGGACCCGACTTCCTACGCGTTCATAAAAGACGACAGCCTGTGCATCCCCACGGCGTTCTGTTCATACACAGGCGAGGTGCTGGACAAAAAGACTCCGCTGCTGCGCTCCATGGAGGAGCTTTCCAAGCAAGCGGTGCGGGCGCTGAATCTGATCGGGGCTGACATCACCAGAGTCATCCCCACCGTCGGCGCGGAACAGGAGTATTTTCTTATCGACCGCGATATGTACCGCAGGAGGCGCGATCTGCTGCTGACGGGCAGGACCCTTTTCGGCGCAAAGCCCCCCAAAGGGCAGGAGCTGGACGATCATTATTTCGGCGTCATCAAGACGCGCGTCCTGGCGTTCATGCAGGATCTGAACGTTGAGCTCTGGAAAGTCGGCGTCCTTGCAAAGACCGAACACAACGAGGCCGCCCCCGCCCAGCACGAGCTGGCTCCGATTTACACCACGACAAACGTCGCCACCGATCAGAACCAACTGACGATGGAACTCATGAAGAAAGTCGCGCACCGACATAACCTGCACTGCTGTCTGCACGAGAAGCCCTTCGAGGGCGTAAACGGCTCCGGCAAACATAACAACTGGTCCATCGCCGACGAAAAAGGCAACAACCTTCTGGAGCCCGGCGAAAACCCGCGCGAAAACAGGATCTTCATGCTGTTGCTCGCCGCCGTTATAAAGGCCGCGGACGATTATCAGGATCTTCTGAGGATCTCGGTCGCCTCTGCCGGGAACGACCACCGTCTGGGCGCGAACGAAGCGCCGCCGGCAGTCGTGTCCGTATTCCTGGGCAGCGATCTTACCGCCGTCGTGGAGTCCGTTATAAACCACAACAAGCTCAACGCCGCGGAGGATATGAAGCTGCGCACGGGCGTGGAAGTGCTGCCCGATTTCGCAAAAGACGGCACCGACCGCAACCGCACCTCCCCCTTCGCGTTCACAGGCAACAAATTCGAGTTCCGCATGCCCGGATCGGCGTGCTCCGTCGCAGGGCCGAACATAGTGCTTAATACTATCGTCGCCGAATCACTCTCTCTCTTCGCGGACGAGATGGAATCCGCCGGAGACAGGCTTGCCTGCGCCGATGAAATAATTGCCCGCGAACTGAAGGCGCATACACGGATCATCTTCAACGGCAACAGCTACGACGACGAGTGGGTGCGCGAATCGGAAAGACGCGGTCTTCTGAATCTGAAAACCACCGCCGACGCACTGCCCCACTACACGGACGAAAAGAACCTGCGGCTGTTCGAGAAACACAATATCTTCACAGCCAAAGAAGTGGAATCGCGCCGCGACATACTGCTTGATACCTACGCCAAGAAAATCAATATCGAGGCGCTTACCATGGTCGACATGGCGAAGCGGGACGTCCTGCCCGCCGCGATCGCCTGCGAAAAGACCGTGGCGGAAGCCCAGCTCGCGAAATCCGGTCTGGGGCTGGCAGGCGCCGGCGACGCCGAAGCAAAACTTATCAAAAAACTATCCGCGCTCATATCCGAGGTTTACGACAGTACCGAAGCTCTCGACAAAGCGACGCTGCGGTCAAAGGATATGCAGACTCCTCTGTCTGCAGCTCAGTTTACGCGCGACAGCATTCTGCCCGCCATGGAGCGCCTGCGCTCCGCCGCCGACGCGCTGGAAGTTGAGATCGGCTCGCAGTATCTTCCCTATCCCACGTATACCGACCTGCTGTTCAAAGTGTGAGCATGCAAATGTACAATGTGTAATTATCTGACAGTAAGATAACGTCAATTCAGCCATCCGACGCAATAATATATGATCCGAAACCTTTATCCATTGCACATTACACATTGCACATTGCACATTATTGAAACCGCCCTATCCATTGAAAAGAAGAAAGGATAAAGTACCATGCAAAAAAATATACCAAATCTCCCCTGGCAGGACAAGCCCGAGGGATTCCCCTATCCCGTCTGGCGCTATGACGGCAACCCGATAATCACCCGGGACAACCTGTTCTTCGCCAACAGTATTTTCAATTCGGCGGTCGTGCCGTTCAAAGGAAAATTCGCCGGCGTGTTCCGCGTGGATACCCGCACCCGCGACCAGATAATCGTCACCGGATTCAGCGACGACGCGATAAACTGGAAACTCTGTGACCGCAGAATATTTGAGGGCTACGATCCGCGCATATGCGAAGTCGACGGCGAGTATATCCTCACATGGGTCAAGCTGACGCCCCACGGCACCGTTATAGGCGTTGCGAAGACACGCGATTTTGAGGAGTGGGAGGAGCTTGAGCCGGCGTGCTATCCCGTCGCCCGCAACGGCGTGCTGTTCCCGCGAAAAGTCGGAGGCGAGTATCTGATGCTCATACGCCCCTGCGACCGCGGCCACACGCCCTACGGCGATATTTTCCTGATGCACAGTCCGGACCTGACCTACTGGGGTAAGCACCGTTTCGTCATGTCGCCCGTAAAGAACTGGGAGATGACCAAGGTCGGCGCGGGCCCCACGCCCATCGAGACGGACAAATACTGGCTGATGTTCTACCACGGGGTACTGACCAGCTGCAACGGCTTTACCTACAGCATGGGCGCCGCTCTGCTTGATAAAAACGAGCCATGGAAAGTCCTGCACCGGGCGGACAGCTTCCTTCTGGCACCGCACGAGCTGTACGAGTGCGTCGGCGACGTGCCCAACGTGGTGTTCCCCTGCGCCGCCCTGGCGGACGCGGCCACGGGCAGGATCGCGATCTATTACGGCGCGGCGGATACCTCGGTCGCCCTGGCGTTCACGACTGTCGACGAGACGATCGGTTACGTGCTGGAACATGATCTCCTTAAAGGTTAGTGCTGAGTTTTGAACAATTTGAAAGGAGAAAGATTTATGTGTGAAAGAAAGCATATCGATGAAGATGAACTTGAAGAAGTTTTCTCTGAAGCAGCAAAACTGGTAATCGAAAAGAAAAAGCTCAAAGGTGTTCCGATCGCAAGATACGATCTGGACACCAAAAAGGCATACCTTGAATATCCCGACGGGAGTAGAGTTTATGCGGAAGCCTGAGATCGTCGTGATTGCAGGACCGAATGGCAGCGGTAAAAGCACATACACAGAGTTTATTGTCGGTCCCAATCAATTTGCAGATGAAACATTTGAATATATCAATGCTGATAATATCCAGGCAGCAGTAGGTTGCGATGCAATAGAAGCAGCCCGGACAGCAACCGCTATGCGCGAAAAGGCGTTAAGTGAGAACAGGAACTTTGCATTTGAAACAGTAATGTCGACCCGGCGAAATCTTGATCTTCTTATAAAGGCAAAAGAAAACGGCTATTTTATCCGATGTTTCTATTTCCTTACTGCAGATCCGTACATAAACATCCAAAGAGTTCTCTCAAGAGTTGAAGAAGGCGGCCATCCCGTTCCGGAAGACAAGATCAAAACACGTTATGAAAGAGCCAAACAATTGATTCCGGAACTGGTAGCAGTTTGCGACTCGATCAACATCTGGGACAACTCCACAGAACAACCTTGCAGGATTTTCAGGAAGAAACCCGACGCGATCGATTATTTTGAAAACCCTGTATGGTCTTTGAGCGAAGTTGAAAATCTTACAGGACTGATTCTAAAGGGCAACTGAACGGTTGCCTTTTTTCTTTTTGAGAATCTCAGAATTAAAAAACCCCTTGACAAATCCCGAAACCGGGTATACTATAGAATATGTAAAGGAAACAGTTGTTTTGTTTAGAAATCGGGTGAAAGGATAATCGGTTGAAAAAATAAGGGATGAGTGATTTTTACGGTGAGATGTACCGTGAGTATTGCGAAGGCTTGAAAGTATTGAATGCGCTGAGAAACAAATATATCGGCCAGTTGAGAAAGGCATACGGGGATCCGAGGGTCAAGCGAACAGACAATATAGAGCAGATGATCACAATACTGAATGAGGAGATCTCCGAAACACAGGAAAACATAAGGGAAATCAGGAAACATTCGGAGAATGGAAAGGAGGAAGATGCTTTATCAGCGTAAAGTGCATAGATATAAGCTCCCATCAGGGAGCCGTTGATTTTGATAAGGTCAGAGCCTCAGGCGTCACGAGCGTGATAATCCGCGCGGGCTACGGCAGATATATTTTCCAGAAGGACAGCCGCTTTGAGGAAAACTACCGCAAGGCAAGATCCGCCGGGCTGCATATCGGCGCCTACTGGTACGGCTACGCGGCCGATGTGAACGGAGCGAAAAAAGAAGCGCAGACCTTTTTAAAGGTGATAGCAGGCAAAAAGTTCGACCTGCCGGTGTATTATGACGCGGAAGAGTCAAAGCTGTTCCGGACCGGCAAAGCCAACGTGTCCGCAGTGGTAACCGCGTTTATCCGCGAAATGGAGAAAAACGGTTATTTCGCCGGGCTTTACATGTCCAGATGGTATCTGATGAATTACACCACAGACGAGGTACAGCGCTCTTTCGCGCTCTGGGTCGCCGAGTACGATTCAGAATGCAATTACAAAGGCGCCGGGAGAACGGGCATATGGCAGTTCTCGTCAAAACAGAGGATCCCGGGCATAAACGGAGACGCGGACGGGGATGTGATTTATATTGATTACCCGTCAATAATCAAAGGAAAGCATTTCAACGGCTTTTGACAGAGAGGAGGAAAAATGGCAGAAATAATGACTCCGGCGCTCGCCACGGTGATCGCCGCGGGCATAAGCGCGGGTGTGACGCTCATAATCAGCGCAATGTCGCAGCACAGTCAGATACAGAAGATTATAAACGAACTCAACAGGAACGAGAGGCTCCTCAACTACCGTATAGACAGACTGGAACAGAAAGTAGACATGTACAACACCTACGATTCCAGGATCGCGCGGCTGGAAGAAAGAGCGGGAGGAGGGAATATATGACGAAAAACGAGATCGCCGAGCGGGCGGCAAAGACCTTTATCGAGGCTTTCGTCTCTGCCCTTCTGACCGGTCTCGCAGCCAACGCCGCCGGCGGCATAAACCTGACGGCCCTGCAGAAAATCGCCGTGCCGGTCGCGATCTCCGCCCTTGCAGCGGGCCTGAGCGCAGTCTGGAACGGGTTGCAGGGATGAGGGAACAGGGGTCAGCGGTCAGGGATCAGGGGTCAGTTCCAAGTTTCAAGTTCCAAGTTCCAAGCTCCAAAGCTCCAAAGCTCAACGCTGAAAAAACATTCTCGCGGGGATTTGCTTTGATAATGTTTTTACCTCAACCGCGCTGTTTGCTGTTCACTGTTCGCTGTTCGCTTTCACCTGACCGCCGCTCCCTGAAGCCTGTTCACAATTTGTTAAAAAATGTATGATGTAAAATGATATGAGCCAAAAAAAAAGAGAAGATCAACCTTTGGTATGGTATAATCAAGCTACCAAACAAAACCAACCAAATCAAAGGAGAACTTCTCATGAACATAATAGCACAGGAAGCACGGAAAAGG
>JAILQN010000157.1 GCA_024699005.1 Clostridia bacterium
TGACGCAATGCGAAAGTAACGCGGTATGATTTCATTTGACCGTTTATTTATTCCATGATACTATTTTTATACGGAGGTGATAAAACATGTCGTCGATCATAGCCTGGATCAAAGAAAAGATCCGTAATCTTATCGACCGCATCTTCGGAAGAAACGAGGCGGTGGCTTATTACGGCTGCCCGAACAGCGACAAAGCCCGGAAATTACAGTTGAAAAAGACGCAGATAAGCAAATAGGCATCAGACCCGCCGGATCGTTCGGCGGGTCTGATGCAATGAGAAAACGATCCTGCAATATTTTTATTTGACCGTTTGCTTATTCCGTGATATTATGATCATACGGAGGTGATGTATCATGTCGTCGATCATTGCGTGGATCAAAGAAAAGTTCAGGAAATTACGCGATCTTCTTTTCGGTAAAAAAAGTGAGGCGGTTGACTATTACGGCTGCCCGAACAGCAATAAAGCCCGGAAATTACAACTTAAAAAGATACGGATCAGGTAATAAACGGCAAATGGAAAATATCAATAATTACATTGAATCAAAACGCGGCGAGATGGCAGAGGAACTGTCCCGCCTTATTAAAATAGATTCGGCGGCGACGCCCGCGGAGGACGGCTGTCCCTTCGGAAAAGGGTCGGCGGAAGCCCTGAACTCGGCTGCGGAACTTATGGAGCGCCTCGGCTTCCGCTGCCGGAACTACGACAATTACGTCGTTACGGGCGAAATAGGCGAGGGGGAGCTTGCGCTCGATATCCTCGCCCACATGGACGTGGTGCCCGGCGGGGACGGCTGGAGCGTCACGACTCCCTTTGAGCCGAAAATCATCGGGGACAATATCTATGGCAGGGGGGCTTCGGACGACAAGGGGCCGGCGATAGCCGCTATGTACGCCATGAAAGCCGTGCTTGAATCGGGCGTTCCGCTCAGAAAGAGGATCAGGATGATCCTGGGCGGCAACGAGGAGAACGGCGGAGGCGACGATCTGGAGTATTTCTACGCCCGCGAGAAGGGCGCGGAATACAGCGTCTCGCCCGATGCGGATTACCCCCTTATCAACTGCGAGCGAGGGATAAACGATATCTTCTTTTCGGGCGATATCGGCGGAGGCAGTATGGAGATCGCGCTTATCGACGCGGGCTTCCGTCCCAACGCCGTGCCCGGCGCCGCGACTCTCGAATACAAGCCTTCGGGAGACGACAGACTCGATGCCGTATTCAATGAAAAACTCGCTCCGCTCGGCCTTTCGCTGGAAGAGGCCGAGGCTGAAAATCCCGGCTTCAGACGCGTGAGGATAATCGGCGAGGGCTGTCATTCATCCCTGCCCGAGCTCGGGAAAAACGCCCTGACCGCTCTTTTATGGCTCCTGCGCGAGCTTGACGCCGACAAAAACCTCTCCGCGCTTTCGCGGCTGTTCCCCTACGGCGACGGCCACGGCACCGCCGCAAGGATAGATATGAGCGATGAGGAATCCGGCAGAATAACCGTCAGCCTCAATATGCTGAAAATCGAAAATGGCAAAGCAAAAGGAGTGGTTGACTGCCGCGTGCCGTTATGCGCCACCGAGGAGAACTGCGCCGGCGCGCTCTCTGCCGGACTGCTCGAAGCGGGTTTCGGGACCGACGACCGCCGTATCACCGGCGTGCATTACGTCCCGAAGGATTCGGAATTCGTAAGAACCCTGCTCGCCAGCTACGAAAAGATCACCGGCAGACGCGGCGAACCCATAGCTATAGGCGGCGGCACTTACGTCCACGATATAGAGAACGGCGTCGCTTTCGGCTGTCAGGAGCAGGGAACGGATTACCGGATGCACGGCGCGGACGAGTATTTCAGTATAGACGAGCTTGTCAGAAGCGCGAAGATATACGCGGACGTTATTTTAAGTATGAAGTAAGAAGTATGAAGTATGAAGCGGCGACGGACAATTACGGAGCGATAACATTGTTTCCGCCCCGGTCAATTGCTTTATAAATAAGATCTGCCGGTAAAAGGGGCTTTTTGCTGTGGTTTTTACATCTGAAACGGAAAAGCTTTCTTCTGTATCATACTTTATACTTCATACTTCATACTTTGAGATTCGATCTCATAATGCAACAAACAATAACAATGAAAACTGACCTTGCTCCGAAACCCAACTATCAGATCATTCTCGATAACATTCTGAAACAGATCGCACTCTCCGGCGCCGTACCCCGCCTTCTCCTTCACGCATGCTGCGCGCCGTGCTCCTCTTACGTGCTGGAATATCTCTCGGAGTATTTCGATATAACGGTTTTTTATTACAACCCGAATATTTCGCCGGAGAGCGAGTACAGATACCGCACGGACGAGCTCATACGCCTTGTGAACGAGCAGCCGCACAAGAATCCCGTGCGGGTCGTCGAAGGCAGATACGATCCCGCAGAATTTGAAGCCGTAGCGAAGGGGCGCGAAAACGACCCGGAGGGCGGCGGACGCTGCCGGCTCTGTTATGAGCTGCGCCTCCGGGAGGCGGCGAAGACCGCCGCGGACGGAGGATATGATTTCTTTACCACGACCCTGTCCATCAGCCCTTATAAAAACGCAGGATGGCTCAATGAGATCGGCGCCGCCCTGGCGGAGGAATACGGCGTCGCTTACCTGTTTTCCGACTTTAAAAAGCGTGGAGGGTACAGGCGCTCCATCGAACTATCGGCGGAGTACGGGCTGTACAGGCAGAATTTCTGCGGATGCGTTTATTCACGGCGCGAGGCTGAGAGCAGACGGTAAAATATAAATCATGATCTGTGATCCGTCGGAAATATTTAATAAAATTCGCGACATGTATGATGTAAAATGATATGAGCCAAAAAAAAAGAGAAGATCAACCTTTGGTATGGTATAATCAAGCTACCAAACAAAACCAACCAAATCAAAGGAGAACTTCTCATGAACATAATAGCACAGGAAGCACGGAAAAGG
>JAILQN010000052.1 GCA_024699005.1 Clostridia bacterium
CGTCGCCGGCATATCCTGAATATTCAATGTCGCAGCATCGGTCGTAAAGCTGATGAACTCAGAACCGCTGCTCGGAGCCGGCCAACCGGTCGAGGCAAAGAACATATTTACGGGGCTTGTCGTGGAGCTAAGCGTTATCTGGCCGGAGATATTGATATCTTCGACAGCCGGATTTGAGGAATCCAGTGAATAGAACACCTTATCCTGAACATCGTAAGTCTCTGTGCCGTAGCTGAAGATCTCACCCTGTCCGTTACCGTAATTGTTGATGGAGTCGATACCGGTAAGACCGGGAACGGTGTCAAACTGATATGATGAATAATAGATGTTATGGAAAATATGTGTTGTCTGATTCTGATTATCTAAAATGAACGTGTCTTCGCCCGTAAGACCTATGACAAGTCCCCTATAGAAGTTGTCATTGCTGACGGAGCTGTTTGCGTTCTTTTCAATGCTTCCTGCAACCGTGCTGTTGTCGATAAATGGAAGATCAGTCTGCCACGCAACGGGAATTACGCCTGTCGTTCCGTAAACCTCACCGACGATACCGCCGGAGGCCTTTGCGCCGTAACATTTACATGCCGACGAAACATGGCTGATCATAAACATCTTGGGAGAATAGATATAACCGACTATTCCGCCCGCGTCGCCTTCGAGATTGTTATTGTCGATCGCGCTGACAGTTGCGCGTGCGGTACAACCGGAAATGGTGATCGCGCCGCGGCTTCCGCCGAGCATGTTGGACTGCGCGCCCAAAATACCGCCGGCATAGTGCTTAGCGGTAACCTTGACCGCGCTCGCAACGCTGCAGTCCGATATTGTAAGAGTTCTGTTGTCGTTTGATGAGTCGTATGTCAAACCGACGATACCGCCTGCGGCAGCCCTGCTGTTGTTTGTGACGTCATTTCTGTCGCTGACGATCTCGCAGTTGCCGGTGACCGTCGAATTTGTGATAGTCGTTGAAAGCGCCAAACCGCTGCCCGTATTATAATACTGGCTCGCGATAATGCCGCCGGCGTTACAACCTGTCATGGTGTAATATGTGCCCGCTGTCGAACCTCCGTCGACCGTTGCGTTTGTTATCGAGCCGGAGAATTCACCCGCGATGCCCGCCGCCGTACCGAATAACGGTTCTGCGTCAGCCGAGCCGGTGTCTATAGTAAGATTTGATACAGAGACAGTGCTAATCGTATTGGTCGCTCCGGCCGTTGTCGTCAAATGGGAATGACCGAACACACCGCCGATATAGACAGCGCCTATCAATGTCGAATTGTTTATAACCGAACCGGTGAGATTCGAGTCCTTAACATATCCCGCGATAGTACCGAGATAAAGCGAGTTGCATCCGCTGTCACTTAATACAGCAGGATCAACAGTTGTTATCGAATCGGCGTCGATATTTGTAAACGTCGTATTTTCGGCATAGCCTACCAAGCCTCCCGCATATGCGTTCGCGTTGGAGGTCTTTATAAAGAAGTCATTGAGCGTCGGATCGGTCGCCGCCGCGTCCGCTTTAAACGTCGCTCCGTTAGCTTTTGCGAAAAGACCGACATATTCTTTATTTACGTTAGGCGTGATTTCGATACCGGTTATCGAATGGGACGCGAAATCGAACGTACCTTCAAATACGAGCGTTACGTTGTCTGATTCGGTCGTATAGCCTATCGGCATAAACTTCTCATTACCGTCGTAATCCGCATCGGTAAATGTAAGGTCGGCGTCGAGAAGGAAATGTTTGTTTGCGGTAGTACTGATATATCTTATCGAATCGAGTTGCTTATTGGTACGAATTATATAAGGATCCAATTCCGTACCGGTACCGCCGGCATGAGTAAAGTGTGTCATGTTTGTCGCGCTAACGGCGATATCAACGGGTATAACGACTCTGTCGTTCGTGCCGGGGATCGTATAATAATCGGACGTTGACTGAGTCGACATTATGGATGCGTAATAGACGCCCTCAATCCCGCCTGCTACGTTGCCGCCTACGCTTATCGCAACAGGAGAATATGCGTACGCATTGTTATACTGGCTTATAGTCATGCTCGAATTGCTCGAATGCCATCCGCCGTAGATCCCGTTAGTGGCGTCCGTATCGTTTTTGAATACGAGACGGCTGCTTCCGTCGGAGCCGATGATGCTCTGTGAAGCAATTGTCAAGACTGCGCCCGATGCGCCGCTTTCACCGTCGATCGAAACTGAACCGAAGGCATGTGAGCCGGAGGGCGTAGCTTCATCCGTAAGAGTATATGTACCGCTTATCGACTTACAGACGTCGATATATGTAGCCATTGCGTCCGTGTCCGCCGCTATCGTCTCGTTGCCGTATGCGGAGACCGAGACGTCCGGGAACGTACCCATGATATGGCTCGAAATGATAACGCCGCTAACCGCGTTCGCCGCTGCCGCGCCCGTAAAGAGCGAGGTCGTGGAGGCGCTGCCCATGACAAGACCGCCGAGACCGCCGGTACCTGTTCCGACAGCCGTGCCGACGCTGATACAATCTTTTATAAGAGGAGGATTGGGAGAAACATACGCGACAGAGCTGTTATAATAACCGATCAAACCGCCGGCATACGCGTAGCCTCTTGCCGCGCCGCCGAATACACAGCTGTCTATAGCGACGCTCGACATCGGAGCGTCACTGTATCCCAATATACCGCCTGCCGCCGAGCTGCCTCTCGTGACGACGACCGCCGCGTAAGAGACGCAGTTTGAAACGCTGAGCGAGGGATCATATGCAAATCCCGAATCCTTCATGACAGATCCGCATATACCGCCGCCGTATCCGACGCCGGTGATCCTTACGCCCGAGAACGTATTGTTGTTGGAGTCATATGAGCCTACACCGATACCGCAGTCGGTGATCGTGACGTTTGTATTTCTGACGTTCGCGATGATTCCGCCGGCACGCGTCGCCGCCGCATCGTTTACGGAAGAGATCTCGGTGTTACCCAAAATATTACAGTCGCTTATCGTAAGGCTTCCTGCTCCGCTCATAACGGAGACCTTTGCGACTATACCGCCGGCAATATAGCCTGTCACCGACGTCAGTGAACCGCTCGTTCCGTTTACAGTACAGGAGCTGATCGAACCGCAGAACATACCTGCGATACCGCCGGCCTCACCGTTCTCGATCTGAGCACCTGCTGCCTCGATGACCGAATCCTCAACAAGACAGTTTTCGATGCTTGAATTTGCTTCCACGCCGCCGGAGCAACCAACGATACCGCCCATGCAGGCGCCCGTGTTGTCGCTGGAATTTGTTACGGTGATATTCTTTACGGCGACCTTTTTGACCGAGATCGAACCGTAAGCTGCCTTCGCGGTAGATGCAGTATTTGCAACACTGCTCGCAACGCTTTCATCGCCGAACCTGCCGACAACGCCGCCGACATGCTTTGTTCCTTCGATCTTTGAATTATCTATTGTAATATTAGGATTGTTTGTCGTATCTCCGACGCTGAGTGAGAAATCGCAACGTGTGCCCGTTCTGAGAACGCCGCCGACTAAACCGCCGGCGCATGTCGTTCCGCTCGTGACACGCGTATAGTCGATATCTGTATTTGTAATATTGACGTTTACGGCCGTAGAATAAGAGGTCGACGTCGTTTTACCGTACACCTGCCCGATAAGTCCGCCGGCATAGAGACCGGAAGATCCCGTTGATACGGTAAACGGAGACGCGTTTTCTCCGCTTATCGAAGCGCCACGAACTGTTATATTGCTGATGTTCGCCGTCATAGATACGGAATTGTTTACGAGACCCGAATTACTTTCTATTGTCCAGTCGCCTATTTCACCGATAAGTCCGCCGGCTTGCGAGCCTGTCGCGGAAACGCCGCCCTTATTGCTTCCTTCAGAACGGAGCAACTCAACATTACTGATCGTTACAACGGTGTTCACGGATCTCATGCCGATATGTCCGACGAGACCGCCGACGTAGTTGACGCCGGAGATCGAAGAGTCCGCGATCGTGATATTTGTAAAGTTATATTCATCCGAGTATTGTCCGAGACCTGCGCCGATAATACCGCCGACATAGTTGCCGCTGCTGGACACGCTGAAGCCGCTGAAATCGATATCGTCAAACGCAGCGCCTTCTCTGTTTCCGGTAAATACCGCGCCGAAAAGACCGCCGATATAGGTGTAGTTAGCGGAACATGTGACAGTGCTGTTTCTGACGGTGATATGACTTATATTATAAGGAACAGTAGAACCGGTATAACTGCCGAACAAATATCCGCCGATAAGTCCGGCATAAGTTTTATTTGTAGAAACCGAACAGTTAACGAAGCTGAGATTCGTAAATGTCGACTTCGTTGTAGCGCCGGTAACATTTGGATCAACATATGCTGCAATAATACCGTTGTAACCTGCGTTAGTACCCGTGAGGGAACAGTTATAAAACTCAATATTGCTGAATGTGGCTCCGCAAACATATCTAAACATGGCGGGACATGATGTTGAGCCGTTTGCAACTGTAGGCAGAACAAGATTCATGATCCTCGGCTTTTTGCCGTTAGCGCCGAGTTTTCCCGTGAATGTTCCTCTATATGAGTTTGTATTCGACAATCCCATATAAGCAAGCGAACGCGTCTCTCCCGAAAGAGGAGTCATGTCGATATCGGCGCAAAGCTTCCAATTTGATGTTTTAAAATTATAAGTAGAACTCGTATAATTTGTAGCGATAAACCTAAGATCTTCGGGGGTGTAGATCTCGTAATATCCGTCGACCTGACGAAGTCCGCTTCTCATGACCGCCCTGCAGGTGAGTCCCGTCGGAGTATGAGTAAGTGAGAACGACGCGTTATAAGCGGCCGTCCTCGTACATTTAAGAGTAAATGAAAGCGAAGAACCGGAAATAGAAGTACCGGAAACCGTCTCGGTAGCCGCTTCAAAGTCAAAGCTGTAATCCGACGCCGTGGTGCCTGTAAACGCGCCTGTCGTCGGGACCGTCACGCTGTAGCGCACAGTCTCACCGCCGTACGGAACTGTATATGCCGCATCGAGCGGGGCGAAATCGCTTATATTGCTGTCGCTGAACGACGCGGAATAAGTCGAAACTGAGCTGCCCGAAACAGTCTCGGTCTTAACGCTGAACAGGTTGCCGGAAAGCGTAAGATTTGTCCTGTCATCGGCCTTGCCGATAAAGATCTTGGGGTTGACCGTTGTAAGACCCGATGAAGACACGACTACGCTGCCGGACGCGTAACAATTGGATATAGTTCCGCTTCCGGTTATCGAATTTATCTTTCCGATAAGTCCGCCGACGCCGTTCAAATTGTTAGACACGGTAATATTGGACTTTGAACCGCAGTTATCGATAGTGAAGTTGGTCGCGTTGACAGCACCGATAAGAGCGCCGATACCGCCGTCGTTAGAAGACGCCGAAACCGTTACGGGAACATCGACATAACACTTTGAAAGGTATGACTTGCCGTTCAAGGTGTCAATGAAAGCGCCCTTATCCGCGGAATTGAGCGTCGTAGTATTCGACTGCGGATCGGTTGTATCCGTATAGTTGATATTGTATAATGTTGCGTCTGTCACGGTACCGAACAACGAGCCGGTCATAACCGTCGAAACAACAGTCAGATCATGTATATATCCGGAGGAAAGCTCAGACGAAGGAGCCTCTGCCGAATCCCTCGCACCCGTAACGCCGCTGAAAAGATGTGTGTTTCCGAGAGACATTGTAATCGTATGGTCGTTTCCGTCAAGAACGCCCTCAAACACGAACGGAGTCCATGTCGAGCCGCTAAGCGTGATATCGCTGTCGAGCCTATAGCAAAGCGCTCTCGTCTCGGCGCTCGTGTTTACAGCCACAAGAGCGGCATAAGACTCGATCGGAATGGGATCGGCAACCGTTCCTGCATGTTCGCCGGCTTCGCCCGTTCCCCTCGTCACCGCAAAGGTGGACATGACAAGAACGGAGAACTTCTGGGATATCTTTTTACCCAAAGCTCCGGTGCCTTCTGCGAACGAGATGTTGCCGTAATATGAAAGTATACCCGTGCTTCCTGTAGAAGCGCTCCTTAATGTAATGAAATCGCCGTCGTCATTGACAGAGATCGAACCGCCGCTGACGGAAGCTGCCTTTGTCGAGTCGGAGACGATAGAGGCCCTCGAGCCCTTCCATGTCTGAGTAAGCTCGGCCTTTGAAAGGACCTTTTCACCCTTGACCGGCGCAGATATAACTTTAACATTACTTATAAGATCGGTATCGTCAAACGCAGATCCGGGGCACGGAACCGCGATACCGCTTATTGATGAGGACCAGAAGTTTGACTCGCCGAGATAAACAAGATTACCGCCCTTACCGAGAACGGCTCCGCAATTTTCGGATTCGGAGGCGATCTTGACGAGAGCGTAGTTGCCGAAGACCGTGGTGCCGGGATCGACCGTACCGATTATACCGCCGATCTCAAGCTCACTGTATGTACCGCCGTTCACATATCCCGTTGCGACGGAATTCGTGACGAAATCGGTGTTTTTACCGACGACGCCGCCGAAAGAGCCGAAGTTTGAGCCCTCGAAGTACATACCGATATTTTCTACCGTCGAGGAATTGATATATTCTGAGTTAGTACCCGCAACGCCGCCGAAATAGTAATATCCGATCATATCCGCGGCGGAAGGCGTAGTACCGTTTCCGGTATTTTCAAAATCGCCCTTGACATAGCAGTTTGAAATGTTGCCGTCATTTAAGCCGGCAATACCGCCTACATAGACGCCGTATGCGAAATCAATATCATCGGGATCGCCCGAAAGATCGACCGAACAGCCTGTGATCGTCGGAACATCTTCCAAACCGTTGTAGTTATAGCCGACGACGCCGCCGACGAACATTGCGGTCGAACCCTTGCCCTCGGGAACTCCGGCGAATGATTTTTCATCCGACCCGTAAGCAAAAAGCTTTACGCCCTTCACCGAGCAGTCAGAGATCGTTCCAGTATTCTGAGCGGCGATGACGCCGATATATCTGCGGTCACCCTTTGTCTTAATCGAGACGTTTTCAACTTTAATATTGTTTATAGTGCCCTTATTGTCGGAAGCGACGATGGAATAACCTGTCTTTACTTCCAAAGAATCAATATATGTCGTCTCAGCCGTGAACGCCGAAGCTTTGCCCGTAAGATCAACAGAACAGCCGGAAACCGTACAATCCGTTATAAGACCGTCGTTTTTAACTGCTATAACCGAAGCATTTGTAAGCGAAGCATTTGACGAAGCAATTACATTGTCTCTGAAAACAACGTTTTTAATAACGGATCCGGAGCTGAGATATCCGAATATCGCGATATTGGAATATGTTTTATCAGTGATATTAAGTCCGTAGATGCTGTGTCCGTCGCCGTCGAGGCTCAAAAATACATTGGAATCGCCCGCTGCGGACGGTGAGATCGACACAAGTGAAATAAATCCGTAGTAATTTCTGAACGAGCTTATGCCGACAGTCGAAAGGTCGATGTCGGCGGCAAGCTTATAATATTTATTGGATTCGGATGTAAGATTTATGCCGTTTTCGTTGATAGCAAGGAGATCTTTTGCATCATTTATAAGGAAAGGATCGGCCTGTGTGCCGCTTCCTTTAAATAAACCGGAAGAAGAAACCTCAAGGCTTGAACCGACAGGCTGCATATCGGGATCTGTCGGTGAAAGCTTTCCGCCTTCAACGGAAATATCGGAGGACGCCGCATCGGTAGTCGCTTCGGAGGCAACGACTGTCGAGACAGCAGAATCTTCCGCGGTCGTACTCACATTATCGACCGCAGAGACGCCTGTTCCCATTATTTCCGATGACAAAAGCAATGACGCCGATAGGATTACCGCCAATGCCCTTCTTCCTAATTTATTCTTCATAATCTGCTAACCTCCGAATTGTGTAAAGTTGTGAGCCTTTACGTTCACGTACATGATGCCGAAATGATCTTAAATCATTTATTTTTAGGGATTATCGGACGAATTTGTCTTATTTTCCGCTGTTTTTGCCTTTTGTTTAGCGAGTTTTTCCTTTTCAGCCTGCTGTGCCTTCTGTTTCGCGGCGCGTTCCTTTTCTTTCGCTTTAGCAGCCGCGGCTCTTTCCTTTTCAGCCTGCGCAAGCTTTTCCCTTGCCAAACGTTCTTTCTCTTTTTGCTTTTCTCTTGCTATGCGTTCTTTTTCTTTTTGAGCTTCTCTCTGCTTAGCCGCACGTTCTTTTTCCTTTTCTCTTGCGGCGGCAGCCCTTGCCTTTTCGGCTTCAAGAGCTTTTTGCTTTGCAAGACGCTCTTTTTCACGCTGTTTTTCTTTTGCTATCCTGTCTTTTTCAGCCTGGAGAGCCTTTTGCTTCGCGGCACGCTCTTTTTCCTTTTCTCTTGCCGCTGCTGCTCTGGCTTTTTCGGCTTCAAGAGCTTTTTGCTTGGCTAAACGCTCTTTTTCTCTCTGTTTTTCCTTGGCAATCTTTTCTTTTTCGGCCTGGAGAGCCTTTTGCTTTGCTGCTCTTTCTCTTTCAGCCTGTCTTTGGGCGGCGGCTTTCTCTTTTTCCTTCTGTAAAGCGAGCTGCCTTGCCTGACGTTCTTTCTCTCTCTGTTTCTCTCTCGCAGCCTTGGCTTTTTCGGCCTCGAGCGCTTTTTGCTTCGCTATGCGCTCTTTTTCAAGCTGCTTCTTCAAAGCTTCTTTTCTCTTCTTCTCTTCTTCCAATGCAAGAAGCTTTGCCTTGCGCGCCTTTTCTTTTTCGAGGCGCTGTCTCTCTTTTTCCTTCGCTGCCTTTTCGGCGGCTATCGCCTTTTCTTTGGCGATCCTTGCGCGCTCCTTTTCCTTGCGCGCTTTTTCCTTCTGCATAGCGATCTCGCGTTCTTTCTTTGCCTTTACCCTGGCCTTTTCCTTCGCTATGCGCTCTTTTTCGAGAGCCTTTTCTCTTGCGATCTTTGCGGCTTCTCTTTCTTTCTTTCTCTTTTCGATGTCTTTCTGGCGCTGGATCTCGGCCTTGATCTTTGCCTCGATCTCCGCCTTTCGGGCGTCCTCCGCACTGAGGGCCCTGGCGATCGCCGCTTTTATCTTCTCTTCGCCGGCGATCTTTTTCTTGCTTACGCGCTTAAGTTCGTCAACAAATACCTTGCGGATGTCCGCTTCGTTCATGTCGTAGTCCATAACGAGCTCTTCGGCGAGGCGTTTGAGCATCTTGGGCTTGATGACACGTTTTCTGATCTTTCCGGTCACTTCATAAGGCGAGACTACGTTGTTTTTCAGCAACATATAGTTTGCCGTAAACAGGCGGTAGAGATCGTCGCGGTAAGAATCGCTGACCATCTCATCCGTTTCATTGGAGATAATTTCGTAGCCGACTTCGTTATAAGCGGAAATAAATTGCCAAAGCTCAAGGCACGCTCTGAAGTTGACGTCCTTGCTGATAACGTTTGTACGCATGATCGGGGGACGAACAGGCGTACAGTTCTGGAGGTCGCGCATGAAAGCGGAATGAGCGAACTCATTTACGATCCTCTTGATGCGCTCGATCCTCTGGAGAGCAGTGGCGTTTTTCGTGTCCTCGATATCGCCTTCGAGATGTTCCTCAACGGCCTGGGTCGAAATTTCAAGCTTATAGTTGATCTTTTCGTTGCCGTTATTAACAAAGCTTTCCATTTTAAGGGAGGACATCGACTCGTCGTTTGCCATACCGAACAGAACGTTGTACCTTTGGTCGATAAAGCGCTGCAGGTTTCTTAAGAGGGTAAAGATAAATCTGTTTTCGTAGATCTCGAAGCTTTCTTCACGGAAAACGTTGAGGATCTTACTCGGGGTAACTCTGTCGCCCTCGACGCGCGCGATCATACTCGTATGCTGTGCGAGGTGGCGCACAGATTCGGCGGTAATTTTTTTCGCACGCTCGATGGGCACGATCTCTTCTTCCTGAACGATGAACTTACGGGGATTTCTGATAATGGTATCAAGCGGGATTATGCACTTTTCGATGGCGTCTACCCAGCGGAGATCGATCTTCTTTTCAAAGTATCTGTTGAAAAGTGAGAACTTGTTTTCTCCGGCAGCGATAGCTTCCATAAAATGGCGATAGTATTCATCGCTGTCAACGAGCGACGTCATGATCGACTCGTACTCGCCGTACAGTTCGGCAACCTTTTCGTTACTCATTATCTATGTCCCCTTCTGATAAATAAAGTATGGTAAAATAGCAAAAATCAGATGAGCTTCTGAAGTCTTTCGAGATATTCCTTGGATTCCTTCATGTTTGACTTACCGAAGTGCTTATTAAGGTAGGTAATAAGACCGCCGATCTCGTCACGGATGAATGAAAGGTTGAGAGCTTCAAACTTACGGAAGATCTTGTGGCAGAGGATGAAGTCAAGTCCGTCGATCTCAGTTCCGCCGCATCCTACATAAGCGGGGATGAAATCTTCGAGCTGTTTCACGATACGGTTACCGAAAGCCAAGCGGAAGTGCTCGATCACGTAGTCGTCAAGCTCGGCGAGCTTACGGAGACTTTCTTCGGAAACCTTATATTTGACCTTACATTCTCTGAACATATCCTCGAGGTGTTTATAGCTGAGCGTAAGATTGTCAGTCCACGGGGCCTCGAAATATTTACCCTTTGTATTGATGTCGATCGGGATAGCACGGTCGTAAACCTTATCAGTAACGGCGAAGGTGGAGTCGTCGTTATTGATCGTTCCGATGTACCACATGTTTTCGGGAAGTCTGAGTTTACCGTCGAAGAGGTGTTTCGGGTCGGTCGGCCAAACCGAGGGGACAAGGCTGACAACCCACTCTTCACGGCTGGGCATTTCGAGGATGGACAACAGCTCGGCGAAGTAATACTCAACACGAGCGATGTTCATTTCGTCGAGGATCGTAAGGAAGATGTCCTCTTTATATGTAGCTTCGTACATCTTTTTAAGAACTTCTGTCTCATTGAAACGCTTTGTGAATTCGTTGAAGTAACCGAAAAGCTCGGTACGGTCACGCCATGACGGCTGGACCGAAGCGATAGTGGCGTCGTTCTGAAGGAACTTACCGAATGAGTACGGAAGTGAAGTTTTACCTGTACCGGAAATACCTTGCAGGATTATAAGTCTTGTTGACGCAAACGCCGCAAGGAAGAGTCTTAAGATGTTGGGCTCGTAGTAAAGGCCCATACGTGAAGCCGCGAAATTCCTATATCTGTCAACGATTTCGGGCAGAGTGATCTCATTATCATAAACGGGAGGCTGATAATCGGCAAGCGCGAGGTCGACCTGAGTAAGCTTGTAGAAACGGCTGTAGTCCTCGTCGAGAGCTGCATCGCCCTCTGCGGCTTCTTCGCCGTTTTCATCTGTCTTTTCGCCGCTGCTGCCGTCGGGAGCCTCAAGATAGGGACTTTCGCCGGGACGCAATCCCAGCTGTGAAACCTTCATAGCAAGTATCTTCTCTTTTTCGAGCGTCAGCTTGATGACCTCGCGGTTAAGAGTAGCGACCTCGTTAAGAAGCTCTTCCTGATCCACGATAGTCTTGCGGAAACGAAGATATTTCTTGATAAGCAAGACCAAGAGGAAGACGATACCCGCGAGGACGGCAAGTACGAGGATTATGGCGAGGATAGCGAGAACGATCCCGCCGGCGCCGAGCTCAGACTTGTAACCCTTAAAAATAGTGATATATTTTGGAATATTAAAGATATTGGCGATTCCG
>JAILQN010000158.1 GCA_024699005.1 Clostridia bacterium
TTTCCTCTATCCCGACCGTTTCGGAAACGCCACGGAAGAGCAGTGGCGGGAGCATTTCGCCGAGCCGATGAGGACGGGCAGAGTCCCCGGCGAATGTCTTGATTTTTATATCGTCTGCCCCCTGGCGGAGCAGGAAAAAAATAAGGAATGGAAAAAATCACGCCTTGAAGACGTTAAGGAATTTATCGCAGGGCAACTGTAAATCACTGACAGGATGCAGAAAACCACCGGCAGAACCGGTGGTTTTGTGAATTATTTGAACTTGCGTTTACGCGCGGCTTCGGATTTTTTCTTCCTGGCTACGGAAGGTTTCTCGTAATGCTCTCTTTTACGAACCTCCTGGATTATGCCGTCGCGCGACGTCTGACGCTTAAAACGCCTGAGCGCGTTATCGATGGATTCGTTGTCTTTGACTATAACCTGACTCATTCTTGTTCCCCTCCCTCCGCTTTTGCCTTGAACTTTCGTTCGTATCTCAGTAGAGACAACATATTATATAATGTCATTTTAACAAAGTCAAGGCAATTTCGGCATTTGTTGTATTTTGGCACGGACGGCAATTTGCGGTGTGAAAGGCGCTTGATTTTTAGCTATTTTTATTGTGCTTCCAATTTTCTGCCATTGACGAAAACTCCGCCGCCGTATTATTATATAAGGTAGGAGGCGTATAAAATGAACGTGAAATCCTTCAGAATAAAAAGGATCATTTCCGTTATCGCTGCGGCGCTCATGCTGTTCGCGCTGTGCATTCCGGCACTGTCGGCGACCCCGGCGGAGGGCGCAAAACTGCACTTTAACGAGGACGGAAAGTTCCGTATCCTGAATTTCTCCGATTTCCAGGATGATTACATACTCAACCCGACGATGCTGCCGTTCGTCAAGCGTGCGGTGCAGACCTATAAGCCCGATCTCATCGTGCTTACGGGCGACAATATCTCCGGTTATACCTGTAAAATAAAGGGCATGTCCGAACCCAGCATCCGGAAATTCATGGACGTTTTCGAGGAACTGGGCGTTCCGGTCGCTTCGGTGTTCGGCAATCACGACGATCAGGGCGACCTGACAAAAGAGGAGCAGATGGAGATATACCGCGAGTATTCCTGCTTCATCGGCTTTGACGAGGCGACGGTCAGCGGAGAGGTCCTGAACGAACCGGATATGTCCGGCGTGGGCACCTACGTCGTGCCGGTCTACGAGAGCGCGGAGAGCGACACTGTGAAATTCGCGCTGTGGATGTTCGATTCCGGCTCGGACGACGCAATGGAGGACGAATACGGCTACGACTGCGTTCACAAGGATCAGCTTGACTGGTACGCGCGCACGAGCGATTATCTGAACGAACAGAGCGGCGAAACGGTATACGGCATCGCGTTCCAGCACATCGTGCCCAACGAGCTCTTCGACGTGCTCAAAAAGACCGACCGCAACACAGCCGGCGCCATGCCCTATAAGGGCGAGTGGTACGTCCTGCCCGATAACGCCGCTCCCGGCGGCATCATCGGCGAGCCGCCCTGCCCGTCTTCCGCGAATTACGGTCAGGTTGACCTGTTCAATGAGCGAGGCGACGTTCTGGCGGTAGTCTGCGGGCACGACCACGCGAACTCTTACGACATACCCTGCGGTAATATCAGGCTTATCTGTACGCCGACCTGCGGTTTCCAGGCGCACGGCGCCGAGAAGACCCGCGGAGCGAGGATCATCGATCTGGATCTGCGCGACACGTCGCGTTTTGAAACAACGACTATCCTTTATACCGATTCCGCGTTCGCGGACATCATAAATAATTTTACTTACAAATTCATAAACTTCTGGAAAGAACTCTATCTGATCGGCAATAACCTTCTTGTTTATGCCCGTGAGATACTGGGAATATAACTTGCCGGAAAAAATAAAGGAGTTATTATGGCAGAACCTATCAAAGTGGATTTCAACGAAAATAAAAACGGCGGCGGCACCACAAAAGAGGTGCTTATCCCGCCTGACAAAGCAGGACTCAAGATCGTTATAAATATAATAATAACGATAGTCGCAGGCGCGATTTTCTATTACTTCTATCTGCCGCCCATGAGTTTCCGCGCTATCGAATTCTATATTTTCTGGGCTGCGGTCGCCGGCATATACGTGCTTGCGAATTTCGTCACCTCAAAAGCGATAATCCGTCCGGAATTCATTCCGTACGCAAGGAAGCATTCGATCGTTCCGATAATTCTTGCAGCCGCGCTGGGGCTTGTGCTGCTCGTGGGTTATCTTACTTCCTGCGCGCTGTTCCGCGCCAACGCGTTCTCAAAGCTGCTGGATATAAGCGACAAAAAAGACGATATCAACTCCTCGGTCACTCTTATAGACAGCACGGCGGATTTTGAGAACATCGCGATGATAGACTCCGCTGCGTCCGAAAAGCTCGCGGACAAGGTCCTGGGCGATCTTGCTTCCCTCAGTCTGGAATCCCAGTTCGACATAGCCACGGAGTATTCCACCCAGATCAACTACAAAGGCGCGCCCTGCAGGGTCTATCCGCTCAAATACGGCAACGTGTTCAAGTGGCTGAACAATACCTCCGACGGTTTCCCGGGGTACGTCATAGTGAACATGAACACCCAGGCTACACAGTTCTTCTTCCTCAATAAGGACAGCACGGAAGGTTATATGAAGTTCTCTCCGACGGAGCATTTCCACAAGAACCTCAAAAGGGTGGTGCGCTTCCGTCATCCGACGATGATCATCGGCAATATCTCCTTCGAGATCGACGAGAGCGGCACGCCCTACTGGATCGTTGAGGATATCAAGAAGAGGGTCGGTCTTATCAGCGGCGACGACGTGCGCGGCATCGTGCTGGTGAACGCCGTTACCGGCGAGGACACTTACTATACGACCGAGGAAGTCAAAGAGGGAAAATCCGACGACGTCAGCCTGACCTGGATAGATCAGGTCTACGACGCGAACCTGCTCATAAAGCAGTACAACTACTACGGCACCTATGTAAAAGGATTCTGGAACTCGCTCTTTACTCAAACGGAAGTCAAGAAGACTACCACCGGCGCCACCTACCTCGCCATGGGCGACGACGTTTACGTATACACCGGCGTCACCTCGGTCACATCCGACCAGTCTATCCTGGGCTTCATCCTTATCAACCAGCGTACCAAGGAAGCTCTGTTCTACAACTCCACCGGCGCTACCGAGCTTGCCGCTCAGGGTTCCGCCGAGGGCGCGGTGCAGGACAAGGGCTGGAAAGCCACGTTCCCGCTGCTTATCAACCTCGGGGGCGAGGCGACTTACTTCATGGCTCTGAAGGACGATTCCAACGTCGTCAAGTCCTACGCCATGGTCAACGTGGGCAACTATAACATAGTCGCCACCGACTCCGCCATGGGCGATCCGGATCTTGCTCAGTGCATAAAGAATTATCAGGTGCAGCTCCGCAACGGCAAAAACAAAAACATCAATATCGACACTTCCGCTCCAGTGCCCGAGACGGTCGACAATAACGACCCCGGCGAGGCTGTGCCCGAAGTCGATATCAGGGAACTGACCGGCGTTATTACCGAAATCAGGAGCCAGATAGAAAACGGCGAAACGGTCTATTATATCGCGGTCGAGGGCGTTGAACCCTACGTAAGACTCATTGCTTCCGCAAATCCCGCAGCGATATTCCTTAATGTGGACGATGATATTTCGGTCACTTACACCGACGCTGACGTCGCCGAGCTCTGGATAGACGCTGTACTGGCGTAAATAAATAAGGTGACAGGTGACAGGTAACAGGCTGCAGTTTTTGATCTGATACCTGTCACCTGTCACCTGTCACCTGTTTTATATTCAAATGATAAAATCAAAAGACAACATCCGCAACTTCTCCATAATCGCCCATATCGACCACGGCAAATCCACACTTGCCGACAGGCTTCTGGAGCTGACCGACTCGGTCGACAAGCGCGATATGCAGCAGCAGATACTGGACGATATGGAGCTGGAGCGCGAACGAGGCATAACCATCAAGGCGCACGCGGTCACGCTGAAGTATACCGAGGCCGGCAGGGATTACGAACTCAACCTGATCGACACCCCCGGTCACGTCGACTTCAATTACGAGGTCTCGCGCTCACTCGCCGCCTGCGAAGGGGCGCTGCTTATAGTGGACGCGACACAGGGGATCGAGGCGCAGACTTTAGGCAATACATATCTCGCCCTTGACCACAATCTGGAGCTGGTTCCGGTCATAAACAAGATCGACCTGCCCGCCGCGGACCCGGACACCGTTGCCGCGGACGTGGAGGAAGTCATCGGCCTCGACTGCTCAGAAGCGCCCAGGATATCCGCCAAGACCGGCGAAAACTGCGAAGAAGTGCTGCGGCAGATAGTCAAACAGATACCTTGCCCCGAGGGGGACGACGACGCCCCGCTGCGCGCGCTGGTCTTCGACTCGATCTACGACAATTACCGCGGGGTCATAGTTTACGTGCGCGTAATGGACGGGCAGATCCACCCGGGCGACACCATGCGCATGATGGCGACCGGCGCGGAATTCACCGTGGTGGAGGTCGGCAAGATGAACGCGACCTCGCTCTCGCCGGTTGAAGGACTGTATTCCGGCGAGGTGGGCTATATTACCGCGTCCATCAAGACGGTGCGCGACGCGAGAGTGGGCGACACCGTCACGCTCGCTTCAAAACCCGCTTCCGAACCGTTGGCAGGTTACAAAAAGGTCAACCCCATGGTCTTCTGCGGCGTTTACCCGGCGGACGGCGCGGATTACGAGAACCTGAAAGAGGCTCTTGAAAAACTGCAGCTCAACGACGCGTCTCTGTCCTTTGAGCCGGAGACATCCGGAGCTCTGGGCTTCGGCTTCCGCTGCGGTTTCCTGGGGCTTCTGCATCTGGAGATAATCCAGGAAAGGCTGGAGCGCGAATATAATCTCGACCTTGTCACCACGGTGCCGAGCGTTATCTACAAGATTTATCTGCGCGACGGAAAAATGGTGGAGATAGACAACCCCACAAAGTATCCCGATCCCGCGGAGATAGATTACTGCGAGGAGCCCGTTGCGGACGCGCACATCTTCTCCCCGCCGGAGTACGTCGGCACGATAATGGACCTGTGCCAGGACAGGCGCGGAACGTTCAAGAATATGACCTATCTCGCCGCAGACCGCGTGGACATCGCCTACGATCTGCCGCTGAACGAGATAATCTACGACTTCTTTGACGCCCTCAAATCCCGCACAAGGGGCTATGCGTCCTTTGATTACGAACTCAAAGGCTACGTGCGCTCAAAGCTCGTCAAACTGGACGTGCTCCTGAACGGCGATATGATAGACGCGCTTTCGTTCATTATCCACGAGGACAAGGCTTACGGCCGCGCCCGCAAGATCGCGGAAAAGCTGAAGGAGAATATCCCGCGCCAGATGTTCGAGATACCCGTGCAGATCGCAATCGGCGGCAAGATCATCGCCCGCGAAACGGTCAAGGCGCTGCGGAAAGACGTGCTTGCCAAGTGTTACGGCGGCGACATCACCCGAAAGAAAAAGCTGCTTGAAAAGCAGAAGGAGGGCAAAAAAAGAATGCGCTCCTTCGGAACGGTGGAGGTCCCGCAGGAGGCGTTCATGGCGGTGCTCAAACTGGATGATCAGAAGTGAAATTATACAGAGGAGGGATGAATTGTGAGCGAAAAAGATTTTGCCAGATCTTTGATCGATCAACTGCCCGATGAAAAGCTTGCATATGCGATCGGCTATCTTCAGGGATTGGCAGCTCAGGAAGCGGAGGATGACGCGTTTTGTGATCAGCTTTATCAGGCTTATCTGTCGGATGCCGATCCCGAAAAAGATGTCGGAATACCGTTGGAGCAGTGTAAAGCTGAATGGGGAATCGAGTAATGTACACGGTCATTCTGTTAAAACGCGCAAAAAAGTATATTGATAAATTGCCGCAAAATGAAAAGAAGCGATTAATTGCGGCAATTGAACGCTTGCCCGCAGGCCCCGGTATCAAACAGATGAAGGGATATGAAAACCTGTTCCGTCTGCGCGTCGCCGATTACCGCGTGATATATCGCGTAGATCACGGTGAGTTGCAGGTTATCGTGATAGATGCGGATTCTCGCGGGGATGTTTATAAGAAGTATTAGAATTCAGCCTGAGCGCGGCTGAAAAGATTCCGGAGGGGGCTGAGAGCCTCCTCCGGATTTTGCCTGTGATCAGTAACGCGTTGCGGAAAAATCTGAATCAAGCCGGATACTGTCGAACGGAATACGTCTGCCCCAGGAAATGCCGCAGTGCCAGTCCCAGTTGCATTCGCATACGGTGATAAACGCCATGCCTGCGGTGTGATTTGTATCGCTGAAGATATCGTAACCTGTGATCTCATCCTTTTCCGTGCGGTCGATGACGAAGACGGAATGATTCGGAAGCATGCGCAGATAATCCCCGATCTTTATCATCTGCGGATCACTGTAATAGGTGACAGGCGCCTGCGTCCCGAAGACCTCGATGCTCATCTGTCTTGCAAAGCCGACGCACTGCCCCTGACAGTACTCGTATTTGCCGGATTCGTGGTCGTCGCAGGGGATCTCCGAAACGAAGGGATACTGTTTGCTCTTTGTGTGCTTGTTCCAGTAATATCCGTCGGGGTATTTTTCCTGAAGATCGTATATCTTTTTCTGCAGCTCTGTGATGACGTTCACGAACCAATAGTAACGCTTGTCGCCCACGGTAAGATAAACGCAGGAAAAGCCCTTTTTCTTTGCATTTATATTCCCTGTGGAGGATACGGAAACTGCGTCGGGGTTGGAGGACGTCCACTTGCAATTTGAGTCGCTGCGTAGGAAGACATTCTCCCCGAGCAGAGCATTTTCTCCCTCGGTAAGCGTAAGATCGTTGAACTGTTGTTTGTTGTAATAAGGAATACCGTCCGTCTGCAGAGCTTTCTGCACCGGCGGGGTTATCAGGTTCAGCGATTCCTCCGGTTCAAGCTTAGCCGAATAACGCAGAATGATACGGGCGTCTTCGGCAAGGACTTTGCCGTCCCCGTCGGAATCCGCGTAGGGTATGACCTCCTCGGCGCATAAGAACAGACTTGCCGAGATGCGGAGCGCCGCTCTGGCGTCCGCGGCTGTTACGGCGCCGTCGCCGTCCACGTCGCCGGAACGGATCATATCGCCGTCAGCAGCGCAGGCAAAGGGGAGCGCAGGCTGAACAAGGCATAATAAGACGGCAAGCAGACAGATTATTCTGACATGAGATTTCATATTCCCGGACACTTATTTCAAATGAAATTTACTGTTGGTTATGCTCTTCGCACAGCCATACGTTACACGGTATATCCGCGCAGTTTTTATCTGCAAACAGGGCTTTTATCGTGACCGTTCTGCCTTCCGATCCCTCCGGCAGAGTCATAAAGAAGGTGTTGTTTTTATCACTGCTCATGACCCTGTGCTCCCAGACGTTGGCTTTGTAATCGGGGGCGCGGCGGGGGAAGCCGACGTTTTCGCCGTCTATCTCCGAAGCGCAGTAAACGCCCTCCGCGCCGTGGACTCCCTCTATGGCGACTGCCAGATAGGAGCCGGGTTTGTGTTCCGGGATGACTATGCTGCCGGTCTTCATGACCGCGGCGCGTTTTTTTGAATAAGGCGCCTGCATATTATTGCCGCGGGCGTCTTTTAAATCGTAAGCTCTTCCGTCCTTCTTCACCCGCACGGCGTAAATGCGCTCCGGCGGGCATGGCAGGCGGAAATATCTCATTTTCGCGTTCACCGGGAAGACCGCGCGCAGGACTTTTCCCTCTGCCGGGTAAGTGGTATGCTTGCCCTGGACGATTATTTCAACGGTCTTACTGTCAACAGCGGTGTCGAGCGATGAACGCTTCACGTTCCTCCAGCCGGTGAAATCGGCCGAGCAGTCTATCGCTTCGGGGATAAGGGCAGGCTTTATCTCCGGAGTCTCTTTATTGACGGCGAAGAATTCGATCTCCACAGTGTCCGCGTCAAGGATCTTTCCGCAGTCCACCCGCAGGCAGCCGCCGTCTGTACGCAGATTGTTATACTGATAAACAAGGCTCTGACCGTCAAAAAAGGTGTCCGGGTCGCCGTCGAACATCGCCCGTGCCTCGCAGCCGCGCAGTTTGTAGTGCTTCTGACCGAAAAACGCCTCTCTGGCTGCGATGACCTCCGGAATGCCGCTCTCACCCGAGCGCAGGACCGCCCTCGCCTCAAGGCTGTCGTTATCCGCCGGGAAGACAGCCGCCTCATATACAGCCTCTCCGTCCTCCGGATCAATGACGACGTCGTCAAGCGAGCCGAGAAATACGGGCGGTTTTTCCCGGATATCCATGCGCCTCAGCGCTCCGAAGGGGATATATTCGCCATTTCTGAGCATACCGATATGCCCGCCGTCGGAAGCGAGATATTTCACCTCCGCAGGCGCGCCGGTCTCATCTTCTTTTATGACTTCATAACGGCAGTTCGTCAGCACCGGGTCGGCGTATCCGGGCTTTGACACCTCGATAAGAGCCGCGCGGAAGGGCAGAAGCGGCAATATCACCGTATCGCCGTAACGGAACTGCCCTGCGTTTTCTTCATATGGATGGCGGATATTGACGCAATAAGTCCCCTGCTCCGTAATACCTATCGACTCGTCTATCCTGAACTCAAGCCCGCGCAGCTCCCAGGTCGGGTTGCCGGTGCATATGTACCGCTTGCAGGAAGTCCCGCGGGAGACGGCGCCCGGTCCGAATTTTTCCGGCAGTTCCATGCCGTCGACCAGGATCTGTGCATTATGCTTATGCAGATTATAGATCCGCGCGAGCCTGGGCAGCTCGTTATCGCGGATGAACCAGGGGTTGCCGTAAAGCTCGGGAGCCAGGATCAGCGAGCGGCCGAAAGCCTGATAAACAAGATCGTCCTCAAAATAGTCCGGGGAGGAGGAG
Organism: Clostridia bacterium; assembly: GCA_024699005.1. Next base: position 8,922 of record JAILQN010000158.1, read on the forward strand.
ATACAGACTCCGTGATCCTCCGTCAGGCGGTCAAGGTCGGGGGTATTGCCGCGGAAGAACATATAAGCCCGGTTGTGCATGGCTGTCACGGGATTGCATACGAGAACATCGATATAGGTTTCAACGCCGTTCCAGAGGTAGGTCGTGGCGTACGGCGCGGCTTCGTAAAGTTCGAGCCGGTGATTGAGGACGATGAGGTCCGGGCTGTATTTGCGGCACTCCTTCAGCATATCGGCGTATACTCCGGCTTTTTCGGGTCTGAGCTGACCGCAGACGCCGTCTATTTTGAACTCCGCGAAGTGATAGTCTCTGCACAGATGAACGTAAAAATCGAATCGGTCTTTTTCTGTCTCCGGATCGTCTCCGAACCCGTCCGGACCGCCCCACAGCCCCATGCGTATGCCGATCTTCTCCGCCGCTGCGACCACGTTTCTGTAGCCCTCGGGATACTGCGAACGGAATTTCTCCGAGTTCGTATCGCCGTAACCGTTGGCGGCGCCGTCAAAATTGCCCGCATCCCAGGCGTAGATGCGGATCTGCATTCCGTAGGTCTCTTTCATGTAGCGGAAAAAGTCCAGATTTACAAGCGTCTGTTTTTCCGTGGAACCCTCGTTGGTGTTGTTGATCCAGGAAAAATATTGCGGTATTGACGGCGTGCGCTCGTCCGCGCCGGATGTTTTTGCTGTTTTTATCATTTGCGTGACTTCTTATTCAGAGCTTAGAACTTAGAGCTTAGAGCTTGGAGCTTGGAGCTTACTTGGAATTTAATCTGTTCTGCAGAGTATTTATCAAAGACGAGGTCATCAGGCTTATTTCCTGCAACAAACAAATTGTTGGCTTTATATCCGAAACAGTCAAGTAGTTCAAACGCACACAAATCAACAATTGTGTTTCAAGTTCCGCTCTTGAGCCTTTTGCCACTTTTAAAAAATGTATGAACTCCCTGCCGCCCCTCGATTGTCCCTCGGCAATATCTGATGGAATCGATACTGCAGCTCTGCGCATTTGATCTGACAAGGAATATAATTCCTCTTTCGGAAGTTTCTTAACCAGCTGATATACCTGTTCAACTACATTCATAGCCTTCTTCCAGACATCTAATTTCTGATAATTCTCCTGCATGCGTTCCTGTCTCCACTTCTATATCTAAGCTCTAAGCTCTAAGCTCTAAGTTCTAAACTCTAAGTTCTGTTTTACCTGTTTACCTGCTTAAGAAATTCAATGCTCATCTTCGCGGCGCCCATGGGAGTGTTGCCTTTCTCGGGCCTGTCCTGCTCCACAATGAACCACTCGGCGCCTGCCTGCACGCCGGATTTCATGATGGCGGGCATATCCAGCACGCCGTGCCCCACCGGCATAAAGCTGAAATCCTCCTCGGAAGCGGTCTCGCCTCCGTCGTCTATGCCGATAAGGTCATAGAGTTTTTTCGGCTTATCCACGCCTTTTTTGACGTAATCCTTAAGGTGGACGAGGGGTGCTCTGCCGGAGTATCTGAGGATGTAATCCTCGGGCTCGGCTCCGCCCACGGACACCCAGCAGACGTCCAGCTCGGTCTGGAGCAGCTCGGCGGGGACCTTTTTATAAAGCACGTCCAGCCCGTATTCGCCGTCTATATCCACGAACTCAAAATCGTGATTGTGATAGCAGAGCGTCAGGCCGTATCTGTTCATGACCTTGCCGATATCCATGATGTCTTCGACGGTTTTTTCAAAACCGTCCGCGCCCGGGCGGCGCTCCTCGGTGACGTACGGCACTGCGATAAAGCGGCATCCTATAGTGGAATACGCCCTGGCGACGCCCTCCGGATCTGCGAGCATATCGTCCAGCGGCACGTGAGCCGAGACGGGTATGATGCCTATCTCGCGGCATCTGTCGCGGACTTCCTCGGGCGAGTGGCCGAAGAGCCCCGCGAACTCCACGCCCTCGTAGCCCATATCTCTGATCTTCTGAAGTGTTCCGAAAAAGTCCTTCTCTGCTTCGTCGCGGACGGTGTAAAACTGGATAGCTATGGGTAATCTCATGGTTATGTACCTCCCTGTTATAATGTGCAATGTGCAGTTTGCAATGTGCGATTGCGTTGAGGAATATTATATGCGAACACAGTCACCGCACCGGAAGATTTCCGTGGGCGACATTGAAATGATATCATACAATGAACGTTTTGGCAACAGTTATTTGGATCGGAAGCTCAAAACTCAAAGCTCAATGTTTACAATATTCCTATTGACACGTTGATCACGTTGTGCTATTATCCGATTTGCAAATTATTTTTAAATTTGTGCTGTCGATTTAAAAGATTCCGACGAAAACAGCTCATTTAGGGAGTTTAATATGAAAAAGATTTGCGTTTTTGTTCTTGCATTGAGTCTTTTGCTCGGGCTTTGCGCCTGCGGTGGGGAGGGAACAACCGAAACTTCAACAGGAACGGACACCGCTGCCGCCGGCGGGCTGCGCATCGTCTGCACGATTTTCCCGATCTACGATTGGGTAAAAAACATCCTCGGATCGGATGAAAACGTCACCATGCTTCTGGACAGCGGAGTGGATCTGCATTCCTATCAGCCTACTGCGGACGACATAATCACGATCGCAGGCTGCGATCTGTTCATTTTCGTCGGCGGCGCGTCGGACGGTTGGGTAAGCGGAGTACTGGAGTCTTCCGGTTCCGGCTGCAGGACTCTGAATCTTATGGAAGCCCTTTCCGGGCGCATCCGCGAGGAGGAGCAGGTAGAGGGCATGCAGGCGGAAGAAGAAGAACATGGCGACGGGACCGAATACGACGAACATATCTGGCTGTCGGTCAGAAACGCCGCCGCCGCCTGCGACGCTATCTGCGCGGACCTCGGGAATCTCGATCCCGAAAATGCTTCCGTATACAACGCCAGAACAGCGGAGTATAAGGCGAAGCTTGCATGTATGATGTAAAATGATATGAGCCAAAAAAAAAGAGAAGATCAACCTTTGGTATGGTATAATCAAGCTACCAAACAAAACCAACCAAATCAAAGGAGAACTTCTCATGAACATAATAGCACAGGAAGCACGGAAAAGG
>JAILQN010000159.1 GCA_024699005.1 Clostridia bacterium
ATATTGAGATCGCGGCTTGCGACGCGGATGACCGCAACAAAGAGATCAGGGGACGGCTCAGCTTGTCCCCTGATTACTGTTTTTGGCAGCCATCCGCGATAACGGAAAACGGAATGATCAGCCGTCTGCGTTACGGTTCGCGATCTGAATTTTAAGTAAAGCGCCGATCAGCCGGAACAGTGATTTCAGCCACCGGATAAACGCAGTGAAACCGTTGGAAGTCTCCGGCAGATCGGAGGGCTGATCGTTTTCGTTTACCGCCTGCAGCGGCTCCAGCGCCGCCGCGCCGGGTACAAGATTCGCAAACCGCGGGAAGCCCATCTGCTCAAGCGTCTGCACCGATGCGCCCGGCGTGCGGACGATGGCGGTGGCAAGACTCATAATGCCCGGTTCCAGATCAAAAGTGTGCGAAGCGTTCTTGATGAACCAGGTATTGTCGGGCAGAAGGCACGTACTTGCGTCTACCTGACGGTCGGCGGAAATATATTCCCCGAGACCCTGATCCATGCGTTCCTGCACGTAGGAGTCGGGAAGCGTTTCACCGAAATTCGCGGCGGCACAGCCGAAAGCCGCCCGGCTGAGAGGCACGCGGGTATCGGAGGTTTCCAGCGCCGAGTCGCCTGCAAGGAAATACTTGTTCCGGAAACCGTATTCCGCAATGACGGAAACGTTGACGCCCCGGTCGCGCATGTCGAGGATCATCTCGGGCTGGCGCTGCTGTACGTTATAATAATAATCGTCGAATTTTGCTATCTGGACCGCGTAGGTCTCCTTTGCGCCCGGCTCTGCAAAGACGTAGTCCTTGTATTCCTCATAGTGATCGGTCACTTCGGTAACGTATCCGCCGCAGCGGCCGTAATACTCGCACAGTACCCGGGCTATGAATTTGTCTTTGACCTTATTGTATACGTTGTTGAAAACAGCCAGCGTCAGAGCCTAGGTGGGCATGCTCTGATAAACCAGATCCAGAGAATCATAGATCAGCTGCAGCAGGAGCCCGCCGGCGAATTCGTTCACTTCGGGCGTAAAGTCGCTTCTCTTCAGGGCAAGAACGGAACCGTTGCCGTTAAAATCCACGGTCCCGCTGAAAAAGGCGTCGTCATTCGGAAGACCGTTTGACGTCGTGGTGGATATCAGGACCGCTTCCACACCGGCATAATCGTCAGGCTCTTCATATTTATGCAGATAAGCCATCAGATACGGGTTGCCGGCGCACTGTCCGACGAATATGAGTTTCCGGTGCCCGGTAAGCTCGCGGATGCGCTCGGCGATCTCATGGATACGGTCCGCCTCGTCCATGGGAGAGACGCGCATATCCGGCCAGAACACGTAGCTCTCCGAGACAGTGTAAGTTTCCTTATAAACGATATCGTCCGCGGTGATGTTCCCGACGGCGTAGGTATCGGCAGGCACGTTGCCCTCGGCGTCCGGTTTGAAATGCTCGAACGCCGGTTTCAGCTGATTGAAAGCCCGGTCGCACCACTCGTCCCAGTTGCCGGTCAGCACGCCTTTAAAGGCGTACGGCAGCGCATCGTCAAGGATCGCCTGAACGTACTCGCCGTCTTCGAACAGCTGATACTGGGTGCCGTCCTACGCTACCCAGTAAAGCTTGTCCTCGCCGTGGATGCGCAGGATCGGCGTATATTGCGTCTCGGCCTTTGCCGGAATACAGATACCGCTGTAAACCGGGAGAAGCAGAGCAAGCGCAAGCAGACAGGAAAAGAACTTTTTCATAAGTTTCATTTTGCAAAACCCTTTCCTACAGGCACACGGCTGCAAACCCGCGCGCCTTTTTTTCTCAGGATATTATAACACAGTCCGATGCGGATTTACAAGATATTCAGAAACACTTAACAATGGGTTCATGTATGATGTAAAATGATATGAGCCAAAAAAAAAGAGAAGATCAACCTTTGGTATGGTATAATCAAGCTACCAAACAAAACCAACCAAATCAAAGGAGAACTTCTCATGAACATAATAGCACAGGAAGCACGGAAAAGG
>JAILQN010000160.1 GCA_024699005.1 Clostridia bacterium
CCTTTTCCGTGCTTCCTGTGCTATTATGTTCATGAGAAGTTCTCCTTTGATTTGGTTGGTTTTGTTTGGTAGCTTGATTATACCATACCAAAGGTTGATCTTCTCTTTTTTTTTGGCTCATATCATTTTACATCATACAAAGTTTTTTGTTTCAGAAAAAAAATACCGCCGGGATGCCCGGCAGGAAAATCATATCTCCATGGCATTAAATATTTCCGGGATAATGAATTCAATTTCCGGATGGTTCCGGTTCACGGTCCTTTTGAGTCTTTCGACGCTGACCGTTCTTGTCACGGGCGGGAACGCGTTGTCAAAATGTGTCACAAGGATCTTTTTGGGCCTGTATCTGTCTATGAAACTCTTTGTTTTTTCCGGCACGAAAACACTTCCTCCGTTGGCAAGGACAAAAAGATCGATATCATCGGGATAGACCTCGCCGGGATATTCGCGGAATGAGCCGGTCAGGAATATCTTTTTGCCGTGAGCGCTGATCTCGTAGGCGACGATCTCGCCGCCCTCGGGCATTGTGCGATTCATATATATCTGCCAGAAGAACTTCGGGAACATCACGACGCATTTGGGCACGACTGACAGGATGTAGACCGGGTCGAAAACGATGTGCCTGAACCGGCGCACGCGGACGGCAAAATCACCGATCCTGATCTCATCGTCCGGTCTGATCACATTGATACGGTCTTTCGGCACTCCCCTACCCACAAGAGTCTGCGCCGGTGTCTTCGTGCAGTAGACCGGCACGGCTTTGTCGGCTTCGGCAAGCGCCGGAATACTGTATATATGGTCAAAATGGCCGTGGGTCACAAAGACTGCGTCAAACCCGCAGAAGTCTTCTGTCTGTGTAGTCTCCGCACGCCTGTTCATACGCACGAACGGATCGAAGAGCAGTTTGGTTTCGCCGTCGTCAATACCTACGGTCGCCGTACCGTACCAGGTTATTTTCACGGCAGATATCCCCTTTCAGGCAGATGATGATCAAAAAACCGGGCTGAAAAGCCCGGCCTTTTTTACGCAGATTCTTCTTCCGCGGCAGCCTCAAGCTCCGCCAGTTCGTCCGACGTCACAAGCGTCGGCTCGGCATTGTCCGTAACGCATTCGCGGGTGATGACCACGCGGCGCACAGCTCCCTCGGAAGGGACCCTGAACATCACGTTCATAAGCAGCTTTTCCATGATGGCGCGAAGCCCCCTGGCGCCGGTGCCGCGTTCTATGGCGGTATCGGCTATGGCGTCAAGCGCCTCGTCTTCAATGATCAATTCCACATGATCCAGCTTGAACAGCTCGGTATACTGCTTGATGATAGCGTTCTTCGGCTCAGTCAGAATGCGTTTGAGAGCTTCCCTGTCCAGACTCTTAAGCCCGACGATGACGGGCATCCTGCCCACAAGCTCCGGTATCATACCGTATTTCACAAGATCGTGCGGAACGACCTGTGACATAATAAAGTCGCTGCTGAGTTCTTTTTTTGTCTTGATATCGGCGCCGAAGCCCATAACGGAGTTGCCGAGACGTTTTTCCACGATCGTGCCCATGCCGTCGAACGCGCCGCCCAGTATAAACAGGATATTCGTTGTGTTTATCTGGATAAACTCCTGCTGCGGATGCTTTCTGCCGCCCTGCGGGGGTACGTTCGCTACGGTCCCCTCAAGTATCTTGAGCAGAGCCTGCTGCACGCCTTCGCCGCTGACGTCGCGGGTGATGGAAGTGCTCTCGCTGCGGCGGGAGATCTTGTCGATCTCGTCCACGTAAATGATGCCCATCTCGGCAAGTCCCATGTCATAATCAGCCGCCTGGATAAGCCTGAGCAGGATATTCTCCACGTCTTCGCCCACGTAACCTGCCTCTGTCAGTGTGGTGGCGTCGGCTATCGCAAAGGGCACGTCCAGGATCTTTGCCAGCGTCTGGGCAAGCATGGTTTTGCCTACACCCGTAGGTCCCAGCATGAGCACGTTGCTCTTCTGGATCTCCACGTCGCTGGAGTCTCCGTAATAGACTCTTTTGTAGTGGTTGTAAACGGCGACGGAGAGCGCTGTCTTAGCCTCGTCCTGACCTATGACGTATTCGTCGAGTCTGCGTTTGATATCGGCGGGCTTTGGCAGCTTCCGTTTTATGGTGGAATCGGAGTGCGTATAAGTCTGTGTCGAATTGCATATAATATCACTCGCGATATTCACGCAGGACTCGCATATATACACGCCGGGCACCTTACCCTGGATAAGCATGCCGGTCTCATGATTCGGAAGCCCGCAGAATGAGCAGCGATAAACGCCCTGTTTGTTGTCTATACTTTTAGGCATAGTTCAAAAATTTTATCTCTTGTCAAGTACTTTATCCACAAGACCGTACTCAAGCGCTTCCTGAGCGGAGAGCCAGTTGTCACGGTCGGTGTCTCTTGCGATCTCCTCTATCGGCTTTCCGGTGTTTTTCGCGAGGATGGCGTTGAGTTTTGCCTTTGTTATCTCTATATGCTTCGCGGCTATCTGGATCTCCGTCGCCTGCCCCTGAGCTCCGCCGGAAGGCTGATGGATCATGATCTCGCTGTTGGGCAGAGCAAACCTTTTGCCCTTCGCGCCGGAAGACAGCAGGAACGCGCCCATCGACGCCGCCATACCCATGCATATGGTGGACACATCGGGTTTGATGTAATTCATCGTGTCATAGATGGCGAAGCCTGCGGATACGCTGCCGCCCGGGCTGTTTATATAAAGGCTGATATCCTTCTCCGGATCCTGCCCCTCGAGGAACAGGAGCTGCGCCACCACAAGGCTGGCGGTAACGTCGTTGACTTCGTCGGAGAGGACGATTATCCTGTCGTTGAGCAGACGGGAGAATATGTCGTAAGCCCTCTCGCCGCGGTTGGTGGTTTCTATTACGGTCGGTACAAGTGCCATTGTGCTTCTCCTTTCATTATCACAAAACGTTAATGCAATGAAACAAGGAGCATAACAATGCGGAATGCGGAATGCGGAATGCGGAATTATTCGCTGTGATAGGCTTACTGCCATACGACCTTGCATGCGTTAAAAAGGCAAAGCCTTGTGAAAATCCCGAATTCCGGATTCCTGATTCCGAATTATATTATACTCTGTCTTACTCCTCTTCGCCTTCTGTTTCGTCCCCGGCTGCTTCCTCCTCCGGTTCCTCCGGCTCGGTGGGAACGCCGTTTTCGGCTATGATGTCTATAGCCTTGCGAGCTTTGATATCCTCTTTGAGGGTATCCTCGGCGATAAGACTCTTGACCTTCTCCTCATCCAGGTTATAGGCCTCGGCGACTTTTTTGTATTCCTCGGCGAGATCTGCTTCCGTGACCTCCACGCCCTCAAGCTCGGCGACCTTCTCGATTATGAGATTGACAAGGACGCGCTTTTCCGCCTGATCGGCGTACATATCTCGCAGAGTTTCCTCATCTGCGCCGGTGTACTGCATGTACCTCTGAAGGTCCATGCCCTGCTGACGCAGACGGTAATCCATATCGTTGAGCATACCGTCTATCTCGCGGTCGATCATCACGTCCGGAATCTCGGCGTCTACGGTGTCGGCGATCCTGTCGAGCAGGGTGTTGCGGTAGTCCGCGTCCGCCCTGTCCTCGCGAACCTTGAGCATATTGGCGCGAATGTCTTCTTTATACTCGGCAAAGGTATCGAAATCCTTGTCCTTGGCGTACTCATCGTCCGCCTCGGGCAGTTCCTTGACCTTGATGCCGTGCAGCCTGATATGGAACACGGCTGCGGCGCCTTTGAGGGACTCCTCGTGATACTCCTCGGGGAAGGTCACGTCGATATCGAATTCCTCGCCGACGGAGTGGCCGATTATCTGTTCCTCGAAACCGGGGATGAAGCTGCCGGAACCTATGGCAAGCTCCTGATTTTCGGCTGTGCCGCCGTCAAAAGCCACGCCGTCCTTAGTGCCCGCATAATCGATGGTGACGATATCGCCGTCCTGAACCGGCCTGTCGTCCACGTCTACCATCCTGGCGTCATCCTCAAGGCGGCGCCTGATCTCGGCGTCGACCTCCTCGTCGGTGACTTCGACCTTCTCCTTGGGCGCCTCGATGCCCTTGTAGCTTTCGATCTCGATGACCGGCTTGACGGTTACCTTGCAGGTCAGGTCTACGCCCTCGGAAGTGCTGATCGTGCCGATATCAAAATCACGAGGACTGTCTACTGCGTCGATGCCGGACTCCTTGAGAGCCTCGTCATATACGTCGGGAAAGACATCATCCAGAGCGTCGTTATAGAAAACGCCCTCGCCGTAGATCTTCTCCACAAGCTGCCTGGGAGCATGACCCTTTCTGAACCCGGGAACGGTTATTGATTTCCTTTTTTTGTTCCACTGCTTGTCGCAAGCCTTGGCAAATACCTCGGCGTCAATGTGGATACCGAGCGTTACTTCATTGGTGTTTGTTTTTTCGTTGGATGTTAAGCTCATAATGACCTCCGTAAGAGCAGAAAAATATACCGTATAAGTATATCAAATGCAAAAGAAAAATACTATGTCAAAACTGTATAAGAATTAAACGAGTAATCGGCGGTTTTATAGTTGACAGTGAACAGTTGACAGTTATGCCGGCCACCTGTTACTTTTTTACAAGGTAAGGCGTAAAACCGAGTCTGTCGGCAGAAATAAGGCTGAAGCGTATACCGTCGCGGGTAAAATCGTCGTAACGGCCCGTCGTTTCGCCGTGGACGTGCCCGAAAAAGCACCGTCTGACCCCGTATTCTGTCAGGACGGAATATATCTCGTCCACCTGCCGCCCGTCAAAAAACGGCGGATAATGCAGAAATACCGTCGGTTCTTTGTCCATAGCGAGCCCTGCCTCTATCGACCGGCGCAGCCTTTCGCGCTCACGCAGGATCACCTTTCTCGAGTGCTCCGATTCGTCGTCAAAAAACCAGCCGCGGGTGCCGCAAAGCGCGATATCCCCTGCGGAAACTGCGTTGTTGAAGATGAATCCTATGGTGTCGAAGCCCCGCCCGGAGATATAATTCTCCATCTTGCGCATAGTCTCCCACCAGTAGTCATGGTTGCCTTTGACAAGGTACTTTCTGCCCGGGAGAGAGTGCAGGAAAGCAAAATCCGCGTCGCAGTCCTCAAGTTTCATCGCCCAGGAGACGTCACCGTCGATAACGACCGTGTCGTCCGGGGAGACGAGCGCGCGCCAGTTTTTCTCCAACCGCCCCACGTAATCGTCCCACCCGCGGAACACGTCCATGGGCTTGTCCGATCCGAGAGACAGATGCGTGTCGCCTATAACGAATACTGACATGGATCAGGCGATGCCGAAGGACCCGAACACGGCATTACGCATAGAGGCGATGTCCCTGTTGCAGACTGCGCTGAAGCGCACGGGCTTGTCTTCCAGAGAGGCAAGCGCGGCGGGGGCGCGAAGTCCTGTTATAGTCTCAAGCTCACGCAGCATCTCAAACTCGGTGCCGCTTGTATTGCCTTCGCCCTTCAGGGCGGAAAGAACGGCGGCGCAGAACTTGAACGGGCTGGCGGTGGACGCGACTACGGTCTGAGCGCTGTCGCCGGTGTTTTTAAGGTAATCCTCGCATACCCGTACAGCGACCGCAGTATGGGTGTCGATAAGATAATTATACTCGCCGTAGATATCGTGAATGGTTTGCTTCGTGGCAGCGTCGTCACAGCAGCCTCCCGCGAATTCTGCCCGGATGCGCTCCGCGACGTCTGTCGGGACAGTGAATTCACCGGTCTCTGCCAGGCGGGAATACAGCTCGCGCACCGCTGCGGAATCATCCCCGGAGAGCGAGAAGATAAGCCGTTCCAGATTGGATGAAATAAGGATATCCATAGAAGGCGAGATCGTGGTGTAGAAATCTCTGTTCTTATCGTATCTGCCGGTGTTTATAAAGTCGGTGAGTATATTGTTTTTGTTGGAAGCGCAGACAAGCTTTTTGACCGGCAGCCCCATGCGGCGGGAGTATTCCGCGGCGAGGATATTGCCGAAGTTGCCCGTGGGCACGACTATGTTGATCTCTTCACCGTTCACTATCCTGCCCTGCTTCAGAAGATCGGCGTAAGCGGAGAAGTAATATACGATCTGCGGAGCCAGCCTGCCCCAGTTTATGGAGTTGGCGGAAGAGAACACAAGGGAATTCCTGTCGAATACCCGCTTTGTCTCGGAATCTGTGAAAATCGCTTTGACGCCGGTCTGCGCGTCGTCGAAATTGCCGTTTATGGCGCAGACCCCGACGTTGGCGCCCTCCTGGGTCTGCATCTGTCTCTGCTGCATGGGACTGACGCCCTTGTTCGGGAAGAAGACGAATATCTTCGAACCCGGTACGTCGCAGAAACCCTCGAGCGCAGCCTTGCCGGTATCGCCGGAGGTAGCCACCAATATGACTATTTCCTTATCTTTCAGCACGCGCTTCGCGGAACCTGTTAGCAGATGCGGCAGAAGCTGCAGCGCCATGTCCTTGAATGCGCAGGTGGGGCCGTGCCACAGTTCCAAAATATTCACATTGTCATGCAGATTGAGAAGAGGAGCCACATCCGGAGACGAGAACTTGCCCCCGCCGTAAGCAGAGTCAATATAACCGGACAGTTCCTCCGCCGGGAACTCAGCAAGATACAGAGCGAGTATCTTTTTCGCCCGTTCACAGTAGGGCATACCGGCAAGCGACGCGATGAACGCAGCCGAAACCTGCGGAACTTCAGTGGGCAGGTAAAGCCCGCCGTCGGGCGAGATGCCGTTGGTTATCGCCTGCGCCGCCGTGACCCTCAACGTATTGTCCCTGGTGGAAGTATAAAGCATAGTGATCGCCTCTTATTCTCAAAAAATCAAAGCTTATGATATCACAATAACCGCTGCTTGTAAACAGTTTACTGAAATATTTCATAAATGCTTCGGGGACCGCGGTTGCGGCCCCCGGATTTTTACTTTACAGGAACTGATATCAGTCGTCCTTCTTTGCCTTGACCGCTACGGTACCGCCGAAGATCGCCATAACGGCGACGGCTGCACTGATGGCTACCGTCTTCGCGGTGTCGGACTCACCGGTCTTGACTGTCGCGCACTGTTTCTGAGTGCAGACGGGAGGCTTGCAGGTCACGGGGCACTCGGGCACCACGATAACTCTGCCGCAGCAGCACGGGCAGGTGCAGCACTTGCCGGCTTCGCACTTGCAGTACTTGCAGGTGCAGTTCGGACACTTGCAGTTGGGATTGCCGCAGGGCGGAAGAGGAGTCACGGAAACGGGCTCGGTGGTCGGCTGGGTCGTCGGCTGAGTTGTCGGCTGGGTCGTCGGCTGAGTGGTGGGAACCGGAGCGGGCTTGGGACCGAGCTGAAGAAGTCTCTCTATAAGAGCCTTGATGCCGTTGGAATCGTACTCTGAGAAGAACTGAGAATTCTCAATATCGTCGAGAAGAGTCGGGATGAATTTATAGAAAAGATTGGTCGTGGAATCGCAGGGAGTAAAGGCTACGGTGTAGATGTAGTAGGTGGGCCACATAGACTCCGCGAGCTCATAAACAGCGTTGCCGTACTTATAGTAAAGAACACTGTCGCGAGAGGTATACTTGCCGCTGTCCTTTGTGGGGCCGGCCTCCGGGAAGCTGCCTGCCATGACGCAGACCTGCTTCTGAGCGCCTTCGCGACCCTGGGCCTCGTCAAGAGTCTTGACAGCATTGAGACCGTCGTACATATAGCTCTTACCGTTTGCGGAAAGGCCGTCTATGATAGAGTTAAGGGTCGCCTGATCCTTGGTCATATCATAGGTCTTGGCGCCGCCGCCGAAGGTAATGATACCTATCTGGATATCGGCAAGACCATATGTGTTATATGCAAGGGCGACTGCGACAAAGTCCTTCGCAGCTTCTTTCATTCTGTCCATATGGTTGCCCGGTAAGCCGCCGTTAAAGTTCATCTGGCTGGAAGTGTCCAGTACAAGGAAAATGTCCGCCATCGGAAGCGCATTGCCGGCATCAGCGGAAGACTGCTCTGCGACAGGTTCGACATCCGTTGCGCTTACAGCGCCCGCAACACCGATAATGACAAACATCACCGCCATCAGCAGAACGCAGATCTTTTTAAGAGATTGTTTCATTTTTATATTCCTCCGAAAACAATTACAATTATATACAATCGTACTGTTGCTTATACACAGAGCATTTTAAACTATTTTCAAGAATAATGCAAGGGTTTTTTAAGAAATCAATATAATGTATAAATTTAATGCTGATTTATGGAACACAATTGTGCAATATTCCATATGCCATCAATCATTTCAGATCGGCGACAGCAGATTTCAGCGCTTCCGTCATATCCGTGCGCTCCCATGGCGTATCAAGGTCGCATCTGCCCATATGACCGTAGGCCGCAAGAGGCGAATAAACAGGCCGTCTGAGATCCAGTTTATCTATTATCGCGGCAGGACGAAGATCGAACACGCGGGCAACCGCCTCGGAAAGCGTCTCGTCGGAGACGACGCCCGTACCGTAGGTGTCTACGGTCACGGAAACGGGTTTCGCCACGCCTATCGCGTAGGCAAGCTCTATCTCGCACTGGCTCGCGAGCTTCGCCGCGACTATATTCTTTGCGACATATCTTGCAGCGTAAGCCGCGCTGCGGTCTACCTTGGTCGGATCCTTGCCGGAGAAGCAGCCGCCGCCGTGCGCGGCGTAACCGCCGTAGGTATCTACTATTATCTTTCTGCCTGTCAGGCCCGTATCGCCTGCTGGACCGCCGATGACAAACCTGCCGGTGGGGTTGATATAATACTTTGTGTTTTCATCCAGAAGAGAAGCGGGAAGGATCGGTTCTATAACGTATTTTCTGATATCGGCGTGGATCTTCTCCTGCAGCACGTCCGCGGCATGCTGGGTCGAGACCACCACCGCCTCGATCCTCGCCGGCCTGCCGTCGTCGTATTCCACTGTAACCTGGGTCTTGCCGTCGGGCCGCAGATAACCCAGCGTGCCGTCTTTTCTTACCTCGGCGAGCCGCATCGCGAGCTTGTGGGACAGAGAGATCGGCAGCGGCATAAGCTCCGGAGTCTCGTCGCAGGCGTAACCGAACATCATGCCCTGGTCCCCGGCACCGTTCAGATTGTATGGATCCTCGTCGCCGTTCTTCATTTCCAGCGACTTGCTGACGCCCATGCTGATGTCCGGAGACTGCCTGTCTATGCTGACCAGCACGGCGCAGGAATTGCCGTCAAACAGAGTATCCGCCCTGTCGTAGCCTATATCACAGACCGTTTTTCGCACCACCGCAGGGATATCTACCTTTGCAGTTGTAGTGATCTCGCCCATGACCATGATCATCCCCGTCGCTGCGACTGTCTCGCACGCAACGCGGGCGTTTTTATCCTGCGCGAGGATAGCATCAAGGATCGCGTCGGATATCTTGTCGCACACCTTGTCGGGATGCCCTTCGGTGACGGATTCCGATGTAAACAAACGCCTTGCCATAATAAACCTCCCTTTGCCATATACTGATAATAAACTGAAAAAAACTCGCGGCAGAATTACGTCGCGAGGATTATTGCCCTTATCTCTCGGTAAATTCCGCCGGATTTGGCACCTTGCAATGCAGGTTGCCGTGACTTCACCGGGCCGTTCCCTCAGTCACTCTTTATAAGGAATATTAAACTGTAAAAAGATTATATACTTTTATATTACACTTGTCAAGTAACTTTTATACTTCTCAAGCAGCTTGTTGTACTTGTCAAGCAGCTTGTCAAACGATTTTGATCAGCTTCTTCGCGATTTTTACCGCCATCCTCGGAGCGCCTGCAGCTGTGAGCGCAACCGCAGCCACGGCGGCTCCGGCGCCGATAAGCAGACGGCGTTTTGCAGCCTCGGATTCGTCTGCGTCCCAGAAATACTTGAAATGAGTGATCGGCGTATCGCCGGCGAGATCGTAGTAATTCAGAACGTAGGTATCGAAATCCCCCGGATCGTCCTCTCTTATCCGGAATACCCTGACTCCCCTTTCCTTGTTCCCGTAGCACCTGAAGGAAGCGCCGGGAGTCGCGATGAACCTGATGCCGTCTCTTACTCCCTCGTAGTTATTTATATGGTTATGTCCGGAAATTATCGAGCGTACGCCGCCGTCTTCCAGCACCGCATCATAAAAGCCGTATTCGTCCGCGACGGGGGTTATCGGCTCGTTCAGAACGCCGCGTATCCCCGTTTCTTCCCGACGGAGCCTGTAACCGGTACCGTTCTGTTCCGTCTCGGCATCTGCCATGTCGCATTCCTCCACAAAATACATCGTTTCCTTAAGCGGGATATGCAGGAACATAAGCGAGTCGACGGCGCTGCCGCCGTTTTCTCTTTTATGTATCGCGCTCTCCCCGCGGAACCAGTCCACCTGTGTTTTTGTTATTTCCTCGGATGACGTCTGTTTTTCCTTATCAAAGCGCGCGGTGTCTATCATCCAGAGCAGCATCCGCTCGGCGCTGCCATCCGATGAATACACAGGCAGGCAGTAATTTCCGCAGAGTTCGCCTGTCGTTTCAAAACCGCGGTTCATACTGTAGGAACGGATGATCTGCCCCTGCTCGTCTTTGGTCACCTGGTTCATATCGTCGTGATTGCCGAAAATCACGGCGAATGGTATGCCCATGGACTGAGGATAACGAAACACCTTATACAGGGCGCGCATTATTATATCGTACTCCTGCTCGTGAGTCAGTTCATATTTCTTATCCCCGAAGCGGGCGTCGCGGATATGATTGCCCAGAATATTGTCGCCGGTGAAAACGACCAGATCCGGACGCACACGCTCGCAGGCCAGGCGGATCAACTCACCCTGTGCGCGGCGCATATAGTGCAGATCCTGGACGTCACTCATCTGCAGGATCGTGAATTCTCTGTGAGAGTTGAATTTCAGTTTTTCCATTTCCGAGTTTTGAGTGTAAAGCATTCAGTCCTGATTCAAAGATTCTGACCGATCTGAAATCTCAGACTGCAAGATAGGCAACTGCCTTGTTGAACTCCCGGTTCCCGAAAGCAGCCTCGTCAACAAGAAAATACATATAGGCGCTGTGCTCGAACTCCAGGGTAAAATCAGCTCCCCTGAACGAATCGAGACAGAAAAGAAGCCTGAGATTTTTAAAATCATCCGGATAATCGTTTTCCGGAGGCTCGCCGCCGAGCTGATGCAGAGCCTCGCGGCAATCGTCTATATCTGTTGAGAATTCTATTTTGAGTTCTTTGAAGCCCGCAGGTTCGCCGTCTTCATCAACTATCTCGCCGACAAGCAGCAGTTCGGTATCGGTATCGTCATAATAGACCCTGAATTCGGTCGGAGCCTGAAAACCCGGCAGAGCCGCAGGGGCCTCCTCTTCGCCAAGTGCGTTGGCGATATTCCCGAAAAACCACAGATGCCCGGTTTCGGGCAGAAGGTCATTGTATTTATGAGCCGCGGCGCAGTCTATCTGGCAGATGAACTCCAGATCGTAACCTTCACTGTCCTGCGGCCAGTCAAAACCCTCCGGCAGATCGGGAGCGCCGAAAAACCTGCTCTCGCCTTTCTCACATTTACATTCCTTATATATCAGATATACGGGACTTCCCGCGGGGCTGATCTTCATATTGCCGTACCTCCTTATGTCCGGAACCATTTTATCACCGCAGCATAAAAAATACAATATCAATTTCGGACGATTGACATACAGTCTGGATGGGTGTAATATTGACGTGTTGCGGGTTGCGGTTTTCATATTGCCGAAAAACTCAGCACACAGTACGCAAAACGCCGGAAACGGGGTGATCATTACGGAAACGATCAGGGTCAGCGCGTCAGGTGATCATAACATATATATCGCTTCCGGGCTGACCGGCAGCGTCGGTGAGATTGTACGCAGGGACGTCCCGGGCGCCGGAAAGGTCGCGGTCATCACGGACAGCACCGTCGCGGAGCTTTATCTCGAAAAAATCCGCGCTTCTCTTGTTTCCGCGGGCTTCTCTGTTTACGGTTTCTCTTTCTCCCCCGGCGAAAACAACAAGAACCTTGAAACACTATCCGGCGTACTGACGTTCCTCGCGGACTGCGGGCTGACGCGCTCGGACTGCGTTCTGACTCTGGGAGGCGGCATTCCCGGGGATCTGGGCGGTTTCGCCGCGGCAGTATACCTGCGCGGGATCCGCTTCGTTCAGGTACCTGCCACAGTCCTTGCCTGCGTGGATTCGTCCGTAGGCGGCAAAACGGCTGTTGACCTGCCAGGCTTCAAGAACCTCGTCGGGGCGTTTCATCAGCCCTCTGCGGTCATCATTGACCCCGACCTGCTTGAAACGCTGCCTGAAAATATCTATAACGAAGGCTGCGCGGAGATAATAAAATACGGCGTGATAATGGATGAAGACTTTTTCGCTTTTCTTGAGAATAATTCCATCAGAGATACGACAGGATATATAATCCGACGTTGTGTTGAGATGAAACGGGACATAGTGAACGAAGACGAGAGAGAAACGGGTATAAGAGCGATACTGAACTTCGGCCATACCGTAGGCCACGCGATAGAAATATGCAGTAAATTCGGCATTCCTCACGGTTCCGCGGTCGCCATGGGCATGAGCATTGTCAGCGCGGGAGCTTACCGGGCCGGACTCTCCGTAACCGATATTACAAACAGGCTTCTCCCCCTGCTCAAAAAGAACGGTCTGCCGGTCTCATGCGGATTCGGCGAGGAAGAACTCTTTGCCGCCGCCTGTTCCGATAAAAAACGATCGGGAGACGATATAAAACTGATAGTGCCGGAGAGGCTGGGCAAGTGCGTCCCGGTTTCCGTCCCCATCGAAAAGCTGCGGGAGGTCATTTCCCTGGGCTTATGAGTTTTGAATGTCTGGTGTTGAGATAATGAAACGTCAGACACAGCACGCAACACGAAAACGCAGCACGCATTATGGATAAAACCATCGATCTCAGGGGCATTTCCGGAACTTTCCGCGCTCCGCCGTCAAAATCCGCAGCGCACAGGCTGCTGATACTTGCCGCGCTGTGCGGCAGTCCCGTTTTTGTCAGGCTGTCCCCGGTCTGCGGGGACGTCGAAGCGACCGTGCGTTGCCTCAACAGCCTCGGCGCAGATATCAGACGGACCGGCGAAGGGTATTTTGTCGAACCGATACGGTCGGTCCCGGACGGAAAAGTCACCCTTGACTGCGGCGAAAGCGGTTCGACTCTCCGTTTTCTGATCCCGGTCGCGGCGGCTCTGGGCGCGGACGCCGTATTCACCGGCACCGGACGGCTGCCGGAACGTCCGCTGGCACCGATACTCACGGCGCTGCGTGAACACGGAGTCACCGACTCATCGGACGGAAGATTGCCTTCAGAAATACACGGCAGACCGGAAGCAGGAGAATACAGGGTACCGGGCAATATCAGTTCTCAGTTCGCTACAGGGCTTCTGCTCGCTCTGCCGCTGCTGCCGGGTTCTTCCATCCGGATCACCCCGCCCGTGGAATCGGCACGCTACCTTGATATCACCATTGATGCGCTTTCAAAGTTCGGGTACAGCGTCAGAAAGGAAGCCGGCGCGGATGGTTCGGTCCTGTTCACTCCGGAAAACGGCTCCAGGCTCATATCCCCGGGAGAGATAACCGTCGAAGGCGACTGGTCGGGCGGAGCGTTCTTTATCTGCCTCGGAGCGCTGTCCGCCAAAGGCATAACTGTAACAGGGCTTGATATGAACTCCCCGCAGGGCGACAGAGCTATAATTGACATTGTCCGGAAGACAGGCGCCGACGTGACGATAAACGGCGACACCGTGACGACACGCAAAAACAGACTCAATCCTGTCAGCATCGACGTCCGGGACATCCCCGATCTCGCGCCCTGCCTCGCGGCGCTGATGGCGTTCTGCGGCGAAGTATCCGGGATCACCAACGCCGGACGTCTGCGTCTTAAGGAGAGCGACCGCATAAGCACGACCGCGGCTCTTCTGAAAGCGGCGGGAATAACAGTCACGGAAAAGCCCGACGGACTTACGATCACAGGCGGAAAAAACAACCCGGAATTTACGGTTTCATCATTTGGTGATCATCGCATATGCATGGCTGCAGCCGTTCTCGCGTCGGACGCGAAAGTCACAGTCACGCAAGCGGAGGCAGTGAAAAAATCCTGGCCGGGATTTTTTGATCTTTTTTAAAACCCCACATGTCATGAGCTCAATAACAGGAAAAAACATTCAGATATCGGTTTTCGGTCAGTCGCACTCCCCCGCCGCAGGGGTGGTGATAGACGGTCTGCCCGCAGGATTCAGACTTGACATTGACAGGATTGCGGCGTTTATGGCAAGACGCGCTCCGGGAGGGAGCGCTATTGTTACCGCAAGGAGAGAATCAGACGAGCCCGAGATACTCTCGGGACTTTCAGACGGATGCACCTGCGGCGCCCCGCTCACGGCGATCATCAGAAACACGGACGCCCGTTCCGGAGATTACGCCGGTATCGCCGACACGCCGAGACCATCCCACGCCGATTACGCCGCTTTTGTAAAATACAAAGGCTTTAACGACGTTTCCGGCGGCGGGCATCTCTCCGGCAGGCTCACCGCGCCTCTCTGTTTTGCCGGCGCGGTCTGCATGCAGTATCTTGAGAGCTGCGGCATAAAAATCAGATCGCACATATATTCTGTCGGAGATGTAAAAGACGAACCGTTCGATCCCGTCCGCCCCGACGGCGCAGCTATTGACGAAACGTTCCCCGTTATCGATACAGCCTGCGGCGACAGGATGAAAGCGCTGATCGAATCCGTCCGCGCGCAGGGCGACAGCGTCGGAGGCGTCATAGAATGCGCGGTCACGGGAGTGCCGGCAGGCGTCGGCGATCCCATGTTTGACGGACTCGAAAACGTTATCGCGAAAAACGTTTTCGCCATACCCGCCGTAAAAGGCGTAGAATTCGGCGCGGGTTTCGGGATATCCGCCATGCGCGGCAGCGAGGCGAACGACCCGTTCCGCGCGGACGGCGGAAAAATAACCACCGTCACGAACAATTCCGGAGGGATCAACGGTGGGATATCTAACGGAATGCCGATCATCTTCCGCGCCGCGTTCAGACCGACTCCTTCCATAGCAAAGACTCAGATAACAGTGAATATAAAAACCGGAGCGAACGCCGAACTTTCGACAGACGGCAGGCACGACCCCTGCGTCGTCGTCAGGGCTGCGCCTGCAGTCGAAGCCGCCGCAGCCGTAAGTGTTTTTGATTTAATGCACGACGTGCAATGCACAACGGACAAATAAACATTTTTTGTGATTATATAATAACTCATGGATTTAGAAGAATACAGAAAGCAGATAAACGATATCGACGCGCAGCTGACCGAGCTTTTCGGGCGGAGAATGCGCATATGCCGCGAGATCGCCGTATACAAGGCAGAAAACGGCCTGCCGGTAGCCGACAAGACGCGCGAGCGGGAGATCATGGAAGCGGCGGCAAAGCGCTCCGACCCGGATATCGGAAAATATACGCGTATGTTCATGACCGGGCTTGTTGAAACGTCCAAAGCATATCAGCGCGAGGTCATCGCCGGTAAAACGGAGAACTTCTGATGGAGATTTTCGGACTTATCGGGAAAAACCTTTCGCACAGCCGGTCTCCTCAGATACACGCTCTGCTGGGCGATTACGAATACCGGCTGTTTGAGCTTGACGAAGACAAGGTCGGACCGTTTTTGACACGGCGGGAATTTTCCGCCGTCAACGTGACTATCCCATACAAAAAAACGGTAATGCCCTTCCTTGACCGTACGGATGATCTTGCGCGGAAAATAGGCAGCGTCAACACCGTAATCAAAGAAGAAGACGGCTCTCTGACGGGTTACAATACCGATTATTACGGATTTTCCGCCATGCTGAAAAACGCCGGCATATCGCTTGACGGAAAGCGGGTCCTGATTTTGGGCTCCGGCGGGGCGTCCGCCGCTGCATCTGCCGCGGCAAGAGATTCGGAAGCGGCGTGCGTCACCGTCGTTTCAAGGAGCGGTCACCCGAATTACGGGGAACTTTCGCCGTATTCTGACACTGAGATTCTGATCAACTCGACTCCGGTGGGTATGTATCCGAATAACCTTGTATCTCCGGTCGATATTGATATGTTTCCCCGGCTTGAGGCTGTCGTCGATATGATCTACAACCCCGCGCGCACCCTGCTTGTCATGAACGCCCGGGAACGGAATATCAGGACCGTTACAGGGCTTTATATGCTCGTCGCCCAGGGCAAGCGTGCCGCTGAGCTGTTTTTCAAAAAACCGATACCGGAGGATGAGCGTATTGATCAGGCTTTCGGCAGACTCTCGCGGGATATGCAGAATATCGTGCTCATCGGTATGCCGGGAAGCGGCAAGACTACCGTCGGAAAGGCGCTTGCCCGAAGTCTCGGCAGGGATTTTGTCGACACCGACGAGATGATAACCTTCAGGACCGGTATGAGCATACCGGAGTTTTTTGCAAAATACGGCGAGGAAAGATTCCGCGAAGTCGAATCCGAAGCCGCGCGCGAAGCCGGAAAACAAAACGGCTGTGTGATATCCGCCGGCGGAGGGATAGTAACAAAAAAAGAGAATTACTACGCTCTTAAACAGAACGGCGTCATCTTTTGGCTGAAACGCGATCTGTCCCTTCTGCCGACCGACGGAAGGCCGCTCTCGCAGTCAAACGATATCAAAAAACTTTATAAAGCCCGCGAACCCTTGTACAAAGGATTCGCCGATCATGAAGTCAGGAATTCAGCAAGAATCGAAGATACGGTGAACATGATCACGGCTCTCTCTGGATACCGATAATGATCAACCTGTTTTCATCCCGGAAATAAAATGACGGCAGAGCCTTGGCACCCTGCCGTCGTTATTCTGTTTATATTATCCCCAGCGTCTTCATATAAGAAGTCGCCAGCACTGCATGACCCTGCGGAGCGGGATGGACGCCGTCCGGCGACAGAGCAAACAGATCGAAATGCTCAAGATTCTCCTGCATGATGTCGTGCGCCGGCATAAAGTAAGCGCCGTATTTTTCCGCGAGTTCTTTCGAAACCGCACGTTTTTCACCGAGATCCTCGTCCCAGCCCAGCCTGTCG
>JAILQN010000081.1 GCA_024699005.1 Clostridia bacterium
TGGACGCTCGGTGCGGTTTCAAAAGGAACCTCCGTGAGGAGCTTAACTGAAATCACGGCGGAATCGGAGAAAGGCGCCCGTTCCTCCGCCAGCACGATCATCTCAGCGCCGGAAAAAAGCGTCGTTGCTGTAAATACTGCCCTGCCGCCGGAGGTTTCTACCGAAAAGCGGAGGTATTGATAGTGTATGGAAGTGGGGTTATAGAGCCTTACAGCACAAATACCCTCACAAGGATCATTGGATCCGTCTTCCACATATGGGCCAGTATCGGTGACCGTGCGGGCAGGACCGTTCAGAGACTCAACGAGCTCTACGCCACAAACGGCCAGATCGGCTACGTTTCCACCGAGCGCGTGGACGGCAAGGTTATTCTGCCGGAAGGCATCGAAAACGCAGATGATGAGTATTTAGAAACCACATTCGGCAAACTTTCGGATAAAGAAAAAAAGTGGATACAAAACGCCTTAGAGCTGCTTAAACAAGATTACTCACTAATAGCCGTGATAAAAACACTGAAACAGGCGTTGGATGATCAATCGCTTGCGAAAGAAGAGCGGATTCAAATCGAAGCAAAATGTGAAAAAGCTATCATTCAGCTTCTTGAGGACAGAGATAAAATGAATCTCGCTGTGGAAAACTACTTGTCCGCGTATTTATTATCATTCCATAAAGGTTTTGACTTGATTGATACCGGCATGCAGACACATGACACAGATCTTGTGATTCAGGGGAATGTGTTAATACAAGAACAAATGGGTTACGACACCCAATTCTGTAACCAATCAGAATTTGATAAACTGATGGCTTCGGACGACGATTTTAAACTATGATAGGAGGAAAATAAATGCTGATCATTCAAAAGAAAAGCGCATTTTCTATATTTTACGGGTTGATCTTCGTGGATGGCGAAATCGGTGAAGATGAATTGCATAAATTAGACGAATTGGGTAACGAGATAGATCCAGAGTTTTTTGCTGACTATCGTAATGTTGTTATCGCTGCGGGACACGCTCTGCGAGACAAAATGATCGATGAAGAAGATCTTTATGACGTAATCGCCGAAGATGTTCAGGATGCAATACGTGATACAGTTGATATCCCCGAACAAGGCGTTCCTTCTCGATTGCTGCTTTGGAATATGATGACGCTCGCTTTCAGCAACGGTGATTATGCCGACATACAACGCAGACTCATTAAGCATCATTACTCAACGAAGAAGTATTCAGAAAAGAAAAAAATGCCCACCGGGAACCGCTTTCCCGATGGGCAATAGATTAATATTCAGCTATTTCTCCGGCAGCTTAAGCTTCTGCCCTGAGTAAATCACGTTTGTTTTCAGGTTGTTGAGTTTGACAATCTCAGTATAGCGACGACCATCGCCGAGCTGCTTCCGTGCGATCTCCCACAGCGAGTCGCCGTGAACTACGGTATATATCCGCTCTGTTTTTGCCGTGTATACCGCTTTACCGTTCGCGTCGAAAACAGAGTAACCGGGGGTCTTGTCAGCGCAGGCCTTCGCGTTTGCAAGCTCTTTGAAAGCGCCTTTCTGCGATTTGGAATCTGCCCAGGTCTTGCGGACGCGATAAAGCGTCTGAACGGAAGTCGCTGGCTTGGTCGGAACGGATGTCCCGCCGGCAGTGGTACCGCCCTGAAGCTTCGCCGTGACCTGCTTTGCCAGATCCGCCATGTGGTTCATCATCCACGTACCGGGGCAGGCCGTGGACGCGAACCAACGGTGCACCGTCAGGATCATCTCGTCAGCCTTGGGAGTGTAATTGAGTGTCTTTGTTTTGTCCCCGAACCAGATGAGTTTCGTCTTTCCATTGCGCCTGCATATGTCTACACACAGCTCGACAAGCATCGCGTAGACAGTTCCGTTAAACGCGTAGGGCTCCGACGTGTCCGATGCGCACTCGATGGTAATGGCGCGGTGATCATTCTCCCTGCTTGAGGAGCACCACGAGCGGTTCTTCTCATCCACGTAGAGCCCGACCCTGCCGGTTTTGTCAATGCCGTAATTCGCGGACACCTCCCGGCTGCCACAAAATATCTCTCCTAAGGTCTCGGCCGTACACTGACCGACTACGCAGTGGGGAGTTATGCGGTCGATGGAGTGCGTTCGCTGCCCGGAGTTGTGCGGGCTGAGTTTTGTGTAAACCACCATTTTGGAATTCGTATAAGCCATTAAATAATCTCCTTTCAAAAGTTCAGACGGCCCGTAATGAGCCGCCTGTCTTAATAAATCGTTGTTGCCCAGGTCACCATACGACCCAGCAGTATGTCTGCCGGTAAAAGCTCTGCTTACTTAACGTTCCCGTATCACCAAGTCGCAGCTTCGGTAAACTTACTGTTACGGAACCATTTGTACGGTCCCATGAAACGCAATTTGCTACGGAGGCATCGGCCACAAGAGTGTACGCTCCCGCTCCCGAAGTCTCTGCGTTGTTGTACGCGCATATGGCGTAATGGTACCTGTCAACCGTTCCGGGGACACATACGAAACGATTCATCGCCCCGTTATTCGCCGAGTTCTTACCCTGCCATCCGGGTTTTAGTATCATTATGTTCGTCGGTGTCCCGGTTATTCCCGAGATCGTATATGACGTCGGAGTATTTGATCCTGTATCATAAGACCCGAATTGAGGTATTGTGAGCGTTCCGGTAACTTTTCCGCTCTTGCCTACAGCAGTATTTCCGTATGCGACATTCGACGCGGCTGCCGTCAGACTTGACGGGTCGAAACTCGCCGTGACTCCGGAATAATAACCGCTCCCGACGCTTCCGGACAGCGTAGTCGGCGTCAGGGCTATGCTCCCGGCGCTCCTGTTGACGTAGGCCGCTATCGCCGCATCCATCTGCGCCCCCGTAAAACCTGATTGATGATCTGCCATTATGTCACACCCTCCAGCCAACTCTCAATGACAGCGGCCGTATATGCGGACGTGTATTCTCCGCCCGCATCTGCAGTCTTGAAATATCCTCCGCCACGGTTTTTCCAGTCATATCCGTCGGATGTTCTTAAGCCCGCAGATGTTTCCACAATACACCACAGCTTGAAACCCGTCTCGCCGCCCGCGATAAAGGGCCCCATATACTTCCGCTGCCCGTTGTACTCTATACCGAAATCGGTGATCGTTACCGCCATAGATCAGGACACCTCCGCCTGCTCTCTGACTCTCGCCACAAGATCGATTATTCTCACCACCGGCGGGACGGTTATCTCAAACTCGATCGTGTATGTCCCCGCCTCATGGGGATTGAACATAAAGGTAACGGTATGCTTTTCGTTATCTATTACGCACGCACCCGCAGCGGTCACATTCCGGTTCTTGTCAACGACCTGGTAGAGCGCCTCGGTTATCGTGAAGATATCGGCTTCGGAGTCCGTGACCTGGATGGTTATCGGTCTGTTCTCTCCGACTACGTACGGTTCAGGCAGGTTGTACCTGCCCTTGCATATGCAGTTCATTTACAACACTCCTTTACCACTTTGAATATCAACGATTCATCCGCAAGAATAAATGCCGGGCTTTCATCAATGAGTTCAAATACGACGCGCTCATCCAAGACCGTAAAGATCAGCGTCTCATGAATAAGCGTGAACCTTACCGGGTCCTCGTCAAGCTGAAAGCAGACGTTACCCGAAGATAAATACAGAATTCCGCACCAGAAGCCGATGTCGCCGTCGTCGTCTATCGCGTAAAACCGACAGGCGTATTGCCCGTCGGTCATATCGGCGGGAACGGCGCACGTCCATAGGCCGTCCCCGCCTTCGTTTTGAAATTCAACCTGCCAATTATCGCAGGTGCCGTATACACGGACTATCCTGTTCATCACGCATTACCGTTGCGGACAAACGCCGTAATAGTAATGACCGTTCCGGCGTTAGTCGGATTAGGAGTTACGCGCACCCAGTCGAACACCGGCACGGTATTGTTCTGCACGATTACTCCGGTCCAGATGGTCGTCAGCCCGGCGCTGTTCGTCGCCGTGATCGTCACGTTGTTTGACGCGTTCTGAGTAAGCTGAACGATAATGTCAAACGTACCGCCCGTTGCCGTCGTGGTGTATTCCGTACCGTTCACGTCGACCGTGATCTGAACGGGGCTTGTCTCATCGTCCGTAGTCGTACCGGTGATGTGATAGCTCATCTCCGCCGTTACCACGCTCGCCGAAGACGGAGACGTTACCGCCAGCGTAGGAGCCGTTACATCGCATACGAATGTGATGGTGCTTGTAGTCGTCGTATTCCCGTCGCAGTCCCCGATGGTAAAAGCAACAGTATGAGACGCCCCCACACCCGTCGTCGAGAGAGCGTTTTTCGGAGTAGCGGTGCAAAGATACTCGCCGGTTTCAGAATCGTAAGAGTAATCGGTGGTAAAATTCTCTTCAATGTCCGCACCGGAGTAATTCACACCGTCAAGGGTGATAACGAGCAGATTGAAGTCTATACCCGAATCTCCCTGCCCCTCTGTCGTTGCTGTGGCGTCCATTGCACCGACGTCCTTGATCTTTACCGCGAAGGTAGGTGTCGCCGTATCAAATTTCTGATTGGCCGTCGGTGTGATGGTTGTGACTGTCGGCGCGACCTGCTCTTTTACTCTTAAGCCCAGAGCCTCGAAACCCGCGTCTGCCATCGTGTAGTTTTCGGAAGATGTCCCAGCGTTGTTTACGGCCCATAACGTGCCGGAGAACACGCCGACCGACTTGCCGTCGATCGTCCGTTTGGTATTCTGTTTGAAAGATGAACCGAGCGGCAGGGTCTCCGTTCCGACCCAGCCGCCGACTACGTTCCCATTATCGTCGGTTACCGTAGCGTCGTAAGTTAACGTGATTGTGTGCTGCGTCCCCGCAGCGTCCGTGTAGCGGTAATATACCGCTCCGTCTGTCATTGCCGCCAATAGTATCAGCCTCCTGTGATCCGTCTATATTTTTCATTTCGTTTCGCTGTCTTCGGAGCTGTCCGATTTGTGATGCAACTGCTCCAGTACGTCTTTCACCTTGCCGGGAAACGGCAGACCGAGCTGTGCAGCGTTTTCCAGAATGGATATCCCCTCGTTTGAGAGATAAAAGAAAATGACCGCGGTCCGCATTATCGCGTGTTCCCCGAGGACGTAGACGTCCAGAATATTCGCTATTCCGACAATGCAGAAAATGACCACCTTCTTGGCGATCCCCTTGAAGCCGACCTGGCTGGACAGCTCCTTATGGGAAATCGCAACAAATACGCCCGTATCTGGATGTGCAGGATTTACTTTTTCAAACACTGTTTTATCCTTTCCTTGCCCGAAGCAATCGTTCCATCAGGTCATCCTGCGGCGAGGGACCGCCGTAGTCCGTGGTACAGTTTTCTTTTACGATTTGGAATATCTCATTCCACATCCGCACAGCCTGATTCATGTAATTGATACCGATGTTAATAAACGGGGACGGTATCGGCTTTTGTGTTGTCGGGTGCTTACTGAGAAAACCCATACGGTTTGTCATTTCTTCGCACTGCACCCACCGGGCAGAACACATGGCATAGCGCTCAAGCAGCTGCGGAGATACCTTCGCCACACAGCCGATCTTTTTCAGCCATTCCCATGTTTCCTTGTAGATCTCCTCTGCCTGCAGAGTGGTTCCGTCGCGCTGCTCAGCTGAAAGGAAATCGTGCGGCTTCGGCATTTCAACACCCTCGACCTCGGGAATATCCAGGATCTCAAGTTTCCGGCCGCCTGGATTTCCGTTATCCAGCTTATCCTTGACAGCGGTTCTCTTCCTTCCCGCACCGGGTCTTGCTCCGCCTCTGCCGCCTGTATTATTTGATTTTGTAGGCACTATCTTCACCCCCTTTCTCGCGTCCGGGTCTTTTACCCGTTTGAAAACGCTTTTTTTTGAACGCGCGACCCCGGGCCGTTGCCCGAAAAAATATATCGTAGAGATTTTGACCGGCCCACCCAAAAAAAGTTTATATAATTATATAATAGGTTGTATTTCTCCTAAAACAATGATATACTCTTAATAACAGATGAAAGGAAGTGAGCAGTCATGACTGTAAACACAAAC
>JAILQN010000092.1 GCA_024699005.1 Clostridia bacterium
GTCGACACGGCGTTTCTGTAAGACTTATGTCTACCACCACGGTATTTCGCCTCTTATCAGCATTCATCGCTTAGGCGATGGACACAAGACCGTTGTTAATTCTTATTGACAATGATACAATCCCACAATTTTCCGTGAAGAACCACAATTTCCTGTTTTTACACGAAACCGTGAAGAGGAATAAAAATCCACAAACCGGCAAAGTCTGTGGATTTTCACTTTTTCATATCGGGATAAATGCATTCATCAAAACTCCCGATCGGGTCAATCAAAAGAGTGGTTCTGTGATTGAAAGCCCCTTATCTCTTCTCAGATCGTCTTTTCCAGCTTCGCGGAATAGCGCAGGATCATCCTTGCCTCTTCCGCCAGAAGATTCCCGTCGCCGTTAAGGTCGCAGCGTTCAAAAGCAGCGTCATCGAGTTTTTCGAGTTTTGCGGATGCCCTCAGCACCATTCTCGCGTCATTCGCAAGCACCTCACCGTCGCCGTCCGCGTCGCCGCGTACACCTGTCGACTCCGAAGGATCGGTTCCGGACGGATCATCCGCCTGCACGGTCCCGATATCCGTCTCATATATTCCGTCGCCGTCGGTGTCGACCCGGACGCCTACCGTCATTTCGTTTATCTCATAGATCAGCGCGGACGGGTACGACGTTGAGAAAGATGCCCCTGCGCTCTGTTCGCGGTTGTTGACTCTGACGCTGACGTTTTTAAGAACGTCTCCGCTGACTACGTATCCCTCTTCCGTTTTTTCAAGCGATGCATGGTCCGCGCCCTCGCCGGAGACCTGAACGGTATACCAGTCGGTCGGATAGTCGTCGTCAAAAGTCATGGACATCGTGAACGCAGCGGATTCCCCTTCGACTTCCACGAATCCGCGGTTATCGAACGTCGCGCTCTTGCCGGCGGCGGATGATGCAGTCAGGAAACAGTTTTCATAATCCATAGACAGGCTGAGTTTGTCCGGCTGTTCCTGCGAAACGATATATGCCGATTCCCCGTCCCGGAGATTATATCCGAACGTACCTTCCGATTCGTTGCCGAGAATATAGGAATAATCTTCTATGATATCATCCGGACCGGCGTTCATTTTTGTATAATTGCCGTTTACCTGCTGTACTTTTGAGACCGATCTGTTTTCGCCGATCGCGAAGGCGTTGATACGCGCGATATAATTATCTACTTTATTCCCGGTTGTTCCGTTCAGATATCCGCCCTCGTTTATTTCATACACATTCGCACCGATGTAATTGAAAACGGCGCCTTTTGCGGATGTGATACCGTATCTACTGTAAAACGGTATAGCCCACTGATACGATTGGGTGTTGAAATAAATATTGCAGCTTGCGTCATACGCTTTTGACGCATTGGGATCACAGATCCTGATGCAGCCCTGATACGTCACGCCGTTATACGTAAAACTGCCGTATTCGTATCCGTATGCGAGGATAGCGTGGCCGCCCCATTTCTCCTTTTCAAATCCGATAAGTACAGTCGGATTCTTATCCAGAAGTGAAATGATCTGTTTTATATTAGTTTCGTTGGAACGATGAGGAACCGTCCTGTATTGCTGCTGGATCACGTCTTTGACCTGCAGCATCTGATAATATGTTATCAACGAGCTGACCTCTACGTTCGCGGTCGGTCGGTCAAGCTCGTTCAATTTCGTCGCGTTCGTTGTATACTGCGAGTATGGAAGAAGTCCCTGTTTTGCAAGCAGGATCGTTGAAGACATCCCGTAACAGGAACCGCCCCAATCTTCATCCAGCCAGGCAGGCTCGTCATCGTCGCCCACAAAAATAGCCTGATACTCGGTATTTGTCAGGTTTGGTTCCAGCGCATTAAGATAAGTGCTGTTTATCTGCCTACGGTAAGTTCCGGAAGCGAAATCACCGTAATACGTACTGTTGATAAAGTTCCAGTTGTCTGAGCCCCAGACAAAGGGTGACGTCGACGCCGGAGGCGTGGATTGTTTCGTCCAGTGCGCGTATATCGTTGTGTTCGCGGATATTATCGAGAACAATGTCACTTTTGTCCCGCCGGAAGCAGCTGTGTACCATCCGTCGAAAGTATAGCCGGAGCGAGTCGGCGTTGCAAGTTCACCGGCAGTCGGATTCTTCCACTGCGCATATAACGTCAGATCAGCGTCCGTAGTATAACTTGCGCCGGGGTTGTAGGTTGTTCCGCTTCCGTCTCTTTTCGTGTTCCAATTATTGAACGTGCAGTTTACTGATTTGAAGGAAGGTGATACAATGCCGCTGTTGGCATTATATGTAATCGTGTACGATTTTGATGGCTTTGTTGTACTCAACGTCAGCGCGATTCCCTCGGTTTTTGTCTGCGGTGACGGCACGTCGCTGCCGCCGTTCGCGTCGTAGTTTACGATGTAAGTATTCTTCGAAACAGGCGTCCAGTGCGCATAAAGTGTTGTATTCTCGGATATAGTCGAGGCAGCGGTCACTTTTATTCCGCCGGAAACGGCTGAATACCATCCGTCGAAAGTATAGCCGGAGCGAGTCGGCGTTGCGAGTTCACCGGCAGTCGGATTCTTCCACTGCGCATATAACGTCAGATCAGCGTCCGTAGTATAACTTGCACCGGGGTTGTAGGTTATTCCGCTTCCATCTTTGTTTGTATTCCAGTTATTGAAAGTACAGTTTACTGGTTTGGAGTACACCGATATTATACCGTTGTTGGCGTTATATGTGATAGTGTACGATTTCGACGGTTTTGTTGTACTCAGCGTCAGTGCTATTCCCGCTGTCTTTGTCTGGGATGAAGGCGCGCCGCCACCTCCATTCGAATCATACCTTACGGTATAGGTATTTTTCGCAACAACTGTCCAGTGCGCGTAGACCGTTGTGTTTGCAGAGATCGTCGACGAAGAAGACACTTTCGTTCCGCCGGAAGCAGCCGTGTACCATCCGTCGAAGGTGTAGCCCGAACGTGACGGCGTCGGGAATGTAAAAGTATTTCCTTCCTTTGTCAACACTGACGCCGGTGATACGGAACCTCCGTTGGCATCAAAAGTTGTCTTATAGAATGTAATACTGTAATTCGGAGAAACGTTACCGTTTTCATCTTTCACCGTGAAGTAATACGTTCCGGGGGACGAGACAGTCTTTGTCGTTTTTGCGTCGCTTGTCGCAGTCCAACTGTTTTCGGTATACGTTGGAGAATTGCCCCAATAATACCCGGCAACACCTGTATTATCACTCATAGACAGTGTTACAGTCTGATTTGACGCAACGTTATTTGTAGAACTGATCGAACCGGTGGGTGCATTAAAATCGACTGTTTTAATTAATGATTGAGAGATTGCGGATTTAAGATTAACTTTCAAAGCGGGGCGAATACCATGGCGTGTGTAGCTGGTACCGTCACTGCCACCGATACTGCCGACGTAGCTGACAGCATCTGTATAGGGATTGTAACCGGGAGTTCGCAGAAGCCACATAGACATTCCACTCCAATAGTATCCCGTTGAAGAGTCCACCTCCAGCCCCTGACACTTGGCGTAATCCGTGCCGAAAGCCAAGCGGTTTGTGTACGAGCCGGAACCATCGGACGAGCTGAAACCGTAGGTCAAATTCAATACATCATCATGGGCCAGCAGAAAAACGTTGTCATTTGTCGGGTCGGCGTCATATTCCGAGGAATAACTTGATGGTGTGGTCAGTGAAGTAGTTTTTATATAATTTTTTTCCTGATCGAACGCGGTATTATAGAAATCGCCGTTCATCCATGACCTCAGTGAGGAATACGCCCAGTTGGAGGCATGATGCGTATAGTTCTGATCTCCGTAATAATACCCGTCTTTATAATAAAACACTTCATGAAACGGCTGGCTGTCGATCAAATTCTCCGTCATCAGCAGTCCCTCATTTGTATCCAGTACCCGCCAGACTATCGGTTCATATCTGAACCAGTATATCTTGTCCGGTTCATAACCGTTTTCATCCTGATACGTTTCGTTATCATTATCCGAAGCCATTAAAGTACCCGGTCTGTAATGAGAAAACGTTACCGCCCTGTAACGCTCGCCGGAGAGGTTCGTATCCGCATACTTCATATAGTTCTCCTGCTTGCCGGAACAGTAATACTTATACCATTTCCAGCTCAGGGATTTAGTGTTCAATGCGGCGATTGTGTCTGAATCTCTCACGAGTGACTGAGGATAGGAACCGAAAGTGACAAGTGTGCCTGTATTGATATCCGCTCCAGCTTCAGTTATGCCAGCGGTCCAATGCGCGTATACCGTTGTGTTTGCAGAGATCTTCGACGAAGAAGCCACTTTCGTTCCGCCGGAAGCGGCTGTATACCATCCGTCGAAGGTGTAGCCCGAACGTGACGGCGTCGGGAATGTAAAAGTATTTCCACTCATTGTCAACACCGATCCCGGTGATACGGAACCTCCGTTGGTGTCAAAAGCTGTCTTATAGAATGTAATAGTGTAATTCGGAGAAACGATACCGTTTTTACTTTTCACATTAAAGTAATATGTTCCGGGGGTCGAAACCGTCTTTGTCGCTATTACCGCGTCTGTCACATTCCAACTGTTTTCGGTATATGTTGACGAGTTCCCCCAATAATATCCAGAAACACCTGTATTGGCACTCATAGACAGTGTTACTGTCTGACTTGGAGCAACGTTATTTGTCACGCTGATCGAACCGGCGGGAGAATCGGAATCGACAATTTTGATTAGCGATTGAGAGATTGCGGATTTAAGATTGGCTTTCAAAGCAGGACGAATACCACTAGTTATGCCGTCGGGAAAAACGTTGTTGTAAACGGAGCCGGAATTGAAAACGTGATACATACTGTAGGCTGAACTGGGAGTACGCAGATGCCACCATGATGCGCCGCTGTAATAGTTGCCCCTCGTGTCGTTAACACCCAAGCCCTGACATTTGGCATAATCCGTACCGTAAGCTATACGATTTGTATCCGTGCCGTAATCAGTGTCCGAACTGAAGCCGTACGACTGATTCAATACGTCATCACGGGTCAGCAAATATACGTTATCATTTGTCGGATCAGCGTCAAATTCCGAAGAAGAACCTGAAGGTGTGATCAGTGAAGTGTTTTTGATATAACTCTTCTCGGAGTTGAACGCTGTATTATAGAAATCGCCGTTTATCCACGACCGCAACGAGGAATACGCCCAGTTCGAGGCATAGTGCGTATGGTTCTGATCTACGTAACGATACCCACTGTAGTAATCTTTATAACAAACATTATGGAACGGCTGACTGTCAATCAGATTCTCCGTCATCAGCAGCCCTTCGTTTGCGTCCAGCACCCGCCAGATTATCGGATCAAACTTGAACCAGTATACTTTGTTCGGTTCATATCCATTTTCATCCTGATTAGTAAGATCTTTATCATTTGTCTTATCCCACGTACTCGGTCTGTAATGGGTGAACGTGACCGCCCTGTAACGCTCGCCGGAAAGGGCGACGTCGGCGTATTTCATATAGTTTTCCTGCCTGCCGTCGCAGTAGTAATCATAATATATCCACGAAAGCGACTGCGCATTGAGCTTCGCAAGCAATGAAGAATCGGTCACCCTGCTCTGAGGGTAAGAACCGAAGGTCACAAGCGTGCCGGTCCTGATATTCGCCGCAACTACAGTAACGCCCGGAACGGCAATCACCCCCGCGAGCATTAATACCGTTAACAGAATCGAAACAACCCGTTTCATTATATTTGTCTCCTTTGACTCTGATACTTTTCCGCTTATTAAAATACCATTTCAGCTGATAAAAGTCAACATTGTCGGTTATCATTATTTCCGGGTCTTCACGGACTTTCGTGTAAAAGAAATCGTATGCCGGTACCGCGCGTGCCCACACGCGCGTTGTGCCCGCTGTCTGAACACCGTTCCGTTTTTTTGCTGAAATTGCTCTTTTATTTAGCAAGCTCGACGCGCGTGTGGGCACGCGCGGTACCAAGGAAAATCACCGGCAGACAACATAAAAACCGACCCGCTGCGGCGCCTGAGATACAAGCCGCAGCGGGTCATTATGGAATTTGTCAGAACGAGAAGAGTCTGGCGAAAAACGCCGCGAAACGTTTGAAGAAATTGAGGATCGAGTCCAGGAACGAATGGGTGTTCTTGTTTCCGTTGTTCTCCGGAGCGGCGGCGTTCCCGCACTGGTTCATCCAGGAGATAACGCCGTCGGGAGCGACAAGCGTGACCTCCGCGCCGACGCCGTTTTTGGTAACGGCGGTGGGCATGAGCTCGCCCTCGAAGCCGACGAACATATCCGCGCTGACTGCGTGCCAGATCCTGTGATTGGAACCGGGGGAACCGCCCCAGATATTCGATGCTCTGGAGAATTTTGTTATACGGCTCAGTTCCTTTACCGGAGAGTCAGAGACGGCCTCGCTGAACACGCCGCTCACGGCGGTCGGATAATTCACGAGCGGGTCCATCGTGCAGCCGAAGAACCACACGGGCGTGTTCTTCATGGCCTTTGCCTCGTCCGAGGTGGCGGTGTAATACGGTGCTATGGGCAGAGCGCCTGCGAAGAAGTTCGGATACATTCTGACGCACTTGAACACCATCTTCGCGCCGTTGGAAAAACCGCCTATAAAGATCCTGCGCATATCGACGTTATTCTGCGCCGCGAAGTTCTTTATGCACTCCATAAGCGGCTCTGTCAGGGAGTCGCTCCATATCTGCGCCTGATTCTCGGGTGCGCGGGGTATCATGATATACGCTCCGCCGGCGGCGAATCGGCTCTGCAGCTCCTTGCAGGACCAGTAAGGAAAATCGTTCTCGTAAAGCGGTCCGGAAGTCGTCTGCCCCTCTCCGAGCCCGTGGATCCATACCACGAGCGGAAACTGTCTGTCGGTCTCAAAACCCTTGTTCACCGGGGAATAGACGTAGTAATCGAACCTTGTGCCGGAACCCTGATCCTTACCGTACTCAAACTGAGCGCGTACGGCGTCACCGCCCGCGCGATAGCTGACGGGATCTTTAAAGGGCTGCGTCGGGGGCGTCGTCTGCGGTTCTGTCGTCGATTCTTCCTCGCCGGGGATACCGGTGATCTCCACACCCGCGGATACAGGCTCCGAATCGTTCTGTTCCGCCAAAGAAGGCACGGCGATATAAACCGAAAGCGCCGCCATGACGGCGGCAAGTATCACAATTAACGCTCTCTTCATCTTTGATCCGTATCAGTCTTTAACTCTGTAGCCGTCCATGACTTTGACAGTCCTGATGACCGGGACCTTGGTTATCTCGCCGCTCATCTTGTCGCCGTCAAAAACAAATCTGCCGCCCAGGGTCTTGCCGGGAACGAGGCTGACCTCTCCCTCGCCCTCAAGGGTCTTGTCGTCCACCGCGTGTACGTTGCGGAAATCGAATTTCGTGTTCTTAAGGTTGCCGGGCAGGGTAACGTCGATCTTGTACTCGCCGTTTTCATCCTCTGATATCGTGAATCTGACCTCGCCTCTGATAAGTCTGGCGGTGGTCTTGCCCGCCCATGTTCCTATACCTACTGTAAGTGCCATTGTTTTTTCCTTTCTTTATGTATTGATATTTCTTCTTTTCAGTGAAGACTGCGGTTTCATTAATGTGCAATGTGCAGTGTGCAGTGTGCAATTGCGCCGCAACTGACTTCGACGGTTGAGTTTTCTCCGCCCCGGAAAAAGATGTAATTAATGATGATCGGTTAAGACGGCAGGAATATCTCAACGGTTCTCAGCTGCGCAATTCTGTCGGAGCGGCAGTAATCTTATGGTTCTGAAATCTGAAGCGCAATTGCACATTGCACATTGCACATTGCAAATTGCAAATTGCACATTGCACATTGCAAACTGCACATTATTCAAAGCCGTAATCTTTGCCGGTCGGCGGCGGCTTAATTGCCGCCCGAGCCTATCTCGATGCCTCTGTCCACCGCCCTGATATTCATTTCCAGGATCTCCGGGCTCTTGGCTCCGAATTTGGCTTCCAGACCTTCGATAAGATATTTGCGCTCCACTATTCCCGTCGCGCCTGCAAGGATGCCCAGAAGCACGATATTGGCGACTTTCACGCTGCCGATCTCCGCGGCGATCCCGTCCACCGGCACCGCGATCACGGTTATATCGTCGCGCTCGATGGGGTCGGTTATCAGACTGGTGTTGGCAACAAGCACACCGCCCGGCTTAAGATCTTCGATATACCTGCGGTACGCCACGCCGTTGAGCACGATAAGGTTGTCCGTCTGCTTGGGCAGGGGGGAAACTATTTCGCCGTCGCTGATGATAACTGTGCATTTCGCACTGCCGCCGCGCTGCTCGGGGCCGTACTCGGGCAGATAGGTTGAGCGTTTGCCCATGTCTATGGCGGTGGTCGCGAGGGTGATGCCCGCGCTCATTATGCCCTGGCCGCCGGAGCCGGAAAAGACGAATGACTGTTTCATATTATTTTCCCGCCTCCTCTGCCGGTCTGTCCCTGTATATTCCCGGTTTGAAATACGGGATGGTATTGGTGTTCATATACTCAAGAGTTTTGAGAGGCGAAAGGTGCCAGTTCGTCGGGCAGTTGGTAAGCAGCTCCACAAAGGTGAAGCCTCTGCCCTCAAGCTGATACTCAAAAGCCTTTTTGATGCCTTTGCGGGCGTCGTTGACACCTTTGGGAGAATTGAGCGCGTACCTCGCGATGAACGCTGGAGCCTCCAGCTGGTTTATAAGCTCGCACATCTTCATCGGGTAGCCGGTGGTAGCCGGATCCCTGCCGTAAACGGTGGTGGTGGTCTTCTGCCCGACAAGAGTGGTGGGCGCCATCTGACCGCCGGTCATGCCGTAGGTCTGATTGTTCGCAAAGATTACCGTGAAATTCTCGCCCCTGTTGGCGGCGGACATGATCTCCGCCAGACCGATCGCAGCAAGGTCTCCGTCCCCCTGATAGGCGAACACGAGCCTCTCCGGGGCTGTCCTTTTGATGCCGGTCGCGACAGCCGGAGCCCTGCCGTGGGCGCAGCCGATCATATCACCGTCCCAGTAGAGCAGGTTGAGCGCGGAACAGCCGACGGAAATGACGTTGATCGCGTTCTCACGCTGATCCAGTTCGTCAATGATGTCCGCCACGAGTTTTGTGGCCAGCGAGTGCAGACAGCCGGGGCAGTAGCCGCTCGGCGCGGATTTCAGAGATGCAGGACGTTTGTATTCCGCCATATCACTCGCCTCCTTTCACGATCTCGGCGATGGCTTCGTAAACGCCGTCGTCGTCCAGCAGTACGCCGCCGGAACGCCCGTACTCGTAAACCGGGCAGCGCTCCGCGACCTGCAGCTCGATATCCTCTCTCATCTGAGCGGGGATAGTCATTTCTATATCTATGATGCCCTTGACCGTATTATAGTCCAGATCATGGATCGCTTTCTTCGGGAACGGATAAAGCGTGATCGGACGGATCAGACCTACTTTGTAACCCTCGCTGCGGAGGTTGATGACAGCCTCCTTGGCGACTCGGGCGGCTATGCCGTAAGCCACGACCACGTACTCGGCGTCATCGGTCATGAACGTATCGACTTTGACGTCGTACTCCGCCCAGTCCTGGTAAACGTAGCCCATGGCAGAATTGAGGCTCTCCAGGATTATCTCGGGATAGATGGGAGTTATCTCGGAAGGCTCGTCGCGGCCATTGTTGCGGGCAAGGCTCCAGTCGTCGGTAGCTTCGCTTGAAAGCTCCTTCATCGGAGGCAACTCAACCTCTTCCATTATATTGCCCAGACACCCGTCCATAAGCACCATCACGGGGTTGCGGTCGCGCTCTGCGTACTCCCAGGCGTCGTACATGATGTCGACGGCCTCCTGGCAGCTCCACGGCGCGAAAACCATGGTGTGGAAACCGCCGTGGCCCGTCGCCTTGGTTGCCTGAAGATAATCCGACTGCGCCGGCTGGATGGAACCGAGGCCGGGACCGCCGCGGGAAATGTTGACTATGACCGCCGGCAGCTGAGCCGCCGCGAGATAGGATATGCCCTCGCTTTTAAGGCTTATGCCGGGACCGGATGAACTCGTCATTGCACGGACGCCCATGGCTGCCGCGCCGTAGACCATATTTACGGAAGCGACCTCGCTCTCACCCTGCACGAACGCGCCGCCGACCTCGTACTGCCGCCAGGACATGTATTCCGGGATCTCGTTTTGCGGAGTTATGGGATAACCCGCAAAGAAACGGCAGCCGCCGCGGATCGCAGCCTCGGCTATCGCCTCGTTGCCCTTCATGAATCGCTTTTCGCCCAAGTCAGTCACTCTCCTCTCCGATCAGCTCTATCGCCCCTTCAGGGCACATCGACGCGCAAATCGCGCATGAAATACATTTTGAAGAGTCGGTGTATACCGGATACAAATGCCCGCGCTTGTTCCGCTCTTCACCGAAGGCAAGTATCCCCTTCGGACAGAACTTGATGCAGTAGCCGCAGCCTTTGCATAAGCCCGGAGTCAATGTGATCATATATATCAGCCTCCTTTTAGTTCAAAGTTCAAAGTCCAAAGTTCCAAGTTCTAAGTTCCAAGTTCCAAGTTCCAAGTTCTAAGCTCTAAGTTCTAAGCTCTGAGCTATGAGCCCTCAGTTCTCAGTTCCAAATTCCGGATTTCCGGACCGGGAACTCAAATCTGTTTCATATTATCACAACTTATAATAAATGTAAACGGTTTTTTAATAAAAAGAGCGAATTGTTGCAAAAAAGTTACAGGAGATAATGATGAGTAATGTGTATTCAGCAAATTACCGAGTTCTCATTCCCTCGGTCCTCTTCAGGATCTCCTCCGCAGTTACGCTCCACTGCTCTTCAGCGGCTATATCCGCGCTGCCATCGCCCCTCTGCCTGCCATAGGAGCCGAAACCGGCGTGATTGCCTCCCCGTATCTCAACGTATTCATGATCGGGAGCCAGAGACAGCCCGGCTTCGAGCTTATCCCTGTTGATAACCCCGTCGTTTTCACCGCAGATAAACGTCACCGGGATATGCGCCCGGGACAGATCCTCCGTCGGATATGAGGCGAGCAGGAACAGTCCGGAGTAAATACCCGGAAGCTCCGCCGCGTGGTTCGCCGCCATGGCTCCGCCCAGCGAGTGCCCAGCCAGCCAGTAATGTTCATAACCGTCTTCGGTGAGCGACCGGTCGGCAATTATAAGATCGGCAATGTTTGCTCCGAAAAACGCGAGATGCAGCGGCATTTTCACAAGAAAGCAATCCACGCCGCCTTCTGCAACAGCCCTCATAAGCGGAGCGTAAGCCGTCTCCTCCACCTTGGCTCCGGGATAGAATATCAGAGCATCCGTTTCGCCGGGACCGTCGAACAGATAAGCCCCGAATTTTGCGTTTATATTTTTATTCGTTATTTCGCTCACGGCAACGCCGCCGCCGCTCTCCATGTACTCCGCGACGCCCTTCGCGTGATAAAAGTCGATCACATACACAGCTGCGGCGACCGCCGTTATCACGATCACGGCAGCCAGAACCGCAATAAATATCTTTATACCTTTTTTCATATCAGACTAATTCGGAGCTTGGAGCTTAGAACTTGAAGCTCAGAGCTTAGGTAAACAATGATTAATTCCAGATGACAAGTCCCAAGAACTGTGGTATAATAAATATAGTACAGAAAGGGGACGAGGACATGGGAGATCAAATGAGTTTAGCAGATTATGAGTATGGACAGCGGAAGAGAAAAACGAAGCG
>JAILQN010000117.1 GCA_024699005.1 Clostridia bacterium
TAGATTTCCCATGGATTAATCCAGTAAGACCCCTCATGGACTATGAGGTTGATAGGCAGCATGTGTAAGCGCCGTGAGGCGTTCAGCTTGGCTGTACTAATAGGTCGAGGGCTTGTCCTTTTCTTTCATTTGGTCTCATTGACCTTGTTCCTACACTTGCCCCGCTGTTCGGTTTTCAGGGTGTTTCGAAAACAATATCAAGAGTCGTTTATAACGGCTCTTTTTTTGTTGTTGTTATTATCAGATGTGTTTAATAGTTGACAAGTAAATGGTATTGTATTATTATGCTGTTATCCTTTTATTTTTTATTGTTCGGCGAAAGATCCCGTTTGGTTCGCTTTACGGGTCTGTTTAGTGGAAAGGTCCGGTCGTAGTTATGAAAAACGTTCTTTTTATCTGTACGGGAAATACCTGCCGCAGCCCCATGGCGGAGGGTATCTTCCGCGAGCTTCTCCGCGAAAAGGGTATCCTTGACGTGGAATGTTCCAGCTGCGGTCTGTATGCGGGGTTACATTCACCGGCGACGGGCCGCGCGGTCCGCGCCGCAAAAGCGTACGGCGCAGACATCTCCGGTCATAAATCCTGTCCCGTCAGCAAATATCTGCTTGACAGGAGTGATCTGATCGTCTGCCTGACAGACAGTCATAAGTATTATCTGACGGACAGGTACTGCGTACCGGAGGAGAAGCTGCGCGCTCTGGATATTGCCGACCCTTACGAAGGAGATGACGAGGAATATGCGCAGTGCGCTTCCGAAATCCATGATGCGCTTCAGAAACTCCTGAGTGACAAATTTTTTTTGACGGAGCAATGATAATATCTGAACCGGAGGTGGAGTTCCCATTATGAAAAAAAGATTCCGTACCGTTTTATCATTTGTTTCGGCGCTGTGCATTATGCTGTGCGCCGTTTCCGCCGCGGCTGTCACACAGACCGTTGCCTCCGGTGAATGCGGCAGGCAGGGCGATAATATAACGTGGAAACTGGACAGCAGCGGAACGCTTACTGTCGGCGGTGCAGGGGAGATGGGGAATTACGCTAACATCGAAGACGTTCCCTGGGCATCCGTGCGTGAACAGGTGAGGTCCGTTGTTATCACAGACGGCGTCACTGTCATCGGGAAGAATGCTTTTAACGGATGCGGTGAGTTGACTGACGCAGCGATACCCGGCAGCGTAACAGATATAAAAACAGGCGCTTTTTCTGCCTGTTCTCATCTTAAGAGCGTGTACTTCGGCGGTACCGCAGAACAGTGGAAAGATATCGGAACTGACGTCAGAGGCAATGAGGCTCTCCGTTTCTGGGCAGACGTTTATTATGACGGCAACCGGGAAACTCCCGGCCGCGATACGCGCAAAATACCCAGGATCGCGCTGACTTATGTGCCGGCTTACGGGGACCGGAATAATTTTGAAGGTATCGTGTATACGGAAGACGGAACCGAATTTGACCGCGGCGCTTACAGGGTAACGCTTTACGTCGGAGGTACCTGGCCGAAACCGACGTTCGATGAACCGTCGGTCCCGCTCGATGAGAAAGGTCACTTTTCGCTTTATTACTTCAGCGGCGGAACCGGCGATCTGCAGAGCAAATTCCTTGATCTGATGCTTATCCCCGCTGATTTCGACCAGAAGAACGCCGACTACGAACAGACCAAAAACGCGGCGATCGATTACGTGGAAGTATACCGTACAGAGGACGGCAAAGTCACTGTCCTGCCGGACCGCCGGGCTTCTGAAACGGCGGATACAGCCTCTGACGCGATCCCGTCCGGGCTTCTGCCCGTGGCCGGAGACAAGATCGCGGTCAACGTTGGCTTCTATACGGACGGCAGTTCTCCCGGCAGCGCGCTGAGCGAGGACCTGATCCGACGACAGCTGACCGCCGTATCTGATTTTTCGGACGTCGTCCGGTTTTACGGCGCGGCGGGAGAACTCGCAAAAGCGTATGAGATCGCGCATGATATGGGCTTTACTGTCCTGGGGAACGCATGGCTGTCGAACGATAAAACAGCAAATCAGGCGGAGCTGGACGCCCTGATCCGGCATTGTAATAACGGCTTGTGCAGGGTCGCGATAGTCGGCAGCGAGGTGCTTCTGCGGAAGGATCTTTCAACGGAGGAGCTGATCAGCGCGATCGGTTACGTCAGGGAACGTATTAAAGATAAGTCGATCCCGGTAACTACCGCGGACAGCGTGGATATCCTGCTTTCAAGATCCTCCGTCCGGGACGCGTGCGATCTGCTGATGCCTAACTGTTATCCGTTCTGGAGCGGTTCTCCCATCGATCAGGCGAAGGAGCGTTTTGAAAAGGATATGAACGCCCTGGAAGCGATTAAAAACGGAAAGGAGATCGTCGTTTCGGAGACCGGGTGGCCCACGGCGGGAGAGTCCGAAATCACAAACGCGAAAGCCGGAGAAGCCGAAGCAGCGCAATACTATGCCGCAATCCGCGAATGGTCTCTTTCCACGAATACGCAGGTGCTGTTTTTCGACGCCGCGGATGAACCGTGGAAAGCGGCAGACGAGGGTACCGTCGGTGCACATTGGGGTTTTTTGACGTCGGATTTTAAGTTGAAACCCTGTTTTGCGGAGCTGGACCCGTTCAGGACTATGACGACGGTGATATACGTCTCCGGAGACGTTGACGGTGACGGGAGGATACTTGCAGAGGACGCGCGGCTTGCGCTCCGCACTTCGGCAAAGCTTGAATCTCTCAGTGAAATACAAATCCTTGCCGCTGACGTGGACGGGGACGGTCAGATCCTTGCCGGTGACGCGCGGCAGATACTCAGGTATTCGGCGAAGCTTCAGAATGAATTTGTGAAAGCTGCCTGAGAGAAAATACATTCTGTACGTTCAGGTCAGGCTCCTGACAACAGCTTTGCTTTGACCGCAGACCCCTCCACCGCTTCGCGGTCCTCCCCTTGGCAGGGGAGGACTATAAGGTTGCGTTCGCTCCGCGAACGGTGATCATATTGTTTTTGCCCGGCATAAAGATATCTGTCGGGCAGCTATTCATTATATATAAATCCGCGCGAAGCGCGGTTACCATTCAAGCCTCCCCTGCCAAGGGGAGGTGCCGCCGGAGGTGGCGGAGGGGTCCACGGTTGAGGAAAAGTTTCCTAACAGGGGGCCGCGGTCGGAGCAATGCAGCAAAAGAGCCGTTGAGAACTGCAGCGGCAGATACATGACAGGTGCTGAATCATATTGACAACACTGCGATCCCACTTCTTTCCGCGAGAACAAAATCAACCTATATCATCCAAATCGGTACGATCAGATTGTTTCTGTCAAAAGCTCCGAGATGTTCCGCCATGCAAAGAACGGCGCCTGTACCGATCATCAGCGGCGCTTTTTCAAGAACTCCGAAGGTCTTAATTATCCGTTTATCCGGCAGGGCGGTTTTCTTTATCTCGATCGGGCAGAGTTTTCCGTCGCCCTCGATGACGACGTTGATCTCTTTGGCGTCGCGGTCGCGGTAGTAATAAATATACGGTTCCTTCCCGGCGCCCTGGTAGCTTTTGACGATCTCGGATACCGTATAGTTTTCAAGCAGAGCGCCGCTCATCGCGCCTGTTTCCGCCGTTTCCGAAGACGTCCATTTCGTAAGATAACAAACGAGTCCGGTATCGTAAAAATATACTTTCGGCGTTTTGATCGTACGTTTAAGTACGTTGTTGGAATAAGGATGCAGCATAAAAACGATACCGAGTGTTTCGAGAATATTTGTCCAGGCTTTCGCAGTCCGGATATCGATTTCAGCATCTTCGGCAACAGCGCTGAAATTCAATATCTGAGCAGTCCGCGCCGCCATTGAAGTAACAAAACGATTGAACTTCAATGCGTCTATATTGCCCGACAGGTCGCGCACGTCCCGTTCGATATAAGTCGAAATATACGATGAATAATAGATATCGCGGTCCGGGAACGCTCCGCTGACGATTCCCGGCATACTGCCATTCCAGATTCTTTTGTAAACTTCCGGCGCGGTGACCGGCTCTGTTTTTCTGCTCTCGGCTGTCAGCGTGTCTAAATCTGTGGTGAACGGAACCGCGGTTCTGCCGGTTATCTCACGCTGAGACAGCGGCGACATATGGAGCAGCGCCACGCGTCCTGCCAAAGACTCCTGCACACCGCGCATAAGCCGGAAAATCTGAGAGCCGGTCATCCAGAAATCGCCGGGATTGCGGTTTTTATCTATATGTATTTTGATATATGTGAAAAGCTCCGGCGCATACTGTACCTCGTCTATCAGGACAGGGGGCTTATGCAGCTGCAGAAACATTGCGGGGTCGTTCTTTGCCATGTCGCGCGCGGAAATATCGTCGAGCGATACGTATTCACGCCCGATGTTTTCTTTTTCGGCAAGCATCCTGAGCATGGTCATCTTGCCGGACTGTCTCGGTCCCGTTATCAGAATGGCTGAATATGAACGGGACAAAGAAATCACTTTATCTTCCAGATGTCGTTTGATGTAGTCCATTCTGATGCCTCCGTGTTTTCATTCTTTATCATTATAAGTATTAATGGGGAAACTGTCAATGTATTTTTCGGCAGATTTTGCAAAAATATAAAAATCTGCCGAAAAATGTTTCTGAAATTGAAAAGTGTATTTTTTCAGCCCCGAATTGTATTGAAAAGTGTGTTTTTCAGGGGCTGAATTCCATTGAAAAGTGTAAAACTCCGGCGAATTGTTCTGTAATGATAAAAATTGATTGCAATACCCCAACGCAGATAGTATAATAAAGCAGAATATCAAGACGGAGGTTTTCGTATGAACATAAACACCAATTTCCTTAAAATTCAGAATAATTACCTGTTTTCCGATATCGCGAAGAAGGTCGCGGCGTACGCCGCGGAGCATCCGCAGGCGGTCATCATCCGTCTGGGCATCGGCGACGTGACCCGTCCGCTGCCCGCTGCGGTGCTTGAAGCCATGCACAGGGCCGTTGATGAGCAGGGCAGTTCGGAGACTTTCAAAGGTTATCCCTCCGAATGGGGGTA
This sequence comes from Clostridia bacterium, assembly GCA_024699005.1. The sequence continues at coordinate 5,007 of JAILQN010000117.1, forward strand.
CAACTTCCTCAAAACAGCCATAAATCAGAACGACTTCGCGCCGAGAGGCGTCACCCTTTCCGATGACGAGATCTTTATAACCGACGGCGCCAAAAGCGACTGCGGCAATATCGTGGATCTTTTCGGTATCGATAACACCGTAGCAGTCTGCGATCCGGTCTATCCCGTCTACGTGGATACCAACGTAATGTCCGGACGCGCCGGGGATTTCAAAGACGGCAAGTGGTCAAACGTATACTATATGCCCTGCACGGAAGAAAACGGTTTCTGCCCGGCCCTGCCCACCGAGCACGTGGACATGATCTATCTCTGTTTCCCCAATAACCCGACGGGAATGACGATATCCGGAACCGAGCTGCAGAAATGGGTCGATTACGCGAACGAAAACGGCTCCGTGATCCTGTTCGACGCGGCCTATGAGCGTTTTATCGTCGATGAGGACGTGCCGCACAGCATATTCGAGCTGCCCGGCGCAAAGACCTGCGCCATAGAATTCCGCAGCTTTTCCAAGACCGCCGGTTTTACCGGCACGAGATGCGCTTATACGATCATCCCCCACGATCTGAAAGTGAACGGCACGGAACTGAACGCGATGTGGGCAAGAAGGCAGGCCACAAAGTTCAACGGCGTGTCCTATATCACCCAGCGCGGCGCCGAGGCGGTCTTCTCCGAAGAGGGCAAAAAGCAGGTCGAGGCGAATATAGAATATTATCGCAAGAACGCCCGCGTTATCTATGACGGACTCAAAAACCTCGGTTACCGCGTCTACGGCGGCGTCAACTCGCCCTATATCTGGCTCAAGGCTCCGGACGGGCTGACCTCCTGGGAATTCTTCGATCTGCTTCTTAATAAAGTACAGGTCGTCGGCACTCCCGGCTCCGGCTTCGGACCGGCAGGCGAGGGTTATTTCCGCCTGACCGCCTTCGGCGACGCCGCGAGAACGGTTGAAGCGGTGGAGAGGATCGCGTCGATTTAGAGATATCTTCCGTTCAAATTTAAAGTACGGCTGTGATTAATGTGCAATGTGCAATTAGCAATGTGCAATGATGGTTCATTTTTGCTGAAGCAAAAATGGTATATAGTCGCGCTGATATTTTATTCGGAAAAATAGTTTTCTCCGCGAAAGTCCCCCTCGGCGGGGGATCGTTACCGGGGCGGTGTATTATGTATGATTGCGATTTCCAAAGCGCAATTACACATTGCACATTGCTAATTGCTAATTATTGATACCGTTAGCTTCACTGAAAAGAAGTAAGGAAAAAATACAATGAAACCTGTATACGAAACTCCCTTTAATTCCCGTTATGCGTCAAAAGAGATGCAGTACGTATTCTCGCCCGATTTCAAGTTCCGCACATGGCGCAGGCTGTGGATAGCACTTGCCGAGGCGGAGCGCGAGCTCGGGCTGGATATAACGCAGGAGCAGATAGACGAGATGAAGGCCCACGCCGACGATATCAATTACGAGGTCGCAGAGGCGCGGGAGAAAATTGTCCGGCACGACGTCATGGCGCACGTCTACGCCTTCGGCGAGCAGTGCCCCAAGGCGAAACCGATCATCCATCTGGGTGCGACTTCCTGCTACGTGGGGGACAATACCGATCTTATTGCCATGACGGAAGGTCTTAAGCTGCTTGCGGCGAAGATCGCGAATATCCTGAGCGTGCTGAAGGATTTCGCCCTGAAATACAAGGATCTGCCCTGCCTTGCGTTCACGCATTTTCAGCCCGCGCAGCCCACCACCGTGGGCAAGCGCGCCGCGCTGTGGGCGCAGGATCTTCTGATTGACCTCGCCGACATAGAGCGTCTTATCGAAGATATGCCTCTGCTCGGCTCCAAGGGAACCACCGGAACTCAGGCGAGTTTCAGGGAGCTTTTCGACGGTGATATAGAAAAAGTCCGGGAGCTGGACAGAAAGATCGCGGAAAAAACGGGCTACGCCCGCGTTATGCCTGTTTCCGGGCAGACTTATACCCGGAAGATCGACTTCAAAGTGCTCGCCGCGCTTTCGGGTATCGCGCAGTCCGCCACCAAGTTCTCGAACGACATAAGGCTTCTGCAGCACCTCAAGGAGATAGAAGAGCCTTTTGAGAAAAACCAGATCGGTTCCTCCGCCATGGCTTACAAGCGCAACCCCATGCGCTCCGAGCGTATCGCGGGCCTGGCGCGTTACATCATCTGCGACTGCCAGAACCCGGCGATCACAGCCGCGACCCAGTGGTTCGAGCGCACTCTGGACGATTCGGCGAACCGCAGAGTCAGCATAGCGGAGGGCTTCCTCGCCGCGGACGGCATCCTGACCCTTTATCTGAACGTGGCGGACGGGCTGGTGGTCTACGATAAAATGATACACGCCCGCCTGAAAGCCGAGCTGCCCTTTATGGCGACCGAAAACATCATGATGGACGCCGTGAAATATAAGGGCGGCGACAGACAGGCCCTGCACGAGAAGATCAGGCAGTATTCCATGGAAGCGGGCAGGATAGTCAAGAACGGGGGAGAGAACGACCTTGCCGACAGGATCGCTGCCGATCCGGCCTTCGGCATGACGAAAAAGGAAATACTCGCCTCTCTCCGCCCGGAGAATTACGTAGGTTTCGCTCCGCAGCAGACGGAAGCGTTCTTTGAGAACGAAGTCGCTCCGGTGCTGGAGAGATATAAAGAGAGCCTCGGAATGACGGCGGATGTTAGTGTGTAATGTGCAATGTGCAGTGTGCAATGTGCAATTGCGCTTGAGAAATCGCAATTATACAGAATACACCGCCCCGGTAAGATTCCCTGTTAAATGGGCCTTTCGCGGAGAAAACCATTTTGCCGAATAAACTATCAGCGCGTCAATACAACATTTTTGCTTCAGCAAAAATGAACCATAATTGCACATTGCACATTGCTAATTGCACATTAAACGGAAAGCTATGAAAATAAAAGACATTTACGATTATATAGACTCCTTTGCCCC